>JAICTV010000122.1 GCA_025936175.1 Phycisphaerae bacterium
CCGACGAAGGAAGCGCTGACCTCCGGCGGCTTGCACGTCGTCGCCACCGAGCGTCACACCGCCCGCCGAATCGACAACCAGCTCCGCGGCCGGTCGGGCCGGCAGGGCGATCCCGGGTCGTCGCGCTTTTACGTCAGCCTCGAAGACGAGCTGATGAAGCTCTTCGCCGGCGAGTGGACGATCAAGGTCCTCGGCTGGCTCGGGATGGAAGAGGGGATGGCCATCGAAGACAAGCGCATCAGCAAGGGGATCCTCCGCGCGCAGAAGAAGGTCGAGGAGCGGAACTTCCTGGCGCGCAAGAACCTGCTCGAGTACGACGAGGTGATGAACCACCAGCGCACCAGCTTCTACGGCATGCGCCAGCAGGTGCTCGAAGGCCGCGAGGTGGAGAAAGTCATCTGGCAGATCATCTCCGAGGCGATCGACGATGCGGTGAGCAAGTACATCACCGAGGATTTCGTCGCCGCCAACATCGCCGAGTGGTCGCGCGTCAACTTCGACGTCGTGCTCGATCCCGAAGATTTCCGAGGCTATCGCAAGTACGAAGACATCGAGCCGTTCGTCAAGGATCAGGCCCGGGCCGAGGCCACGACCAGCATCACCGCGACGCTGCAGGAATTCACCGGGGACGCGACGGAGGACAAGACCGCGTGGGACACCAAGGGCCTGCAATCCTGGGCGATGAGCCGCTTCCACGTGCAGCTCTCGCAAGCGCAGATCCGCTCGATGGATTACTACGAGCTGGAAGCCAAGCTGCGCGACAGCGCCATCGAGCAGATCGAGAAGCGCGACTGCGCCGGCATCATGAAGTACCTCGAGCCGCTCTATCCCGAGACCGAGCTGGCGAGCTGGGCGCGCGACAAGTTCGGCGTCGAGATCAGCCCGCACGACTTCATGGCATCCGAGAAGGGCGGGCGCAACACGCGCAAGCCTTCCAATGAGATCGCGGAGCTGATCGAGAACAAGGCGCGCGAGGCGTACGCGAAGCGCGAGATCGAGTATCCGGTCGATCACGTGCTGAACTACGCGTTCGGCGGGCCCGACGGCTCGACCGAGAACCCGTACGCCGGTGACTTCGTCCGCGCCTGGGGGCAGGCGAAGTTCGGCGTCGAGATCCCGCTCAACGAGATCCAGGGCCATTCCGTCCGCAAGGTGCGCGAGCGCTTCGTCGATTTGCAGAAGCAGTGGCTCACTGACGGCAAGATCGATTCTCTGGCGGATGAAGTCGTGAAGGAAAACCCGACGCCGGACGAGCTGGAGAAAGCGCTGCTGCGGCGATTCGGTTTCCAGGCCCGTGCCCGCAAGGTCTCGACCGCGCGCGGCGGAATCGCCGCGGTCGAAAAGGAAGGCCAGCTCGAAGCGCCGGAGGCGACCGAGCTCGAAACCAATCCCAAAGCCGTTGCCGCCCGCGCGGTGCGCGGCTTCATCCGCAAGGAACTGTCCGACCTCGAGCAGTTCGTGCTCATCCAGATCCTCGACCAGTCGTGGAAAGACCACCTCTACGCGATGGACATGCTGCGCAACAGCATCGGCCTGCAGGCCTTCGCCGAGCAGGACCCGCGGGTGCTCTACAAGAAGGAAGGGTACCGCTACTTCGAGGAAATGATGGTCGGCGTGCGCGACAAGGTGAGCGACTTGATCTTCCGCGCGCAGATCGGCCGCGCCGAGCCGCAGGCGCGCAGCGCATACAACGTCACCAGCGCGACGCACGAGGAATCGGGCGGCTATGGCGTCGCGGAGAATCTCGCGGCGGTGCAGACCGGCGAGCCGCAGCAGGCGTCGGGCGGCGGCGACGGCGAGGAAGGGGCGGTCGCGGTGACCAAGACGATCGTCCGCGAGGCCGACAAGGTCGGCCGCAACGACCCGTGCCCCTGCGGGAGCGGGAAGAAGTACAAGAAGTGCTGCGGCGCTAATGTTGCGTAGAGCGCGATTTGTTGTGGCACAGGCATGGCCGGGACGGCCATGCTACAAAGGCGGGGCGGCTCTTTCGTAGCATGGGCGTCGCGCCCATGCCGCTGCGAATTATCGGACGTCCGCCTGCACGACCAAAGCCGCCGTCGTTATTGGTCGATGCATGAAGTAATGGACCCGCGCAAACAACCCGAGCCGCAGCAGGTGCTTCAGGTCTGGACGCCGCTCGATGCGCGCGTGATGAAGGTCGCGCCCATCGGCGACGCCACCGCCGCCGCGGTCTACGACATCGTGCAGCTCGTCCTCGGCGATGACGAGGGGTTCACGTATGCGATCCAGACCGAAGCGGACCACGCGCTGGAGATGGTCGAGCAGGTGCTCGACTGCCTCAGCGCTTCAGGCAACGAGCGCGCCCGGGAGATGGTCGCTGCGCTGCGCGACGAGCGGCCCAAGCCGGTCTTCCGCCGCCCGCCCAACCCCCGTCCCGCCCGCGCGGCTTGATCGGTTCAATTTGATCTTCCCCGATCGCGCCGCCGCGCGGTAATTCTGCGGCGGCGTGTCCAAGACAAAGCGCAGCGAATATGACGTCGCGATCATCGGCGCCGGCGCCGCGGGACTGGCCGCCGCCCGCGATCTCACCGCCGCCGGTGTCAACGTCGTCGTCCTCGAAGCCCGCGATCGAATCGGCGGGCGGATTCATACGATTCATCAGACGGGCAATCCGCTGCCGATCGAGCTTGGCGCCGAGTTCGTCCACAGTCGCACCGGCCAAGTGTGGGATCTTCTCCACGCCAGCAACACCACCGCCTACTACGCCGACGGCGATCACTTCGAGCTGAAGAAGGGAAAACTCGTCCAGGCGAACGATTTCTGGGAGCAAGTCGGCAAGGTGCTCGACAAGCTTGAAGATCTCGGCCCGCGCGACATCTCCTTCATCGATTTCCTCAAGCGCTGCTGCCGCGGCAAAGACATGGCGGAGGCGAAGAAGCTCGCCCTCGGCTTCGTCGAAGGCTTCGACGCCGCCCGCGGCGATCGCATCAGCGCCAAGTCGATCGCGCAAGCCGAGGCGGGATCGGACGAGACGGAAGGTGCCGAATCGTTCCGCACCGTGCGCGGCTACGGCGCGCTGATGTCGTTCCTTCACGATCACTCGCGCCAGCCCCAGCTCGCGCTGCGATTCGGTCACGTCGTTCACGTGGTTCGCTGGCGCCGCGGCCGCGTGGAACTGCACGCGCGCACGCGCCAGGGCGAACCGCTGCCGCCGGTTCACGCCCGCCGCGCGGTCATCACGCTGCCGATCGGCGTGCTCCGCGCCAGCGCCGGCAGCGAAGGCGTCGTCCGCTTTGATCCGGATGTGCCGAGCCATCGCGCGGCGTGGGAGCAGATCGAGACGGGCCCGGTCGTGAAGGTGCTGATCGAATGCCGCGAACCGTTTTGGGAGAAGACGACCTTTCCAAATGCGACGACGGACAAGCCGCTGCACAACCTCACGTTCCTTCACGGCGACACTCTGGCGTTCCCGACGTGGTGGACGCACTTCCCGGTGCGCGACAACGTTTTGACCGCCTGGGCCGGCGGACCCGCCGCCGACAAGCTCGCGCTGCGATCGAACCGCGAGATCCTCGACGCCGCCGTCGCGTCGCTGGTAAAGCTCACGGGCCTGTCACGCCATCGCATCGCGCGCGTCATCCGCGTCGCGCACGTCGCCGACTGGCAGGCCGACCCGTACGCGCGCGGCGCGTACAGCTACATCGCCGTCGGCGGGATCGACGCGCCGAAGCAGCTTCAGAAGCCGATCGAGCGCACGCTTTATTTCGCCGGCGAAGCAACCGCGAGCGAAGGCCTGGGCGGCACGGTTGACGCGGCGATCACATCGGGAAAGCGCGCCGCGCGGCAAATCCTGACGAACCTTCGTTAGTTGTGATCGCGGGAGCGATCATTAGGATTCGGCCGCATGTGCCTGACGAAGCATGCCCGCGTCGCCTTCGCGGCAATCGCAGTCGCCTTGCTCGCCGGCTGCAACGCCGAGAGCCAGCTCGCCAGCGAAACGGTTTTCAACGGCGGGCTTTGGACCGTTCGCCTCACCAGCCCCGCGTTTCTCGACGCGGAACAGATGCCGGCGAAGTACACGCAGCGGGGCGGCAACGTCTCGCCGCCGCTGTCGTGGACGAAGGGGCCGTCCGGCGTGAAGCAGTGGGTCCTGATCGTGCAGGATGTCTCCGGCGGCAAGCCGGTGAACCACTGGCTCGTCTACAACATCCCGCCGAAGGTGACGGAGATGCCCGAAAACGCCGCGCGCGATTACGAGCTGACGCAGGGCGCGAACTACCTCGGCCGGCACGACTGGGCCGGTCCTTCGCCGCGCGGGGGCGAGGCGCATCACTACTACTTCGAGATCTTTGCGCTCGACACCGCGATCGCGGCGACCGCCGACATGGACCCCCGCGCCATTGCCCACGAGCTCAAACGCCAGAACGGAAACGTGCTGGCCAAGGGCCAGCTCGTCGGGATCTATCGGGAGCCGGAGAAGAAGAAGTGATCGCCGGCGTCAACCTTCGAGCGGCTCGATGAGCCCGTACGTCGGGTGATAGAACCAGACGATGCGCCGTCCGGAGAACGCGACCGCCGGCGAGGGCTCCGAGAGCTGCCGGCATTCGTGCTGCGACGCCGTCGACAGCGCCGCCGCCAGATCCGGAACCTCATAGCACAGGTGCACGAGCTTCTGGCCTTTCTTGAGGTTCATCGCAACACTGCGCGGAGGTGAAGTCGAGCGTCGGCGTAATCGCGCGCCGCAGTGCCGCCGCGGCGGCTTGGACGTTCCCGCGTTCCGCTTCCCCTTTGAGAGCGCGCCCCAGCCGCGCGTACGCTGCGGGCGCGGCGTCGGCAGGCGCTATCAGGCACTGCTCGACCAGCGCATCGCGGTCCGATGCTGTCTGTGTCCGGGTCACGACGAATCAATCCGTTCCGCGAGTGCGTTAGCGCGCACCATTCCCTCGCATGCACTGGCGGCGCAGATTATGAAGACGGTTTTGCCCGTCAAACGCGCTTCTGCGACTCCCCCGCAGGCTCACTCCCATTCCAATCCACGACTTTCGCATCCCCCCACAGGCTGTCGAGATCATAAAACTGCCGCGCGTCCTGGCTGAAGACGTGGACCACCACGTCCACGAAATCGATCAGCATCCAGTTTTCGCTCTGATCGACGTCCTCGGAGAGCGGCCGCTCGCCGTGCTGCTCCTGCGCCATCTCGGCGACTTCGTCGCACACGCTGCGCATCTGCCGCGCGCTCGTGCCGGTGGCGAGGACCATGTAATCGGTGACGGGGGAGATGCCGCGGACGTCGAGCAGGACGACGTTGTGGCAGCGCGTGTTCGCGGCCAGACGCGCGGCGTCGATGGCAAACTGACGGGTTTTCGCTTCTCTCGCGGCGCCGGTCGTGGCCGCGGCAATCTTTACTGCGATGACACACCTCCGTAAGCAGCTTCAAGAACCGCGGCAAAGTCTATGCCGGTTTCGAACTGATTTCACCACGAAGTCACGAAGCACACGAAGCGGCCTCCAGTGAAGGAAACCGCTTCGTGCTCCTGGCGACTTCGTGGTGAGCTTTCTTATTTCGCCATCGGCGCGGTGACGCCTGCGCCGCCCGGCGCTTCGCCGGGCTGTTCTTCGAACGCCGCCGTGCGCTTGGACTGCCAGATCGCCCAGGCGATCAGGAACAGCGTGACGAGGATTGCCGCCCAGCGGACGACGTCATTGCCGCCGTCCGTCGGCAGCGTCTTGATCGCGTCTGGATACTTCGCCGCCGCCGCGTTCACCGTCTTCACCACCGCCGGGTCGTACGCGAGCATGAGCGGCACGCCGAGCACCGCGACCATGTTCATCACTTTGAGCAGCGGATTGATCGCCGGCCCGGCGGTGTCCTTCAGCGGATCGCCTACGGTGTCGCCGGTGACGGATGCCTTGTGCTTCTCCGACCCCTTGCCCAGGTTGCGCACGGGATCGCGCGGCTCGTCCTCGACCATTTTCTTGGCGTTGTCCCACGCGCCGCCGGCGTTGCACATGAACGATGCGAGCAACTGCCCGGCGACGATCGAGCCGGCGAGGAAACCGGCGAGCCCGATGGGCCCGAGGAAGTAGCCGACGAGGATCGGCGTGAACACGCCGAGGATCGCCGGGCCGATCAGCTCCTTCTGCGCCGCGCCCGTGCAGATGCCGACCACACGACCGTAATCGGGCTTTTTGGTGCCCGCCCAGATCTCCTTGTCGCGGAACTGCACGCGGCACTCGTTGACGATCAGGTACGCCGCGCGACCGACGGCGCGGATGAGCATGGAGCTGAACAGGAACGGCACCGATCCGCCGATGATCATCCCGATCAGCAGTTTGGGTGATGAGACGGTGAGCAGCCCGGCGACTTGATTGAAGACCGCGAGCGGCAGCGGCTTTTCTTCGCCGCCGCCACCGGAGCCGATGACGGTGATGAACGATGCGTACAGCGAGACCGCCGCGATGACCGCCGAGCCGATCGCGACGCCCTTGGTGACCGCCTTGGTGGTGTTGCCGACCGCGTCCAGGTCCGCCAGGATCTGCCGGCTTTCCTTCAGGTGCTTCTCGTCTTTGATGAGCGTTCCATCGACTTCGAATCCCATCTCGGCGATGCCGTTGGCATTGTCGGCGATCGGGCCGAACACATCCATCGAGACGGTGTTGCCCGTGAGGGTCAGCATCCCGATGCCGCACATCGCCACGCCGTACGCGATGAAGATCGGATTCGGCTCGATCATCGTGCTGGTGTAGATGACGACTGATGCGAAGATCGCCGCGCAGAGGATGATCGCCGTCCAGACGGCGGATTCGTAGCCGACGGCGAAGCCTTCGATGATCGTCGTCCCGTGACCGGTCTCGGTGTTGCGCTTGATTCCCTTCACCGGGTTGTACTCGGTGCCGGTGAAGTATTCGGTCGTGCGGTTAAGCAATACGCACAGCACGATGCCGACGAAGCACGTCCACGCGGGACGCATGTCCAAACCCTCGATGCCGAAGTTCGCCCACGCCGGCAGCGCTTTTACGTTGGCGAGCACCGCCGCGCTGGCGTTGGATTCGTCGAAGTGCAGGTAGAAGAAGCCCAGGATGATGAATCCGATGACCGACAGGATCGAGCCGATGATGAAGCCCTTGTTGATCTGCTTCATGGCCTCGGCGACGTCGCCCTTGTCGCCGGCGCGGACGGTGTAGGTCGAGATGATCGAGCCGATCACGCCGATGGCGCGAATCAGCAGGGGGAAGATCACGCCCTTGTGCCCGAAGCTCGCCCAGCCCAGGATCATCGCGGCGACGATGGTGACTTCGTAGCTCTCGAAGATGTCGGCGGCCATGCCGGCGCAATCGCCGACGTTGTCGCCGACGTTGTCGGCGATGGTGGCGGCGTTGCGGGGATCGTCTTCGGGGATGTCCTTCTCGATCTTGCCCACCAGGTCCGCGCCGACGTCGGCGGCCTTGGTGTAGATGCCGCCGCCGACGCGCATGAACAGCGCCAGCAGCGTCCCGCCGAAACCGAAACCCAGCAGCGCTTCGTACGCGTGCTCGCCGTAGGTCATGAAGATGAGTGTCCCGCCGAGCAGGCCCAGGCCGTCGGTGAGCATGCCGGTGATCGTGCCGGAGCGATAGCCGTACATGAGCGCCTTGCCGAAGCCGACGGGAGCGGCGGCGGCGACGCGCAGGTTGCCGGTGGTCGCCATGCGCATGCCGACGAAACCGACCAGCGCCGAGAAGCACGCGCCGACCAGGAACGCGGCGGCGCGCCCGATCGCGTAATCCTTGGCGTTCTCCCCGCCGGACGTGTATTTGCTCAAAAACAGCACGAACACCAGGATCACGATCAGCAGCGCGACGATCTTGAGCTGCCGCGCGAGGTACGCGTTGGCCCCTTCGCGGACCGCCGCCGCGATCTCCTGCATCTTCTTCGTGCCCTTGTCCGCGCCGGTGACCTGCCCGACGAGCATCCACGCGTAGCCCAGTGCCGAGAGCGCGACCAGCACCGACACGAACAGCGCGGCGCGCTCCCCGCTGCTGAATTTCGGATCGGAAAGGAAGGAGAAGTATTTGAAGCTCGTCCCGCCGGCGTTCTCCGCCGGCGCCATCGACATCCCCGACGCCTCGGCGGCTTTCGCCGTTGGCGCCGCCGGCGTGTTCTGCGCGATCGCCGGGCGATACAGGTATGAGCCGGCGAAGAAACACGCCAGCAGCACGAGGTAGAAGGTGAGAGAACGTCCTTGCGCCAAGCGCGCGATGGTCCGTCGAATCATGGGAGTGCCCTTAAGGAACAGGGAATATGAGCCCGCCGACTGGCGGGTTGATTAATGCGCGGCAGGGGGTGTGCAGAGAGACGGCTCACGCGTTCCTCCGGCCCTGAGAGGCAAGGGCGATTGTCCGCGCGGCGGTGAGATTTGCAACTTCAATGGACGTGAGAATCTTCTGGAGGGAGCGGCGGTCCGCAGCGGCAAAAAAGGACGGAGCGCACGCGTTGCCGCGCGCGCTCCGTGACGAAGTTTCTCCCTCCGTGCGGGATTTTCGTGCGTGAACGAGATCTTACGGCTGCGCCGGGATCTGGTTGTTCACGTTGTTCCACATCGCGGTCACCTTCGGTCCGATCAGCGTGATCGCCGTGATCGCGCCGATGACCAGAAGACCGCAGACCAGACCCCACTCCAGCGTTTCGGTGCCGCTCTCGTCGGCCCAGAATGCAATCAGCTTCTTCATGACTCGTTCTCCACTCTTCGAGGGTTTGGACAGTCACATCCCGCCGATCACGTGATCGGCGGGATGTGCCATCTGTCGTCAGACAGGTTGTGAACGACGCGCGACTACGGCTGGGCCGGAATCTCGTTGTTCAGGTTATTCCACATCGCCGTGATCTTCGGCCCGATCAAGGTGATGGCGGTAATCGCGCCGACCACGAGCAGACCGCAGACCAGGCCCCATTCCAACGTTTCCGTGCCGCTCTCGTCGGCCCAGAAGGACTTCAACATCTTCATCACACAGCTCCTTTGAGCTTCACACCCACTGATTCAATCCACGACACGCGAGCCGACCTTACGGCTGCGCCGGGATCTCGTTGTTGAGGTTATTCCACATGGCGGTGATCTTCGGCCCGATCAGCGTGATGGCGGTAATCGCGCCGACCACGAGAACGCCGCAGACCAGACCCCACTCCAGCGTCTCCGTACCCGCTTCATCCTTCAGAAACCCAAGCACCTTGCGCATGTGCATAGCTCCCACAGATCTCTCGCCGGCGTCACGCCCCACGCGCTGGCCGGCGAACCCACTGACATGACCGCCGCAGCCCACAAGAGCCGCAGGATTTGCGGTGTCGTCGGAGCCAGGTCCCTCTCGACCTGTCCGATAACGCGAGGAATGTGCCCGATCCGGCAACAAAAGGCAAGACAAAGATGAGATTTAAATGAGAATTGGCACGGCGCAAATGTAAAGGCAGCGATTTTATCCCGATTTCCCGCCGGTCGACTGAAAGCCGCCTCACAATAAACCCTACAACCTGATCCCGCCGGGGCTTATGCCGCGCCCGCAGGACCGGAGGTGGACAGTTGCAACGTCGCCAGCGCCGTCGGGACCCCGTCGCTGAACTCGAACACCTTATCCAGCCCCGTCACCATGAACGTCCCCCACACCTGCGGGTCCACCCCGCACAACACCAGCCGGCAGTTGTGCGTGATCATCTGCTTGCGCAGCTTCAGCAGCCGCGCGATGTGCGAGGAGTTCACGTAGCGGATCCCCGCCAGATCCAGCACCACGTCCTGTTCGCGCGCCCCGACCTGCTCGAAGAGCGTTTGGAAGTCATCGCTGAGATGCGAGTCTGCCGTGACACGCGCAACGGTGATTCGGTCAGACCATTTCTCGATCGGCATGATGTGCTGCGCTCTTTCTGCGGCGGCGTGCCCCGCGCGATGTGGTCGGGCCGGAATCATCGCCCCGCGCCGCCGCCAGCGTCAATAGCCAGAAGCGCAAGGCCCCGGCCCGCCGCAGCGTCCGCACATGCCCGGCGGGGCGGAATTCGATGACGATGCGGATTTTCCTGACCCCTCGCCGACCGCGAAAACGCTCAGTGCCCGAGCGGTTTTCGTCGAGCCGCAGGACGGGCACTTCACCTTCGCTTCGCGCGCAAAAGTCCGCTGCAGCTGCTCGAATTTCCCGCCGCAGGAACCACACGTGTATTCGTAGATCGGCACCGGCAACTCCGCTTCACATTACAAAACCAAACGCCTCACATCGGCCGCGAGATGATCGCAACTTTAATTTTTTCTGCAATCGGCCTTGAAAGATGCGATTTCACTCGGCACACTCTTCGCCAACTTCGAGCGACCGCGGGCAGCCGGGGTCTTTGCGATCGCGGGCAAGACGGCGCTCGGAGCAGTGGCTGTAAGACAACAGAACATCTCTCTTTCGCACGGAGGCGATCACGATGGCACGGAAGCACCTTCTCTCTCTGGCGGCCCTTTCCCTTCTGCTTGGTGGCTGCGTTTCCCAGGAAAAATACAACGCGCTCAAGCTCGACCGCGACCGCTACGCCGAGCAGCTCGGCCAGGCGCAGAACGAAGCGAGCAGCGCCCGCAGTGAGGCGGACGCGTACAAGAACCAGCTCGCCGCGCTGGGCAACAGCGGCACCTCCAAAGAGGCGATGATCCTCAACCTCACGAACCAGAACAGCGACCTTCAGCGGCAGATCGACGAGCTCAATCGCAAGTACGCCGACGCCGTCAGCAAGGTCGGCGCCGCTTCGCCGCTGCCGGAGAAGCTCACCAGCGAGCTCTCTGAGTTCGCCCGTCAGAACCCGGATCTGGTCGACTTCGACGCCGCCCGCGGCATCGTCAAGTTCAAGAGCGACGTCACCTTCTCGCCCGGCTCGGCGGAAGTCACGCCCAAGGCCAAGGAGGCGATCTCGCGCTTCGCGCAAATCCTCAACAGTCCGACCGCCAACGGCTACGAGCTGATGGTCGCGGGCCACACCGACAACACCAACGTCGTCAACCCCGCGACGATTCAAGCCGGTCACAAGAACAACTGGTACCTCTCGGCCCACCGCGCGATCGCGGTCGGCTCGGAGCTGATGACCGATCGCGTGAACGGCCAGCGCCTCGCGGTGACCGGCTACGCCGACCAGCGCCCGATCGCCAGCAACGCCAGCGAGTCCGGCAAGGCGCAGAACCGCCGCGTCGAAGTGCTGATCCTCCCGACGCAGATCCACAGCACCGGCAGCACGGTCGCTTCGACGCCCGCCGCCCCGGCCGCGCCGAAGAAAACCAAACAGACCTTCAACAAGGACGCCACGCCCGCCGCTGCCGTCGAGCGTGGCCCGGTGCTGAACAAGTAAAATCTGAATCTGAAATCTGACATCTCAATTTCAGATTTCAAAATCCGCAATCGAAACCGCCCCGTGGTGAAGACCGCGGGGCGGTTTTGCTTTACGGGAGAAAACGTGATCGAGATCAGCTCGGGATAACCCGCTTGATCGCCTGGTGCAGCGAGTCGAAATCGACGGGCTTGACGAGATGTTCGGAGAACCCGGCCTGGCGGGATTCGGCGATGTCCTGCTCGGTGCCGAAGCCGCTGACCGCGATACCTTTGGACGTGCAGCGGCGGTTGAGCACCTCGCGCATCAGGTCATACCCGCTGCCGTCCGGCAGGCCGACATCGCTGATCAGCAGGTCGAACTCCTTCTCGCTGCACAGCCGAAGCGCCTTGTTGAAGGTGTCGGCACAATCGACGGCGTAGCCGGAAAGATCCAGCAGGCGGGAGAGCACGCGCGCGGTGTCGTTGTGATCCTCGACCAGCAGGATGCGGGCGCGCGTAGTTTGCTGTTGCTGCATAAGACCCCGACACCCAAGAAGAAACCCCGCTCAGCCGCCGCCGGCGAATGATAATCTGCGCAGCCGCCGCAACGCAAAGAGTTTCGGCAGGCGTGGCGATTTTTTTGCGCGGAAGAGACCTCAGGTTTTCCGGAAATTCGTGGAAGCCGCCCCTCGCGCCGGCATCAGGACGTCAGACCCGATCGACCCGCCGCACCCGACGAGTCACGAACGTCGTCTCGAGCACGACCGGGTCGAGCGAAAGCTTCAGGTCGATCATGGCGAACACCAGTGCGGCGAGGAGTAGCGCCAGCCCGAGCACGAATGTCGCGATGGCGATGAGGATCAACCGAGGGATGACCACCGAAATCCCCAGGGATAATGAACAAAGAATCAGGCAGGAAATCGTCAGCAGCAGGCAAAAGAGCGTGCGGCGGACGTATCGAACGCGGCGCACGAGGCTCTCGGTCTGTTGCGACAGGATGGCGAGCAATTCCTGCCGCTTGGCGCGCATCGCCTCGTCCGTCTCGCGATCGAGCAGCGCCTGCTCCGCGAGGCGCTCGCGCTGGAAGGAGCGCAGGCGGGTGATCACGTTGGTCATCCGGTTGTAGAACGTCGAGCAGAGCAACCCGCACGCTGAAATTACGATGATCGGACCGACGCCGGCGGAGATGACTTTGGAAAGATCGACCATCGGCCCGGCCGAGTATACTCTGTCCCGACAGGAGGGAATTCGTTCATGAGTTTAGCACCTCTCGGCAAGCGGGCGGCCGTTGTCGCCGCCGCGACCTCGCTCGTTCTCGGCGCGTTCACGCCGTCCGTCGCCTGCGCGAGCTACACCTTCGCCGACATCGCCGACACCAGCGTGCCGGAGCCGACGACGGGCGGGGTAATGGTGATGGGATTATCGACGATTGCGATGAGCCGCCGACGCAATCGCCGAACTACATAGCCTGCCGCTGGCGGCGGGGTATTTCGTTTCTTGCGTCTGCGACGCGAAAGACCCCGCCGCAAGCGGCGGACTATGTGATCACCCCATCTTCGCGATGATCGCATCGGCGAATTGATCCGTCGTCGCGCTGCCGCCCAGGTCTTTGGTCTTGACGGCCCCGTCGGCGAGCACCGCGTCGTAGCCCTTGCGGATCTTGTCTCCGACGGCGTGTTCGCCGATGTGGTGGATCATCATCTCGGCGGTCATGACCAGCGCGAGCGGGTTGGCGATGCCTTTGCCGGCGATGTCGGGGGCGGAGCCGTGGACGGCTTCGAAGACGGCGGCGTCGTCGCCGATGTTGCTGCCCGGAACGACGCCCAGGCCGCCCACCAGGCCGGCGCAGAGATCGCTCACCAGGTCGCCGTACAGATTTTCCATCAGCAGCACGTCCATGCGATCCGGGTTCTGCACGAGCTTCATGCAGCCGGCGTCGATGATCACTTCCTCGTACTCGATGTTGGGGTACTCGTCTTCGTAGATCTTGCGCGCGGAGTTTAGGAACATCCCGTCCGTGAGCTTCATGATGTTGGCCTTGTGGAAGACGGTGATCTTCTTCCGCTTGCGCTTGGTGGCGTAGCGAAACGCGTAGCGGGCGATGCGCGTGCAGGCGGCTTCGGAGGCGACCTTCATCGACGTCACCACGCCGGGCACGACCTCGTTCTCGATGCCGCTATAAAGGCCTTCGGTATTCTCGCGAACGATGATCATGTCCACGTTTTCGTAGCGCGTCTTGACGCCCGCGAGGCTGCGGACGGGTCGCACGGCGGCGTAGAGGTTGAGCTTCTTGCGAAGCTGCACATTGACGGAAGTGAACCCTTTGCCGACCGGCGTGGTGACCGGCCCCTTGAGAGCAACCTTATGTGCGCGGATGGCGGCGAGCGTGCGCTCGGGCAGCACGCTGTCGAATCCCTGTTCGATCGCCGCCGCGCCCGCGGGCAGCTCGACCCAGTCCACCGACAAACCCGCCGCCGACACGACCCGCTTGGTCGCGTTGGTTACTTCCGGTCCGATGCCGTCGCCGGGGATAAGAACGATCGTGTGCTTGGCCATAGTTGTCAGACACTATACGCGCAGATGCGCGCGAGGAAACGTCGCATAGCCCGCCGCTCGGCGCCGCATGTGCTGTTCACATAGCGCACCGCTTGCGGCGGGGTTTTTCGCGTCAAACGCGAAAGGCGAATGGCGCTGCCGTAAACGGCGGCTATGTGGCGCACGCGAAAGACGTGGGTTGCGAGTGCCGGGGCACGTGCACAAACGCGAACGCCACGCCGGCATTGCGTGCCCGGCGTGGCGCTCGTTGTTTGGGATCCCCAATGACTTCGCGCTGGGCGCGTTAGTCGGTCGAGACCAATTCCATGCTCTCGATCTTGGCGCGGGGTCGGCGGCGGTAAGCGGAGACGGGCGCCGGCGGAGCCGTCAGCTCGATCAGCACATCGTCCAGCTTTCGCTCGGCGTTGCAGATGTCCGGCGAGGCTACGCCGGAAATGCGATGCGCCCGAAGCCTCTCGAGCCCGCCGGGACGATACAGGGCATCGTGAAGCTTGGCGTCGATGAGGTTCTCGATCGCTCTGCGAAGGTCTTCTGCGGTGACGGACATGGTGTGAATCCTCTGCGCCGTTGTGGCGCGGTTCGCGGCCCCGATTGATCGATGTGCTGTCACGCCGAAACGAAATGGCGCGGCACCCGCAATGCGAGGCATAGCCCGATGGAACTCAGAACAAAAGGATCGGAACGCGAACGGACGCGCGTTGATCCCTTTCACATGCCGACGGAGTTAGCTGCCGGGCTGGGGCCTGAAAGTGCCCCTCGGTGCGCGAGGCGGGTCGAAAACAAAATGTCCCGCGCTCAAAACCGATTAGCCCCTGTCGTACGAATCATTCTCATCAGGCGTCGCGACCGCCGGACGATTCTGATCCGCTCGACGACGTGGATTGCGGTTGCCCATCCGGGCTGCCCGTTTTCCACGCTGGGTCCTCCGCGCCGCCGCGGGTGCGGTCGGCTTAGGCGGTTCAAGCTGGTCGGATTTTATGGAGACCGATAAACTCGTCAACGCTCTTTTCCGGTCATATTGCGAAATAGCAAAAAAAAGTCGCGCTGCCCCCGCTGGCGCTGTTGAAATCGCGGATTTAGGCCGAAAATTTAGGAATTTTTCATGTTGAAAGCGCCGCACGAGATGGTCTGCATGGAGGTCTGGGGAGGCAATCAGGCCGCCGACAGCGGCGTCGTCATGGCCGGTCTCGATGCCTGGGTTTTTAGCAGACCCTACGGCCAGGCGGACGCCGGTGGAGACGTCTACTACGTCTCGAGCTGCGCCACCGGGCGCATCACCCGACTGCTCGTCGCCGACGTCAGCGGACACGGCTCGGCGGTTTGCGATCTCGCGCTTCAACTGCGATCGCTGATGCGCAAGCATGTCAACCAGATCGATCAATCCCGTTTCGTCGCCTCGATGAACCAGCAGTTCGCCGCGATGAGCAAGGCGGGCTGCTTCGCGACGGCGGTTGTGACGACGTTCTTCGCGCCCACGCGCGACCTGTCGATCTGCAACGCCGGCCACCCGCCGCCGCTGGTCTATCGCGCGGCGGCGAAGCAGTGGAGCTATCTCGAGAACCGCGCGGCGGAGCCGGAGCGGTCTGAGACGAACATCCCGCTCGGCGTGATCGACCTGACGGACTATGACCAGTTCGACGTGCGGCTGAAAGTGGGAGACCTGGTGCTGTGCTACACGGATTCGCTCATCGAATCGCGCAATGCCGGCGGCGAGATGCTCGGGCAGGCGGGATTGCTGCGGATCGTCCAATCGATCGACGTGACGGATCCGACGCAGGTGGTCGCGAAGCTGCTGGCCGCCGTCGCGGCGGAGCATCCGACCAATCTCCGCGAAGACGATGTGATGGTGCTGCTCTTTCGTCCCAACGGCTTGGCGCCCAGCCGTCCGCTCGGCGAGCGGTTGCTCGCGCCGGTGCGGTTGGTCCGGAACCTCGCGTCCTCGCTCCGCCCGACCGGCGAGCCGATGGCGTGGCCGGAGTTCACGATCGCCAACATCGGCGGGGCGATGATCCTGCCGCTGAGTCGCTTGTGGTCGCGGCGTACGTGAGCGACGAAGGCTTAAGACGTGGC
>JAICTV010000379.1 GCA_025936175.1 Phycisphaerae bacterium
AGCGCGCTGGCCGCCAGGCCGATCAGACCGATCGACGCCGGCTCCGGCACCGCCGCCACGCCGCTGAGGCCACCGCTCACGAAGAACGCGGGGCCCTGCGCCGGGAAGTTGGAGTCGATGATGAAGTAGTCATCACCGTTGATCTGGCCGTCGTAGTTGAAGTCACCGTTGAACCAACCGTGACCGCCGGTCGGAAACGCCGAGTCGATCTGGAAGTAGTCGTCACCGTTGATCTGACCGTCCAGGTTGGCGTCGCCGCCGTAGGTGTACATCGTCAGCGTGTCGTTGGCGCCGACGCTGACGCCGCCGAAGGTCGAAAGACCCAGATCCGTGTTTGATGCGATACCGATGCTCGTCAGGGTGTTGCCGCCCGTCGCGCTCGACTCGCTGGTGACGATGCCGCTCGGGCCGCTGAAGTCCTGATTGACGCCGTACCCCGTGGCGATCAGGGCCGTCGTACCCGTGTACGCCGACCCGTTCCACGAGCCGACGCCTTGGCCGGTCAGGATCAGGTGGTTGTTGGTGATGTCGATCTTGCCCGACGTCGCGGTCAGCGTCGCCACCTTGCTGGTTCCGGCGGCGAGGCCGTTCTCGCGGATGAGCGCGTTGCCGTTGAGAACGAGGTTGTTCTGGCGGACGTGATCCGCGTTCATCGTCGTGCCGGCGGAGACCGTCGTGTTGCCGGTGCCGTCGATGCTGCCGACGTTCTTCGTCCCGTTGGAGACGCTGAAGCCGACGGTCGTCGAGTTGTTGGTGACGTTGACGTGATTCGCCGCGTTGGACGAATCCTGCAGCGCGTCGGCGGAGCCGGTGAGCTGAAGGCCGGCGTTCTGGTTTACGGTGATGGTCGCGCCGGGCGTGACGGAAATGTTTCCGCCGCTCGTGCGGTTGATGATGAACGAGCCGCCGGTCGTGATGCCCGGATCGACCGTGAGGTTGCCGGCCCACGTCGTATCCGCCTGCGAGTTAGCCAGCCCCGCCGGTCCCCCGACCAGCGACGTGCTGCGCGCGGCTCCCACGTTGGTCGGATCGTAGGTGGCGAGAGTGGACGTGGTCGAAGCGGCGGTGGTGAAGCTTCCGCCCCAGTTGGCGTCTTTGCCGTTGCCCGAGGCGAGCGTTCCGCCGCTCATGATGACGTTAGCGCGATAGTAGTTGATCGGCCCGGCGGGATTGGGCGTGTTCTCGGTGCCGACCAGGACGCCGGTGCCGCGCACGGTGATGGTGTTGCCGAGCGACGCGTCGCCGTCCTTGTAGCCCAGCGCGTTGAGCGTGTCGCCGGATGAGCCGCCGGTCTCGCTGTTCTGCGCGAGGATCAGGGTGCCGTTGGAAAGGTCCCAGTCGCCGCCATAGATCCCGGCGTCGCCACCGCCGTCCGAGCCGGAGTTGGTCAACTTCACCGTGCCGGGCCCGTCGAGGTGAATCGTGCCGTAGCTGTGACCCGATGTGGTGTTCCGGATCTGCGCGCGGAAGACGAGGAGCGCGCCGGCGTCGGCGTGGATCGTGGTATTGGCCGGCGCGTCGACCGTTCCCATGGCGAAGTGCGGATAGTTATGCTGGTAATGAACGTCTTCGGTGCTGGTGTCTCCGTCCCCGGTGACGCGAAGCGTGCCGCCGTCGCCGATAAAGATGCTGCCCGAGCCGCTCTCGAGGTCGATTTTCCCGGCGGAGGCGTCGAGCCACAACGTTGCGCCGCTGTTGACGGTGATGTCGCCAGTGCCCCAGCCCAGGCCGCCGGAGCTCGCGTTCAGCTTGAACGTCCCGGTCTCGATCGTCAGGTTCCCGGTGTACGCCGGCGCCGCCTGCGTCAGGATCAGCGAGCCGTTGCCGTACTTCGTCAGGTTTCCGCCGCCCAGCAGTTGGCCGTTGAGCGTCACCGTGCCGCCGTTGTTCACGTGGATGTGCGAGTTGCCCGCCCAGACGAGGTTGCAGTTAATCGTCGCAGACTGCTGCGCGATGATCCCCTCAACCGCCGTGCCGTTGTTAAAGCCGTTGATCGTCAGGTTCGAGCCGGTCAGG
>JAICTV010000176.1 GCA_025936175.1 Phycisphaerae bacterium
ATTCACCGTTCGGCTTCCGCGTCGCTACCTCGTCGGTGCCGGAGCGCCGATTTTGGATGAGCGACATCTCAAAACGATGTGACGCCCCCGGTCAATTCTTTCGAGTTGATAGCGCTTCTCCAAGCGTATCAACGCGCGGCGGTCGTCCTTAACGCCGACGCTTCTTACTAACCCCGCGACTATCCCTTTTCGACCTTTGAAGGCATACTGCGGGGTTAGTTGACCTTGATTTATGCGGAAATATCGCGGATTCTTCGCATGTCCTGGGCATCGCCGAAAACCCGTCGAAAAGACGGGTTTTTTCTTTGTGAGCGCCCTGCCTTCACCGGCGACGGTGCGGTAAGCTAAGACTTGGCTTCACACGTCTTGTTTGTTGTCACATCTGCACCGAAAGGACTGCCATGGCATCACGTTCCAATGGCGGGGAGAGTCAACGGGCCACGGCGGCGGTCGCGTCGCCGGCGGAAACGATTCAGTCACATTCGTTGTCGGAAGAGTCGATCGCGGGCGGCGCGCCGGCGGGCAAGGTCTGCTGCGTCTGCGGCAAAGACGTCGCGCACGCCGAGCGGTTCAAAGACAAGAAGGGACGCTACTGGTGCTATGACTGCGGCAAGGCCGACAGCCAGAAGCGGCATCAGAATGATCTGGCGAAATGTCCGTCCTGCGCCGAATCGTTCCCCGAAAGTGAACTCGTCGAGCACGAGGGGCATCACATCTGCAAGGGCTGTCTCGACAAGCACCTCAAATCGGTGAAACGCGAGGCCGCGCGCAAGGCCGCCGCCGAGCAAGCGGCGCGCGAGTCCGAGCGCAAGCGCAAGCAGATCATCTGGGGATCGGTGGCGTTCGCGGTCGTCGCGCTCGGCGTCGCCGCGTGGGCGATTCTCTGAGCGTCGCGCATCATCCCGCGACGGGAAGCGCATAGGGCTTGCGATAGTCGTAGCTCAGCAACTTGTTCGCGTCATCGTTGTTGGTGAAGCGCTCGGCGTGCGCGTCCCAGTCGAGCAGCGCGTGCGATTTGAGCGCGATGTTCGCCAGCAGGGTCGGCGTGGTGCTGCGGTGGCCGGTTTCGATGTCGCAGTTGCAGCGCGCGCGGGAGCGGACGCAATCGAGGAAGTTGCGCGCGTGCTCGACAGTCGGATCGCCGGGACCCGTCACCGCCTTGGGTTCGATGACGGCTTTGCCTTCGCGCCAGCCGCGCGCGGAGGCGCGATCGACCGGGCTTAAGACGGGAAACTCGCGCGCGGGCAGGACATCAGGGACGACCTCGTATCCCCCGCCGCGCAGATAGAGCGTGCCCTTGGTGCCGCGGAACTCCAGCTCCGCGGGTTTGGCCGTCGCGGCGGCGCTGTTGGCGTTGATCTGACTGAAGGTGACGAGCGTGTTGCCTTCGTAGGTCCACATCGCTTCGAGCGTGTCGGGGATCTCACGGTCGTCGTAATCCGCGAACTTGCCGCCCATCGCGACGACGCTCCTGGGCGCGTCCTGCCCGAGCGCCCACTGGATCAGATCCATGTAATGCACGCCCATGTTGGCAAGCTGGCCGCCGGAATAATCGGTGAACCAGCGGAAGCGGTAGAACGTGCGGTTGACGTTGTAGGGCTTCATCGGCGCCGGGCCGAGCCAGGCGTCCCAGTCAAACCCTTCCGGCGGCTGCGAATCTTCCGGTCGACCGATCCCCTTGGGCCACTCGTTCTGGATGTGGAACGCGCGCGCGACGGTGATCTTCCCGATCTCGCCCGAGCGGAGGAGCTCGATCATCTCCCGGATCACGCGTGACGATCGTCGCTGGATGCCGACCTGCGTCACGCGCTGGTAATGCCGCGCGGCGTTGACCATCGCGCGGCCCTCGGCGAGGCAAAGCGACAACGGCTTCTCGACGTAGACGTCTTTGCCCGCCTGGCACGCCTGGATCATCTGCAGCGCGTGCCAGTGGTCCGGCGTGGCGATGACGACGGCGTCGATGTCCTTGCGATCGAGAATCTGGCGGTAATCGCGATAAAGCGACGGGTTCGAGCCGGCCTTCTTCGCGGCAAAGTCAAGATAAGGCTGATGCAGGTCGGCGATAGCGACGATGTTCGCATCATCGTGCGCGAGGAAGCTGGACAGCACCTGATCGCCGCGGTTGCCGACGCCGATGAAGCCGAGGCGCACGGCGTCGGCGCGGACGACTCGCGACGTCGCGGCTCGCTTCGGTGTGGTGGTTGGTCTCGTTTGCGCGCCCGCGATCGATGCGCTGATCGCGACTGCGCCGCCGGCGCGGGCGACGGCGGTAGTAAATTCCCGACGGGTGATCTTCTTCGACATGCGGCGCGATTATCCGCGAGAGCGGCGGCGTCGCACCAGTGCCGGCAGCAACATTGTCAGCACGAGCGCGGCCCCCGCGGGCTCGGGCACCAGCGACGCCCCGCCGACCCAGAGGTTGCTGACCGTGTAACTGGTCTCGAAAAGGCTCATGAACCGCACGTCGGTGATCGTCGGGTCGTACCCGCCGCTGCCGTGCGCCGTAAGCTTCCAGGCGAATGCCGGCGAAGTGAAATCGCCGACGCTCTGGCCGTTCTGGAACCATGACATCTGCATGGTGTTGGCGCCGCTGCCATTGCCGGTGAGTTTGCCGACGATCAGGTAGGTGGTGTTGGTGAAAAACCCGCCGGACCCCGCGTCCTGGCCAAGCATGTCCGCCTGGCTGAGGATCGAGAAATCGCCCTGCAAACCGCGGAGGACGACGTCGAATTGGTCGGCGCCCGCGCTGTCAAGGAACTGGAGCGACAGCGTGCGGTTGTTCGATGCGAGTTGCGATGCCGACAGCGCGCTGCCGTTCTCGCGCACGAGGCACGTGAAGTACGCATCACTGCTCTGCGCCAGATCGATCGGTGTGGCGAGCGTCGAGGTCATGATGCGCGGGAGGTTGTTTAGCGCCGAGGCGGCCTCGGTCGCGTTCTGATTGCGCATCGTGACGAAGTTGTTGCTCCGCACGCCCCCGCCCGCCCCGCTGGCCGTGAACGAGAGGAGGTTGGGCGGCTCATGCTTGAAGTTGCTGGTCTCGTTGAGCTGGTTTGACGCATTGCGGCCGGCGCGCCAACGGCCCGTCAAGCCCCTGGCGTTGGAGAAGCTTTCGAACGTGCCGCTGAACGGCAGCCGATCCGGCAGGTTCACGCCCAGCGCGGTGTAGCGCGCCGCGAGCCAGTCGGCATCTGTCTGATTCACCAAGCCGTTGCCGTCGTGATCGCCCTTCTCCCAATTGCCGTTGAGATAGAACGCGTCGAACTGCGCCACCGTCACCGTGCCGGTATTCGTCAGCAGCATCCCCATGTTGTTGGCCAGCGCCGTCGCATCGGCCGCGTCGATGTGGCCGTCGAGGTTCAGGTCCGGCGCGTTGCGCTGGAACGCCATGTAGTGGTGGATGACGCGGTGCAGGCCGAGGTTATTGAGCGCGTCGTAGTGCAGCGTCCAACTGAACATGCCCGGCATGCCGCGGTCGAGCGCGAGCTGCGTCTTCTCGCGCACCTGCTTGCGGCTTTCGATGGTCCAGGTGCCGGTGCGCGACACGCCGTTGATGTCGTTGTACGTGCCCGTGATGCTGAGCTGGTCGTACGGGAGATTCGGGTTGCCTTGGGCGAAGGTCTCCAGATCGACCGTCGCAGGCCCGCCGGTGCCCCATGTGCCAAAGCCCACCCCGATCTGATCATTCGAGAACGCCTTGGCCGCGCCTTGACCGGTGAGCGTGAGCTTCTGATCCGTGTACGTGCCGGTGGATGCGGCGCTGAGGTGATAGCTCATCACGAAGAGCTGGTCGAACACCTTGGCGTCGAAGAGGGAGGTGTTGTCCCAGTTGAAATCCGTGCTGCCGTAGTCGCAGACGCTTGTCTCCCAGTTGTTGGTGCTCGGCGTGGAGGGGTCCTTGAACGCGGCGCGCACCTCGCGCGCGAGCTGGGTGTAGTTGCCCCACAGCGTCGCCGTGCTCGGCCGTTCCCAGTCGAAGTTCATCCCCCTGATGTCGTCGGCGGCGCCCGCGCCGCCGAGCATGAGCGTCTTGAGCTGCGTGACGAAGTTGGCGCGGTTGGTCGCGCTGTTGACGATGGAGGTCCAGACCGAATCGACCGAACCGCCGCTGACCGCCATCATGCTCAGATGGAGATTGAAGCCGCTGCTGGCGGATTGCGACCGCAACGTGTTGAGCGTCGCCTGGTAAGCAGATGAACCGTACGTGAGGTTGCCGCTGGCGTCGGGGCGGACGGCGCCGAAGTACAAGACGTCGCTGACGTGCCCGTACATTCCGTTGGTGGCGAAGTTGTTGATCTGGGTGTTGGTCGCCCAGTACGGGATGTAGCCCCAGATGCGAAAGTCGGCGGCGTCAAAGGTCGAGATCGACGACTGCTGACCGCGAGCGGGGTTCGCCGTGGCGGCGAAGGCGATGAGAACGATCGCGAGAAGGGTGGCGCGCGTAGAGCGGCTGCGGCAGTTCATCGTCAAGGTGTCTCTCTCCCGCGTTGCGGCGCAAATATTCTATAATCTTGAGCCCGCTCCGAAAAGAGGCATTAAATGCGAATCGTGCGCACCGGCATCGCCTTTCTTCTCATCACGCCCGCGCTGGCGCTCGCAGCCGCGCCGGCGACTCAGGCATTTCACGACTGGGCGCCGACTCCCCCGATGGGATGGAACTCGTGGGACTGCTACGGCGGCGCCGCGACCGAGGACGTCGTCCTGGCCAACGCGGATTACGTGGCAAAACATCTCAAATCGCACGGCTGGGACACGATCGTCATCGACGGCCGCTGGTGCCGGCCGGACCCGGACAACACGAACAAGACGGGCGGCCTCGATCTGCGGATGGACGAGGACGGCCGGCTCCGGCCGGGGCCAAATAAGTTCCCCTCAACAGCGGAGTCGCATTCGTTCAAGCCGATCGCGGATGCCGTCCACGCCAAAGGATTGAAATTCGGCTTTCACATCCTCAGCGGCATCCCGCGGCAGGCGGTGAAGAAGAACGTGCCGATTGCAGGCACGGACGTCCACGCCGCCGACATCGCCGACACCTCCATCACCTGCCGGTGGAGTGACGACACGTGGGGCCTGGACCTGTCCAAGTCGGGTGCGCAAGCGTACTACGACTCGGTCTTGGCGCTGTACGCGGCGTGGGGAATCGACTTCATCAAGGTGGACGATCTCGCCAAGCCGTATCACAAGCAGGACGTCGAAGCGATCCGCCGCGCGATCGACAAGACCGGGCGAAGAATCGTCTTCTCGACTTCCGCCGGCCCGCTGCCCCCCGACGGCGTCGAGCACGTGCCCGGTTACGCGAACATGTGGCGGATGAGCGGCGACTTCTGGGACGTCTGGCGGCAACTCGAGGGCCACTTTGACCCGCTGGCCGCCTGGGCGGACCGCCACGTCGAGCACGGCTTCGCGGACGCCGACATGCTGCCCATCGGCAGCATTCGCCTCTGGCAACCGAAACCGCGCGGCGGCCACTGGACGCGCTTTACTCACGATGAGCAAATCACGCTGATGACCCTCTGGTCGATCGCGCGCTCTCCCCTCTTCGCCGGCGGAAATCTCGCGGACAACGACGAGTGGACGCTCTCGCTCCTGACCAACGACGACGTGATCGCGGTTGACCAGCATTCGAGCGACAACCACTGCCTCCTCCGGCACGGCGATCGGATCGTGTGGACGGCGAAGGCGTCGGATTCGAAGGACGCTTACGTCGCGCTGTTCAACGTCGGCGCCGCGCCGGGAGTGATCGATGTCACACTGAAGGACTTGAAGATCGAAGGTTCATGCACCACGCGGGAGTTATGGTCCGGGAAGGAGTCCCGCGACATTCGCGACCGGATCTCGACGACGATCCCCTCACACGGCGCCGCGCTCTATCGCGTTCACATCAACCAATAGCCGCTCTGCAAAGCCCGCTTCAACCGATCCGGCCCTCCGTCGGTAGTTCCTTCATCGGGAGCACCACGCATATGGGCAACACCATCAATCGTCGTCAGTTCCTCAGCACCACCTCGACCCTCGCCGCCGCCACGGCGCTCGCGGGCGTCGCCATCCCACACGTCTTCGCGGCGGAGGACAACACCATCCGCCTCGCCCTCATCGGCTGCGGCGGACGCGGGGGCGGCGCGGTCGCCAATGCGCTGGCCACCAAATCGGGCCCGGTCAAGCTCGTCGCGATGGCCGACATTTTCCAGGAGCGCATCGACGAGCACTACGAGAACCTGAGCAAGAACAAGGAACAGGTGGACGTCCCGAAGGACCGTCAGTTCGTCGGCTTCGACGCGTACAAGAAGGCGATGGACTGCCTGCGCCCCGGCGACGTCGCCATCATGACCACGCCGCCCGCGTTTCGGTGGGTCCACTTCGCCTACGCGATCGAGAAGAACCTGAACGTCTTCATGGAAAAGCCGATCAGCGTGGACGGCCCGACGACTCAGAAGATGCTCGCGCTGGCGGATCGATCGCTGGATAAGAACCTCAAAGTCGGCGTCGGCCTGATGTGCCGGCACTGCATCGCGCGGCACGAACTGTACGACCGGATCAAGATGGGCCAGATCGGCGACATCATCCTGATGCGCGCCTATCGCGTGCACGGACCCGTGGCCGAGTGCTTCGTGCCGAAGAACGATGGGAAGCTCACCGAGAACCAGTACCAGATCCGCAACTTCCACAGCTTCCTGTGGGCGTCGGGCGGATTGTTCAGCGACTTCTACATCCACAACATCGACGAGTGCTGCTGGATGAAGGACGCCTGGCCGATCAAGGCCGACGCACTGGGCGGGCGGCACTACCGCGGCGACAACGTCGATCAGAACTTCGACGTCTACGACGTCGAGTACACCTTCGCCGACGGGAGCAAGTTCTTCTTCCAGGGCCGCTGCATGGACGGATGCCAAAACCAGTTCGCCAGCTACGCGCACGGCTCAAAGGGCGCCGCGCAGATCTCCTTCGCCGGCCACACGCCGGCCCACCCAAAGATCTGGCGCGGGCAGGACATGACCTCCACGCCGATCTGGGCCTTCGGAGCGAAGGAACCCAATCCGTATCAGCTCGAGTGGGATCACCTGATGGAGGCGATCCGCAGCGACAAACCGTACAACGAGGTGAAGCGCGGCGCCGAGGCGAGCCTCATCACGAGCATGGGCCGCATGGCCGCGCACACCGGGCAGACGATCACGCGCGATCAGATCTTCAACTGCGATCACGAGTTCGCGCCGACGGTGGCGAAGCTCACGGCGAGCGGCCCCGCCCCGCTCGTCGCCGACGCGAGCGGGAAGTACTCGATCCCGCAACCGGGCATCAAGACGACGCGGGAGTTCTGATCAGGGCTGTGGGAGCGCGTCGAGCCAGGCGTCGAGAGCTTTCAGCGCCAGCGTCGCGCGGCCGATCGCGGACGTAACGGTTCCGTTCTTGAACGCATTGTGCCGCCAGTTTGATCCGCTGTAGAGCCAGATCAACTCATCCGCCGTCATCGCTACGCTGCCGAAGACGATCATCCGGCTGTCGAACTTGCCTTCGTCGCCCAGCGCGATGCACGGCACGCCGGTCCGCGCCCAACTCTGCCCGTCATGACTCCACGCCCATTCCGGCAGGATGGTCTGGCTCTGCACATGAAAGATGTGAAGCAGGCCGAGGTAAAAGCCACGGCGGCGGAAGACCTGGATGCCGTAGAACTGCGTGTCGAACGGATCGCCCGCCGCGTAATCGGGCCGAATCACGATCTCCAGCGGTGTAAAGCGCACGCCATCAACGCTCGCCGCGCGGCCGATCCATCTCACCCACCCGGCGGCGTTGTCGTGCTTGATGATCGTCCGCGGATCGCTCGCCTTCTCCAGGCAAGCCGCAAAATACTCCCACGTCCCGCGGTCGTTGCGGACGATGTCGAACGCATCATTGCTGACACAGCCGTCGCCGGCCTGCTGCTTCACCGCGTCGGCGGCAAAGGGATGAGCGATCAGCGCGGGATCCGGATCGGCGGCGAACGTCTTGCCGCCGTCGGATGAGACATAGCGGAACAACCCGTTGGTCTGATCATCCCGCCGCCAAGCGTACAGGACGATGTCGCCCCCCTCACGATGCGCCGATGCGTGGTAGCAGTTGGGAAGCACATCCGCATCCGACTCCTTCCACGTGCGCCCCAGATCACGCGATTCGGCGTAGCGCACGGACAGCGCCTCGCCCCTGGGCCCGAGCCTCCCCGTCGTGTACCACAGCCGCCAGCGATCGTTCTCGACGATCAGCCCGGAGTTGGTTGAGACGACTTGCTTCTCCGCGCTCAGCACCGCGTCGGGATCGCCGACAAACGCCGGCGGCGTCGGGCCGCCGCGGAACCAGGCGATCGGAATCGTCCGCTGCCGCAGGCTCGTGGTCTCGAATGACTTTTGCCCGTTGTCCGGCCAGTCGTAGCAGGTCAACAGCACGTGGTCCTTGATCACGTCTGCGCTGACGTAACCGTAGCCGTGATGCGGGTCCGCTTCGATTTCCCGCGATGCGTCCCACGTCACGCCGTGATCGTGCGACACCGCAAGCGCCAACGGCGTGCGCTGCTTCCACGTCGCCTTGCCGTCGCGACGAATCCAGATCAGCCACAGGTCCTTCGAGCCCGGATCGCGCGTGACGGTTGAGGGGGCGGCGGGAGAGATCAGTTTCGTCGGCGTCGGCGGATTCGCCCAGGTCACCCCGCCGTCGCGCGAACGCGATTCGTACAGCACGCCCAGCCTCGTGCGGATCGTCATGTAGAGCGAGCCGTCCGCGCATTCGGCGACGCCCGGCTCCATCAGCGGCTCGCCGTCGAGAGCGATCGACTCCCCCTCACGCCACGTGACGCCGTCGTCATCGCTCAGCAGGCAAAAGTCGATCTGCCCGTTGAAGCGCCGACGGATGTCGTCGCAGAACGCAACCGGCACGATCATCCGCCCGCGGCTCGTGCGGATGGCGCGCGCGTTGTTGACGATGTGATAGCCGCTTGTGCGCACGCTGATCCGCTGCGGCCTTGACCAGGTTTTGCCCTCGTCGCTCGAGAGGATCTGGTAAACGCGCGTGTCGCTTTTGGCGTCCGGCCCGCGCGCCAGGAAGAACAGGTGCACCCCGCGCGGGCTGCGGCAGAGGCTCACACTCATCAGGCCCCACGCGTCGTCGAATGGGTCCTGGATCACGTGCGGCCCATCATCCCAGCTCGCGCCGCCGTCGCCGGAGAACAGGCCGATGAGCGAACCCCTGGCGTCGTCCGCCGATCCCTCCTTCCGTCCGACCGCCAGCAGCAGTCGCCCGTCCGTCAGGTCGATCACGTCCGCTTCGCTGTAGCGCGGGTATTTTTCAGAGGCGCGGAGAATCAGCCGTGAGACGCCGGGCATCGTCAGGAATTACGCGCCGACGACGCGGGCGTTTGAACGTTCGTCGCTCCGCTTGCCCCCCGATCGCATGTGACTAAACTCTTCCGCTCTTCATGTCGGACGCCCAAACGAATAACAACGTCCCCCCGCCGCTCGTCGCGCTCGCGGGGTGGCTGCTTCCCGGCGCGGGATATTGGATCATCGGCCAGCGCGTCCGCGCGGTCACCGTCTGCGTGACGATCCTGGCTGTATTCGTCTTCGGCATCCTGATCTCCGGGATCCGCGTCGTGCAGGCGCCGGACCTTTCCGGCCCCGGCAGCATTCCGCAACGCATCCTGCAGCGACCGTGGTTCATCGGGCAAATCCTCAACGGCCCGGTCGGACTCGCCGCCGCTTACGTTTCCGATCAACTCGCCGAGAGCCCGACGTACAGGAACATCGAAGCCAAGGCCCGTCTCGCCGAGATCGGCACGCTCTACACCGCGATCGCCGGGATGCTCAACCTGCTGACGATCATCGATTCCGCGAACCGCGCGACGCACTGGGGGCACGTGTGATGCTCCTGCAGTCGCCCGCCGACGCGTACGTCCCTTTCGTCTATCCGCTTCCGATCTGGGATTACTGGCCGTGGCTGATCCTTCCGCTCTGCGCCGGCGTGGCGATCGTCTACAAGTCGGTGAAGTGCGGCACGATGAAGGAAGTCCCGCGCGAGGCGCTGGTGATCTTCGTGTGGATGCTGGTGGGTTTCGCGTGCGCCGCAGGCGCGCTGGCGGGCGTCGTCAGATGGGTCGTCGAGAAATAAGGCGTGGTCAGCTCCGCTGACCATGTCTTCGCTTCGGAATCATCTGTCGAAACGTCTCCACCCCCATCACATAACTCGCGACAAAGTAAACCCCCGCGCCGATCCCCAGCAGCATCGCAAGCTGCGTCGACCAGATCAGTCGTCCCACCCCGCGCGGATAGATCGACGACGAGCGCACCGCGACGAGGATCGACGCCATCATCACCGTCGCGCCGATCATCTTGACCGTCGGCGACACCAGCGTCTTCAAATCGAGCCCTCCGAGCCTCCGATCCAGCATCCACAACATCACCACCGCCTGGATCGAGAAGCTCACGAGCGTGCCGACGGCCATCGCGGATTCGCCCAGCCACCACAGCAGCGGGATCTCCACCGCCAGGTTGATCACGATGTTGACGATCGACATCACCAGCGGCGTGACGGTGTCGTGGATCGCGTAGTATGCGCGGTTGATGATCTGAAGCAGCGAGAACGCCCAGATCGCGCCGGCATAGAAGTAGAGCGATGAGCCGATCAGCGTCGCCTGGTGGGCATCGATCTGCCCGTGCTGGAAGAGCAGTCGGATCGCCGGCTCGCGGATGAGGATCAGGCCGATCGACGCCGGCAGGCCTTCCCACAGCGTCGCCTCGATGCCGTGTCGGAGCACGCCTTTGAACCGGTCGCGGTCCTGATCGAGGGCATCGGTGCTGAGCGCGGGGAAAATCGCCGTCGCCAGCGCGATCGCGAATACGCCCAGTGGAAATTGATAAAGGAACTGCGCGATGTCCAGCCGGCGCGGCGCGCCGATCTCCATCGGGAAGCGCACCGCGTGACCGAAGGCGGAGAAGTGCGTGACGAGCTCCCCGGCGGCGGTCTTGTGCTGCATCAGGGCCATCGCCAGCCCCTTGTCGAGCAGGACTGAGATCTGCAGCACGCCGGCGCCCAGAGCGACCGGGATCGTCAGCTTGATCATCCGCCGGACCATCGGCGTCCAGAAGTGCAGCACGGGTTTGAATCGAAATCCCGTTTCCTTCAGCGCAGGCAATAGCACCGCGACCTGCAGCACGCCCGCGACGAGGACGAAGAACGAGAGCCAGTAGCCGAGCGTCGTCTGGATCGCGACGATCTGGTTCGCATCTTTCGTGATCTGCAGATGCAGCATCCGCGCGCCGATCATCAGCACCGCGATGTGGCAGACGTTCAGGATGATCGGCGCCGCCGCCGGCGCGCCGAAGCGCTTGTGGACTTGCAGGATGCCGGACAGAAACGCGCCGCCGCAGATCAGCAGCACGTACGGCAGCATGATCGCGGTGAACTTCAGCGTCAGCATCAGGTCCGGCCACATCCGCGAGCAGAGCAGGATGACCGCCCACAGCGCGATCTCCCCGATGATCGTGATGCCGAGCAAAATCGCGCAGAGCAAATTCACCGCCGCCGCGGCGAACTC
>JAICTV010000264.1 GCA_025936175.1 Phycisphaerae bacterium
CTGAAGGTGATGTCGATGCGCGCCTCGTCCGGCGTCTGATCGAACGGAAGCGTGACGTCGGTCGGCGAATAGTTTGTCCAGCGCTCGCCGTTGAGCGTCACGTCCGTGATCGCGCCGCCGGTGCCGCTCGTCGATAAATAAATCTTCTTCCCGCCGAAGCGGATCGGGTCGTGCTGCTCCAGCCGCGTGATGGCGCTTGGAATGTGCGGCAGCAGGATCAGGCGGTTGGACTTGTACAGGTACTCGAAGAGCCCGCGCACCATCGCGGCGGGGATTCCGAACGCATCGTAGGTGAGATTGATCGGCTGGTTCGGCTGATAGACCGCGTTGCCGAAGTCGGTCAGATTGTTGTCCATGCGGAACTGCCGCGCGAATTTGAGGATCTGCTTCATCGACCGCCGCGCGTCGTCGTAGTGGCCCAGGCGGTAGTACGCCATGATCATCCGCGCCTCGCAGGTGGACCAGTGCCCGCCGTTGACCCAATAGCCGTACGCCCACAGGCCCTGCGGCTTCTCGTACATGTCGTCGTAGCCGGGATAGTTCGGAATGATCAGATCGTGCGGGCGGAGCTGCGGGATCGATGCGATCTTCGCGTAGATCTGCCTGGCCTGTGCATCTTCGGCGACGCGGAAGCAGATCGCGTCGTGATTGACGCTCGATTCGAAGTAGCCGTGCTTCTTCGCGCCGTAGACGCCGTGCTTCGTGCCGTCGGGATCGATGGAGTTGACGAAGTAGCCTTCGTCGGTGACGAGCTTCTCGAGCGAGGCCTCGGCAAGCGCGCGGCGCTTGGCGTATCCCGCCGCGCTGAGCTGATGGCCGGCGAGTTTCTCCAGCTCGATCAGGCGATCGAGTGCGGCGATGTAAGTGACTTGCAGCCCGGCGTGGAATGCAAGCCCGCGCTTGCCGTCCGGCTGCAGATATCCCCCGAAGCTGGGGGCAAGGAGATTGCACGCGACGCCGCCCTGATACAGCCCCGTCTTCGGATCGCGTCGCGTCTCGATGAAGTTGGCGGCGCGCTCGAGATGCGGCAGGTACTTCTCGATCGCCGCATCGTCGCGCGAGATGAGAAGCAGCTCCGCCTGCATGACGATCCCGGCGGCGGTGAACTCCATGCCCCAGTCATGAATGTCATGCCGGCCGTCGCCCTGACGGTAGTAGACCGTGTCGGGCTTGGCCGCATCGCACAGGCAGCCGTCCGGCGCGACGTAGCCGTTCTTGTCCGCGCGCTTGCCGTCGGCCTGATGATCGAACCACAGGTCCTGCGAATTCTGGACGAAGGTGACGAACGGATCGGCGAGGAAGGGCAGCGATGCGTACGTCGTGCCGTAGCTGTTCTGGATCCACCACGCATCCCACGTCGGGCCTTCGACCAGCCCGTTCCACTTCGGCTCATAGAGCATCGAGAGGTTCTGATACTGCGGGTCCGGCTCGAACATGCGACGGCTGATGTCGAGCAGTTCGATGTACTCGACGTCGCCGGCGCCGGAGAAATGCCTGCCGACAAATTGCTCGGCGGCACGCGCGGGGTTGACGAGCAACATCACGAGCAACGCACCCACCAGTGTCATCCCGAGGTACTCCGAGGGATCTCGGACGCAACTCGACTCCGAGATCCCTCGGAGTACCTCGGGATGACAACGTGGGCGACGTTCGGCCATGGTGAACCCTCAATAGAGCAAGTACTTCTTGCGCTCCTGCCGGAACTGATCGCACTCGCGCTTCCACTTGGCGAACAGCTCGTCCATTGCCTTGCCGGCCATCAGCGCCTTGCGCGGCTCGCCGTTGCCGCTGACCTTATCGAACATCGTGCTGCGCGGGTCCCACTTGAACGGTTTCGTTGACGGCGGCTTGCCCTTCTTGATCGCTTCCTTGCGCGCTTCCTCGCGCGCATCGATCGCTTCCTGCTTGGCCTTTTCATCCGCGAGCGGGAACAGTCGCGCGGCACCGAGTGCGGAGAGGATCTCGTAGTTCACCTGCACGAGGTTGTCCGCCGTTTTGGGATCGATGTGCACCTGCACGCCCTCGCACGCCTCGCCCTTGAACGTGCCGTAGAACGGCTTGTAGTGGACCGGACGGAAGACGATGCCTTGGTGCTTCGGTAGCGCCGCGGCCAGGGACTCGCCGTCGAGCCACGGGCTGCCGACCATTTCGAACGGCAGCGTGTAACCGACGCCGATGTTGATGACGTACAGCTCGCCGAGGATTCCCGTCGCCGCGTACGCGGCCGCGGAGCGCGCCGTCGGGATGTGCGGCGAGGTCGGGATCCATTCGTGGCCGGTGTCGTCCCACGTCATGCCGCGCGACCAGCCCGTCATCTTGATGACCGTGAGCTTCTTGAAGTTCGGATAGAACTTGTCGCGCGTGAGCTGCGCGAGCTCACCCATCGTCATGCCGTGCACGTACGGCACTGGCAGGCTGGAGACGCCAGACTCGAAGCCTTTGACCAGCGCCGGCCCCTCGATGCGATTCCCGCCGAGCGGGTTGGGGCGATCGAGGATCAAGAGCTCGCGATCGTGCTCGGCGCAGCTCTGCATGCAGTTCTTCATCGTTGCGATGAACGTGTAGCTGCGCGAGCCGATGTCCTGCAGGTCGAAGACGACGGCGTCGAGGTCCGCCAGCGCCCGCGTCGTCGGGCGGTGCGTCTTGCCGTAGAGCGAGTAGAGGATGCGACCGGTGCGCGGGTCCTTCCGGTCCTCCACTTCCGCGCCGGCGTACTCGTCGCCGTAGATCCCGTGCTCGGGGCCGAAGAGCGCGATGAGCTTCACCTCCTTCGCATTAGCGAGCACGTCTGACGTCGCGCGCAGCTTCGCGTCGACCGCCGCCGGATTGGCGACGAGCCCGACGCGCTTGCCCGCGAGCGCCGCAAAGTTCGTGTCCTCCAGCACGTCGATGCCGAAGCGGACGTCGGCGGCGCGGGAGGTGGAGACGAGCAGGAAGCAGACGATCAAGGCGAGTGCGAGTCGTTTCATAGAGGTGACAACAGCATACGAACCCGAGGAGTAGAGGACAGGGTGCGACGAACACTCCTGCCTCTCGTGGTGTTGATCTTCGTCATGTCGCGCGTCACGTTTGGCGCGTTCGTGATCTGCGGATCGAGCGACAACGACCTCGTCCGCGCCCTGCCGGGCAGCGCGGTTCACCGCGTGGACACGCCCGGAGAGGCGCTCGATCGCGGGGCCGACGGTTCTGCGGTCCTGGTCCTCGCGAACCAATATCCGTCGAAGCAGACGGCGCTTCCCACCGACTTCTACGACCGCGCCAAAGCCAAAAACCTTCGGCTGTTCGTCGAATACCCGTCGGCGGTGCCGGGCGTTGAGATGCAGCCGCCGCGCGGCACGACGTGGGAGCGCGGCGTGGTCGCCTCCGACGTCTTCGGCGACGCGCTGCCCAGGCTCCGCATCGTCCAGCCGCACGATTGTCGCTTCGTTCCGGTCAAAACGAGCGAGAGGGCCGACCTCGTCATCGCCCGCGTCGCCGGCTACGACACCGCCGTCTACGGCATCCCGCCCAAGGACCGCTGGCCGCTGCTGTTCGAGACCAACAATGGCCGCTGGCTCGTCGCGACGACGAAGCTGAGCCAGTTCGTCACCGCCCGCTACGCGCCGTCGGCGGATTGGCTGGTCATCTGGCAGACGATCCTGCACCAGCTCGATCCGGATCACGCTGCGCCGGAGTTGAAGGTGACGCCGGTCGTCGCGCCGGCCTACGCGCGGGATGCGGCGCTGCCGAAGGACGTCGAGCGGCTGACCCTCGATCGCGCGGCGAACTTCTACCTGCACGCGCGACTGCTGATCACGCCCGGGCGTCAGCCGGTGATTCACGCGATGCTGCGCGGCAGTACGGAGGATTGCGATGTCCCCGCGACCGACGACGAAGGCGACGGCTCGCTCGGCATGATCGAAGGCTTCGGCTCGCGCATCCGCTTCGACGGCGCGCAATCGCAGCGCACGCCCATCCGCTCCGACTGCAACGCCGAGGCGGCGATGGTGCTGGCGCTCGCATCGGACGCGCACGCGAACCACCTCGCGTCGAACCTGCTCGACTACGTCTTTGGCCCGGAGATGGAATCGATGGGCCGCAGCGATCCGAAGCACCCCGCGTTCGGCCTGATCGCGTGGGGCGCGATCTCCCCCGCGTGGATGATCGGGAATTACGGGGACGACGATGCACGTGTGATCCTCTCGACGATATTCGCGTCCGCCGCGATGAAGAGTCATCGCTGGGACGAGCCGCTGCTCCGCGCCCTCCACGCAAACCTGCGGACAACCGGCACGCTCGGCTTCCGCGGCGACCGGGTCGACATCGGACCCCTCGAGCAATCCGGATGGAAGCATTTCCACGACGCCGCAACGGTCAACCCCGCGCCGCACTTCGAGTCCTACCTCTGGGCGTGTTATCTCTGGGCGTACGCGCGAACGGGCGAGCCGGAATTTCTCGAGAAGACGACCACGGCGATCCGCATGACGATGGACGCTTACGCGAAACAGCAATGGCGATGGATGGACAACATCGAGCGATCGCGGATGCTGCTGTGTCTGTCGTGGCTCGTGCGCTTGCAGGACACGGCGGAGCATCGCGAGTGGCTCGCGACGATCGCGCGCGATCTGCTGCGCTGCCAGCAGCCTTGCGGCGCGATCCGCGAGGAGCGCGGCGCCGCCGGATCGGCGGGCGGGCATTATCAGATCGCGCAGTCGAACGAAGCCTACGGCACCGGCGAGACGCCGCTGATTCAACGGGTCGGCGATCCTGCCAGCGATCAGCTCTACACCACCGGCTTCGCCCTCCTCGGCCTGCACGAAGCCGCCACCGCGACCGGTGATGCGGAGCTGAAGAAGGCGGAAGACAGACTCGCCGAGTTCCTCTGCCGGATTCAGATTCGATCGGAGAGGCTGCCGTACCTCGACGGCGGATGGTTCCGCGCCTTTGACGACAAACGATGGGATTACTTCGCGAGCAGCGGCGATGTCGGCTGGGGCGCGTGGTGCGTCGAAGCCGGCTGGGGCCAGGCGTGGACCGCCGCCGTGCTCGCCCTGCGCGATCGCCACACGACGCTGTGGGACGTCACCGCCAACTCCCGCATCATGGAAAAGCTCCCCAAGGTGCAGGCCGACATGACGCAGAACGACGGCGCGCCGCTCAATCACTAGCTAAAGCGGTGTGCGCCCGGGTGTAGCGTGCGGGCGGACACTGATGTCATGCTGAGGTACTCCGAAGCATCTGCGTTCCACGGTGAGCCGCTCTCGGTTCGCGGCCAGATCCTTCGCGGAGTACGGCTCGACTGAGCTCGCCGAAGTCCGCTCAGGATGACGGCCCACCGACCCTGCAGGCGAACGCGCGCGCCGCTAGATCAACTCGATGGCCGAGATGATCGCGTTATCGACGCTCGCGTCGAACAGCAGGCTCAGCCTGCCGTCCTGCACCGACACATTGAGCGTCTTGACGATCGCGGTCTTGCCCCCGCCGCTGGCGGCGATGTCGAAATCGTTCAGGATCGTCTGACCCTCGGCCAGCACGTCGAACTTCCGCTTGCCCGCCGACGTGAAGCTCGGATCGGCGAAGTAGAGCTTCAACTGGTAATCACCGTTGGCGACCGCGAAGGAGTACGTGAACGTCTTGCCGTAGCGACGATTTGAATAGAGCGGGTCGTCCAGCGTTCCGTTCACCGCATACGCGGTCGTCGAGGCGGTGCCGCCGTTGAAGCTGTTGTCGGCGGACCAGACGTTGCCCTTCAGATCCGTGTAGCTCCCGCCGCCCGCGTTGACCATCAACGTCGAGACGCGGCCGGAGACGGTCGAGCTCTGCGCGCTTTCCAGGCCATTGGTGGTGACGGCGGTAACGCGGTAGTAGTAGGTCTTCCCGCCGCCGATCGTCGAATCGACGTACGTGCTGCTCTTCACGAGCGAGGAGTTGATCTTCTCGAACGGCCCGGAGCTGGAGCGCGCGCGGTAGACGTTGTACCCGCCGATCGCGTCGGTGTTGTCCTTCCAGTCGAGGTGGATCTTGTTCCCGGCGGTGAGCGACAGCCCGGTCGGCACCGCCGGCCCGGCGCCGAAGAACTGCAGAACCGCCTTCATCACCGCGTTGCGATTGCTCGATGACGTGATCGTCTCGAACGGGAAACCCATCAGCACCAGCTTCTGTCCCGTCGAATTCGAATATTGAATCGCGGCCCCGCCCGAGCCGGTGCCCGAATAATTCAGCGCGGTCTTCGCGCCGGTGCCCGGCGAGATTTTGTCGGGCGCGTCCACGTCGTACGTCCCGCCGGTGCCGTCGTCGATGCCGAAGTTCAACCCCGCGAAGATCGAGCCGGAGACGCCGACGGCGCTGTGGCTGTTCGCATCGTCCGCGACGTAGTTCGCGTGCAGGTTGCTCGTGAAGAACGTCTTGGCCTTGTTGTTGCCGACAAGATCGAAGCCGATGTCCGACCCGCTGATGAACATCTTGCCGTTGGCGTTGAGGTAGTTCGTCACCGCCGTTCGCTCGGCGGAGCTGAAGGTCTCATTCTTCACGCTCTCTTCACCGTCGAGCCAGATGACGTACTTGTAATCGCTCAGCTTCACCTGCCCGTTGGTGATCGATTCGTTCTGACAGGAATCGACCGCGACCGGACCGAACGCCTCGACCGCCTCGGCGACGAGGCTGACGTAATCGCGGCTGTTGTTGAACCGCTGCCGCACGCGGAACCACGATTCGGTGATCCCGCCAGTGCTCAGCGGCCCCGTCTGCACCTGGTCTTCGAAGCGATC
>JAICTV010000019.1 GCA_025936175.1 Phycisphaerae bacterium
GGGATCGAAATCGGCGGCGGAGGAGATGCCGACGCCGGCGGCGATCTGCCGGACGACCGCGTGATCGGTGTAATCCGGCGGCGTGCCTTCGCCGCTGAGGTGCACGACGATCGCCTGCAGCGCCGGCGTGACCGCGCAGGCGTACACGTCCTTCTTGAGCAGCATCTCGCCGCCCATCCCGCGCAGCCTCACGCCCGGCACCGCGCGCACGACCGTGACGGCGATGCCCGGCATGTTGCCGACCGGCATCGGCGAAACGCTCGCAGCGTCCGACTCATCCGCGTCGCTCAAGTCGGGAACACTGACGCCGAAGCGGTCGGCGAGATACGCCTGCGGCGACATCGGACGATCCAGCGAGTCGGCGTAGATGCGAACGGTCCGGCCGGGGCCGTCGGCCTTTCCTTCGGCGGCTTGCGCGATCAGGCGCGGGTCGGAATCGCCGCGCGGCTTGGCACGCCATTTTTCCGGCAGCCGCACCGACACGTTGCCGGAGGAAATCGTCTGCGCGGACAGCTTTATTTCGCCGGCGCTGCGCCGCGTGCGCGCGACGACCGCCGCCAGCGCGATCGTGCAGGCCAGAATGCCCCACATGATCGACTGCATGACCATGCGTCGCGCCGGGGTGTATTCGTGCGGCCTGGGCATCGGGATTGCAGATTCTATTGGGCGAGGAGGAATCGGGCCATTGAGTCATCGGGTCATTGAGTCATTGAAAGACAGCCGGACGCCGGCTTTTCTTCAATGGCTCAATGGCTCAATGGCTCAATGGCTCAATGGCTCAATGGCTCAATGGCTCAATGCCTAGAATCGACCGTGTCCATGGCCAGTTTCGTCGACTTCACCCGCGTCATGGACGCCGCGGCCGCGACCAGCAAGAAGCTTCAGAAGTACGCAATCCTTGCCGAGTTCTTCCGGCAGTTGGACGAGGACGATCTGCGCCTCGCCGTCCGCTTTGCGGCGGGCCGACCGTTCGCGGCGACCGACGAGCGCGTGCTCGCGGTTGGCGGCGCGATCGTCAGCGATGTGGTGCTGGATCTGCTCCAGGTCGATCCGCACACGTACTCGAAGACCGTGATCGCCAGCGGCGAGATCGGCGAGGCGCTGGCGAAACTGTGGAAGGCGCCGGCAAGCGATCACGAATCGTTGACGCTGCATGATCTGTGCGACTGCTTCACCGATCTGGCGTCGATCGGAAACGTCCAGCACAAACGCGAGATCCTTCGGGATGCCTTCTCGCGCTGCACCGACCCGCGTGAGGCCGCTTACCTCGCCAAGATCATCTTCGGCGACATGCGCACCGGCGTACAGGAAGGCGTGCTGCACTTCGCCATCGCCGAGGCGTTCTCGCGCGAGGGCAAAGCCGTTCAGCGCGCCCAACTGCTCGTGGGCGATCTCGGTGAAGTCGCCGTGCTCGCAAAACGCGATGCGCTGGCGTCGGCGACGTTCCGCCTGTTCCACCCCATTCAGTTCATGCTCGCCACCGCGCAGGAAACCGCTCAAGACGCCGTCGGAACGATGGAAGGCCGGACCTTCTATGCCGAGGACAAGCTCGACGGCATCCGCGCGCAGGTTCACAAGCACGGCGACCGGATCGCTATTTACACGCGCACAATGGACCGCACCGACGAGAGTTTTCCCGACGTCGTCGAAGCGATCCGCGAACTGCCCGGCGATTTCCTTCTCGATGGCGAGATCGTCCCTTTCCGCGACGGCAAGGTGCTCCCCTTCGCGCACATCCAAAAGCGCCTGGGCCGAAAGGTGCTCTCTCAAAAGATCATGCGCGAGAACCCCGCATCGTTCATCGCCTTCGACGTCCTCTATCGCGATGGCGAGCTGCTGATGGACAAGCCGCTGCGCGAACGCCGCGCGGCGCTGGAGACAATCGGCGTGATGACGACGACGCTCACGCCCGTCGCCACGGCTGAGGATATCGACAAAGCCTTTTGCACCGCGCGCGACTGCCGCAACGAGGGACTCGTGCTCAAAGATCCGGAATCGAGCTACTCGCCCGGCCGGCGGGGGCAGGCGTGGCTCAAGCTCAAGACGCACCTGCCGACGTTCGACTGCGTCGTCACTTACGCCGAGACCGGCCACGGCAAACGCCGCAACAGCTTGAGCGATTACACCTTCGCCGTCTGGGACCGCGAGCCGGCCGAAGAAGGCGCGCGGCTCGTCAACGTCGGCAAAGCCTACAGCGGCGTGACCGACGAGGAGATCGCGCAGCTCACGGAGCTGTTCACCAGGCTGACGATCGCCGACAACGGCTACCGCCGGCAGGTCGAGCCGAAGATCGTGCTGGAGATCGCGTGCGATCAGATCCAGAAATCCGCCCGCCACGCCAGCGGCTACGCCCTGCGCTTCCCGCGCATCAAGCGCGTCCGCTGGGACAAGCGTCCGGAGGAGGCGGATCGACTCTCGCGCGTGATCGAAGTGTACGAGAGCGCCGCCAACTTCGGCCGCACCGAACCGATCGTCACCGCTGAAGAGCCGACGTTATTCGATCACACCGGCCGCCAGGCGAACTGAGGCGGCGCGTCGATCGTATTCCTTGACAGTCGCAGCTCCCGCGGTAACGATTACCCGCTCGCTACAAAGCAAGCACGCAGCTTTAGCTCAATTGGATAGAGCGTCGGTCTACGGAACCGAAGGTTGAAGGTTCGAGTCCTTCAAGCTGCGTTTTTCCCACTTCATTTCGCTGGCAGGTCCGAGATCGACACCGCCGGTTGACGCTGCGCGGTTGAGGGCGTGTAAGGCGTCGTCGTGCCGGCGGCGCGGTCGGCGGACCAATGGGCGATCCAGCGCATCTGCGAATCGGATTCGGCGTCCGAGATCGACCTCAGCCGCTCGGCGGAGCCCGCGTGACCGAGATTGCCCAGGGCTTTGATCGCTTCGAACTTCGTCATCTTCGATTCTTCCTGTGAGCCATAGATGCCCAGCAGGTTGAAGCCGATCGGACGCTGCGAAACATCCGTCAGCATGCCGACGGCAAACGCCGATGCGGCGCGGAGTTGCGACGGGCATGAGCCGGGATCGAGCCCGAGGATGCGGATCGCCTCGGTCAGCGCCGGCGTGTAATGCAGACGGGCACAGGCGATCATCGCGTTCGATGTCGCCCGCGCCATGTCATCCCGCTGCGGACGCTGGAGCGCGTTGACCGAATCCGGCGCGGGCTTGATCAGCGCCATCAATGAATCGCCCGCGCGGGCGTCGCCGATGAGTCCGAGCGACTCCGCCGCCTGTGCAACCACAGGCCAGTCGGTCTGCTTCGGGTCCTGCGCGTTCCACTTCAGCAGCGCGACGTGCTGCTCGAACGCGGCCGCGCTCTTCAGGCAGCCGAGAATGAAAGAGGCGTCTTCGCGGCGACGCGGATTGGCGTCGGCGAGCAGCTTCACGGCGGCGTCGATCGTCGCCTGCTTGATCGCGGCGTCGGCAGGATGTGCGAGTGCATCACGCGCCGTCGCGTGGAGCGGAGCGTAATCTTCGCCGAGCTGCGCGAGCAGTGCGACGAGCGCCACCGTCGACTCCACCGGCGTGAGCACGCGGGCGGCGGCCTCGCGCACCGTGAGATCGGCGTCCTTGAGCATCTCGATCGCGCGCGACTGTCGCGTCACATCGTCGGCTAACTTCCCCATCGCGATGACCGCTTCGCGGCGAACGCTCGGATGCGCGTCCGCGAGAAGCTTGATCACCGCCGCGGCCTGCGATTTGTCGCCGATCTCCCCGAGCGCCCGCAGTGCGGCGGAGCGGTCGCGGACTTCACCGCTCAGCAACGGCACGATCGCCGACGACGACTCTGGTGACTTGAGCCGTCCCAGCGCGAGCGCGGCGTCGGCTCTCCGCGCCGGCGGGAGGGTCGCGATTTTCCCCGCGATCGCGCTCGCGTGCTGCGGCGTCCACGCCGCCTGCAATCCGGCGGCGACGACCTGTAGATCAGAATCGGCCAGCGCGCGATCGATCGCCGCCGTCGATGTCGCGTTTGCCCGCGCCAGCTTCGCCGCCGACAGCACCGCCTCGCGGCGGACACTCGCATCAGAATCGGCCAGCAGCTTTTCCACCGCGTCTCTCAGTGACGGCTCGTCCGCGATTTCACCAGCCGATCGCGCTCCCTGCGCGCGGATCTCCGCCGACGGGTCCTTCATCGCATCGATCAGGTATCGCGCGGCCGCCGGCAGTCCGGTCTCGCCCAGCTCCGCGACGTATTGCGACCGCACCCACGTCGGCGCGTCCTGTCGCTGCGACGCGACGCCGAGCAGCTCCGCCGTGCGCGGGACGTGCGCGTTGACGACGACCACCGGCGGAAAGATCAACCCCCCGGTCCCGAAATCCAGCGTTTGCGGCGCGGGCTGCGTCGACTGCGCCAGCGCCAAGCCCGCGAGGGGGAATGCCGCGAGCAGCATGAGCGTGCGGCGAAGTTGTTTCACCATCGCGGTCATCGTCATCCCTGCCGCAGCAGCGCGTTCAGTCGCGACCACGACAGCCCAAGCATCGCCGCGCACGCGGCGCCGAACGTCCACAGGTGCATCGCATAAAGATCGCGCACCGGCTCCCATCCGCCCGGCAGCTCATTGAGCGCGACGACGAGGGGACTCAAAAAGCCGAGGTGCGCCGCGACGCGGTCCGAAAGCTGCTGCCCCGCCGCCAGCCATGCGAACATCGGCAGGATCACTACGCCCGCGACGATGAGGTACGCCGTCACCGTCGCCCGCGCGGTATTGGCGATGAAGCACGAGCACGTCAGCCCGATCATGCAGCAGAGCAGCACCGCGATCAGCACCACCGGCACGATCCGCGTCAGGTAGAGCACATACGAAGGGTTGACGACGCACAGCGCCCCGTATGCCGGCACCAGCGCGATCACCGGAAGCAGCGCGGGGACGAGCGACGGGACCAGTTTGCCGAGGAAGATCTCTCCGCCGCGGCGCGGCGTCAGGCGCAGCAGCTCCCACGTGCCGTTCTCGATCTCGCTGCTGACCGCGGCGCTGGTCAGGCTTGGCGAGACCAGCGCGACCATCCCGACCTGCAGCGCGATGACGACCTGCGCGACGTACCGGAGCAGATCGCCCTGCTCGACCCCGCCGTACAGGCTCATCACCGCCAGGCCCAGCGACAGCACCAGGCAGACGTAGAACGTGCGGATGATCCATCGCCCGCTGCGCAGCCCGCCGGTGCGCCGCTCCTTGGTGATCAGCGGGTTCCATGATCCGAACGGTTTGGGGGTCTTCTTCGGATCGATCAGGAAGAGCAGCTTGCGCGCGAGCGTGCGCTCGCCCTCGCTGGCGCCAACCGCGCCGAAGCCTTCCGATGACGACGGCGCGCGGCTGAGCTTCGCAACGAGCAGCGCGAAGCAGCCGGCGATCACGATCGCAGCCAGCGGCAGAAACACTTGCCAGATCGGCATCATCCCGCGGTCCGCCGAGGAGAAATTCGACTGCGGCTGAAGCAGCGACAGCGCCGCCGCCACCGGCGAGAGCGCCCGCGCATAGTGTAGAAGTTGGGCGGTCATTCCCGATGCGTTGTCGAGCATGATCGCCGCGGGGACGAGCAGCCCGCCGCAGAGGATCAGCACGACGGCGTACGAGATCACCAGCGCCGATGCGCTTTGCTTGCTCCACGCGGAGATCGCGAGCGAGACGATGGCGAGGAAGACCGCGGTGATCAGAAGGATCACGTACGCCCAAAGCAGATCGCCCCCGCGCACGTCGCCGCGCCAGTTCAGCAGCGCGAGAAACGGCAGCGCCATCACCAGCAGCAGCAGCGGATACCCGACGGCGACGGCGACCTTGCCGGCGATGATTTCCATCGGCTTGAGCCGCGACGCGTAGAGCATCTCGAGCGTGTTCTGCTCGCGCTCACCGGAGACCGCGACGGCGGCGACGCCGGGGACAAAGAGGAGCAGCAGGACGATCTGCCCGAGCGTCAGGCCGAGGAGGAATTTGTCCGCCGTCCGCGCGGTCGATTGCGCGGTCGCGGCCGCGACGCTCACGCTCCCGCCCAGCACGCCCTCCTGCGGCCACGATCCCAGCACCATCACCGCCAGCACAATCACGAACGCCAGTTGCACCGCCGCGACGCGCTTGAGCCGCAGCAGGGCGAGGAGATCTTTTTGCAGGACGGCATTCATCGTCATTTGCGATTTGCAATTTGCGATTTGCAATTGATTCAATCGCAAATTGCAAATCGCAAATTGAAAACGCCCTTACTTAGTCAGGCTCATAAACACGTCTTCCAGATCCGCCGGCACCTCGGCGTAATTCACCACCGGGATGCGCGCCTTCAGGAGCGACAGCAGCGCGTTCGCCAGTTGCGTCTCATCCGCCTGCACCTCGTAGCGCAGCACGCCGTTGTCGCTCGCCACCGGCGTCCATTCGCCCGGCGCTTGCTTGAGAACATCCGCGGCTTTCTGCTTGTCGCCTAGGACATGGATCTCCATCAGCCGGCGCTGACGCACCGTTCGCAGCACTTCTTTCACCGGCGCGGCGACGACCAGTTTCCCGCTGCTCAAAATCCCGACGGTGTCGCACACGTCCGCCAGCTCCGGCAGGATGTGACTGCTCACCAGCACCGCTTTGCCCAGGTCCGCCAGCCCGCGCAGCAACTGTCGCATCTGCACGCGCGCGCGCGGGTCGATCGTCGCCGCCGGCTCATCGAGGATGATCACCTGCGGGTCGTGCAGCAGCGTCTTGGCGATGCCGACGCGCTGCTTCATCCCGCGCGACAGTGCGCCCATCAGCTTGTCGCGGAACTCCATCGCGTTGGCGATCGTGAGACAGCGATCGATCCGCTCCTTCCGCTCCTTCTTCGGCACGCGATACGCGGCGGCGAAGAAGTCGAGATACTCCCACACGCGCAGCGTCGGATAGACGCCGAAGTTGTCCGGGAGATAACCGACCACCTGCTTGATCGCGTCCTTGTCGCCGGTGACGTCCTTGCCGTCGATCACGGCGCGGCCGGAGGTCGGATCGAGCAGACCCGCAAGGATGCGGAAGGTCGTGGTCTTGCCCGCGCCGTTGGGCCCGATGTAGCCGAACACTTCGCCGCGATGCACCGTGAGATCGAGATGATCGAGCGCGGTCTGCGTGCCGTAGGTCTTGGTCAAAGCCTCGGTCTTGAGGATCGGTTTGGAAAGATCGACTGGCATGGGTGTCCGATGTCTATGAGTCCTGGTTATTTCCCGCGCGGCGGGCACAACATGCGTGACCGCGCAAACCAGAGGTCGAACATGCGTTATTTCTCCCCCGGCGTTTCCGACGGCTTGGGCGGCGGATCGAGCACGATGGCTTTGGGGGGCGCGATCGCCTCGGCCTTCATCGCCATCGCAACGTCCTTGATCTGCCACGGCGTGGCGCTGGCGCCGCCCGCGCCCTGCGCGCTGCTCGCGACCTGCAACATCAGCCACGCGCGCCCGTCGGCATCGTAATCGTTCGCGGCACAATCAAAACTGACGCGGCGCAGACCGACTTCGCGCTTCCATTCCCCGATCACGTCGCCGCGGTAGTTGAGCATCGCCTTGCCGTCACGGCACTGCGCTTTTCGCACCGTCATCCTGTGCCCGGGCAGCGAGACGCGCATCTCCAGCGTGACGCTCGACGGCCGCACGCGACCGATCGCCGACGGCGCGGCGAAACCGATCAGCCACTCGCCCTCTTCCTGCGACGGCAGCAACTCCCCCGCCGCCGAGTCGTAAGCGAGCTTGCCGGTGACGATATTCGTCAGCCCGGCGGGGATGGAGACGATCGTGCCCGGCTTGGGCGCTTCGATCCGCAGCGGCGTGCGGATCATTACCATCGATTTTCGTTCGGTCGCCTGCTCCGTGCCGAGCTGCACCAACTCCGCATCCTTCATCGCCGCCAGCCAGCCGATCAGCATCGGCGCGGGCTCGGATTGATCGATCGAAATCGTGCGCATGGCGGGCGCGAGCGATGCCGCCAGCACGAGCGAGCGTCGCTTGGACAGCTCCGACGCGATCGCGCCGCCCGCGCCGCCGGCGTAGTCGCCGCGCTCGTTCAGGTGAAGCGACGCGATCGCGCTGCGGCCGGCGGGAACGTCCGCGATCGCGAGCGCGCGGTGCGCGATCGAAACGAGCGACGCTTCGAGCTTTTGGCCGAGCGCGTTGTCAATTTCGAGCGAGAGTCCGTCGGGACCGAAGCGGCCGACGGCGGTCAGGCGCACGTTCGGATCGAGCGGCGCTTCGGCCTCCCACACGCGATCGATTCGCGAGGTCGCAATGCCCGCCTTGTCGACGGCGAAAGGTTCCTGGCGGATGGTCGGCCGATTCGAGGAATCCGACACCGCCGGCCGAAGCGTCGCGCGCTCGTCGGCCATCTTCAGCGCCGCGTCCGGCAGATCCCTGCCCGCAAAGGCGACGATTTCGCGCGATAAGCCGCCGCCGTCCGGCGCGACGTCGACGATCGCAAGGCTCGCCGACTGTAGCGGCTGATCGCCCGCACTTCGCCGGCTGGTCGCCCCCATGACCAGCACGAGCCCCGACAGCGCGACCGCCCCGCCGACCGAAGCCGCGAACGCCCGCGGCCGCCGCGCTCCGCGAAACAGTGTCTGCACGGCAAAAATCATGAGCACGTAAACGCCCGTCACCGCCGCCGCCAGGCTCCACGGCGCGACTTTGCGCCCGATCATCGACGAAAGAATCGAAATCCGCGCCGCGCCGAGCTGCGTGCGATTCCATTCCCACTGCGGCTCGTCCAGCGCGAAGAGTTTTTCCCAGAGCTTGATCGCGCGCGGCTGCGACAGGTCCAGGCCGTTGAGCGGGAAGCTCGTGAAGATCACTTGCCCGAGCCCGAGATGCCTGGCGGCGACGTGAACGTAGTCGTGACTGCGCAGGAGCGCATCGGCGCCATTCGCGCCGATCGCTTCGGCGATCATCGATGGTTTGCGGAGGTTGACGCCGACACCGGTTTCGTCCTCGACCAGCCTTGCCCGCCGCGCGCCGACGCGGTGGACGGGAAGAAACGGCTCGATCCAGCCTGTCTCATTCGACCAAAGCGGACGCGGGAGCAGGACGATGCCGCCGCCACGCAGGTAGTTCAGCAGCCCCTCGCGCTGCGCCAGGTCGAGCGCGTCGGGATCGACGTCCTGGAGCACGACCGCGCGCACGGACGCGAGACCCTGCGGGTCGCGACTCAGTGCATCGGGAGCGATCGTCGCGACCGTCAGTGGGATGTCCGTCTTCTCCGTCAGCGTCGAGGCGAGCGCTTCGACGTCGGATTCGTCCGCGGCGTCCGCGTCCGCGTCCGCGTTCGCGCGGCCGCTGACCAGAAGGACGATCTGCCCGCGCTCTTCCTCTCCCTGCACGCCCGCCTTGGCCGAGAGCGGCAGTCCCATGATCGGCGTGCGCGAGAGGGTCGCGCCGTCGGCGGCGCGGAACTCGGCTGTGCTCAGCGGCGGAACTTCGATCTGCTTCTTCGATGACGAGCTGGTCTCGAGTCGCGGAAAGTAAGCGGCGACGTGAAGTCGAACGAGTGACCTAGGCGGAACATGAACCGGCAGGCGCATCGTCGCCGGCGGCGATGAAAACGAAACGGACGCGGCGCCGGTGCTCCCACCCACCGGAAGCACCGCCGCGCCGTCGACCGCTTGATCAGACTCGTTTCGGATCTCCAGCCGCACCGGCTGCCAGACGCTCGGGCGGTAGTTCGGCGTCAGCTCCAGCACGCCGGTCATCGTCACCGGCTGCGCGTTCGCGGCCGATGCCGACGTCACGATGACGATCAACAGCGCGGCGACAGTCTTGGTGATGATCGAGACGACGGGGGCAGCGCGGGTTGAGGACATGGCGCGGGCAATCGAAAATCTTAATCGCGATGCGGACCGATTCGCCGCGCCTGATTTATCGCATGCGTCTACGGCTGCACGAGCTTGGCGGGCCTGCCGCTCGCGTCCTTCACCTGGCCCTGCAGGCGGGTGATGGTCGTGTCGTCGGCGATGTCCCACGCCTTATCGGCTGCGGCGGCAGGCTTGACCTGCAGGCCGCGCTCTTCGATCGAGCGGCGGGTCGAGCCGTCGGCATCCTTGGACGGGTTGTACGCCGCCATGTCGCGCTTGCCCGCGTCCGTGAAGCGATAGACCAGGCCGACGAACTGCTTGCCGGAGGGGTCGGTAAAGACGTCGCAGCGCAGCGCCTGTTTTCCGTTGTGATCGAACGGCGGGATCTTGTTGATATCGTCCTTGAAGAACGACTTGCCGCCGTCGTCGGTGTAGAAGGCCGTCTTGGCCACCGGCGCCGCCGCGCCGTTCTCCCGCCCGCCAACGAGTTGATACCCCAGCGCGACGGCGGCGATCAGCAGGACCGCGGCAGCGACGCCGAATCCGTACTTCTTCTTTTCGTCACTCGCTGCCATCGCGGTCCTCCAAGCCACTCGCGGTAAACGCACACGGTCGCGTTTCGGACTAGTAGACGGTGTTCGGCAGCTTGTCGCCGTGATCCCACCACTTGACCCAGTTCTCGTTGCTCAGCGCGTTGCCATTGAGGCCAAAGGCGGCGCGGTGGTACTCCTGGCTGTACTCGACGTGCCCGTCGCCAAAGAGGTAGTTGCCGCCGTTGACGCCGTCCTTATCGACCGACTTCGTGCTGCCGTGGCGGATGGTGACCTGCGAGATCGTCAGCACGCCGCTCTTCACCTTCGACGGGAAGTAGATCGCCGCGTCAGCCGTGCCCGCCGCGAAGCTCTCGGCGACCATGATCTTGCCCTGCTTGAGGTAGGAGAACTTCACGAACTGCGGGAGGCGGAAGAAGCCGTAGAACGGAGGCGGCGTGGTCTTGTCGCGGGCGATGCTGGGGGTGCCGTCGGCGAGCTTGGTGGGCGCGGCCTCGATGTTCATGCGGTAGTGGAGCGCGAAGTCCCACGGATACGCGCTGCCGGACTTGCGGAACTCCGACGGGCAGCGGAAGACGCCGGCTTCGGCGGTGGGATAGTTGGTCGCGTAGCTGCCGGGCAGGACGCCGCCGGGCGACGCACCGGGCCTGCCCTGGTCACGCGCCGGGCCCTTGATGTAGCCCTTGGACCACATCACGTCCATGAAGCTCCAGAAGGAGATCGCCGGGCTGGGCGCCGGGGACGGCACGCCGTATTCGACGGGCGCGCCCGTATCCGCCGGAGGCACCGCGCCGCCGTTCTCGTTGCAGTACATTCGCAGCGCGATGCCGATCTGGCGCATGTTGCTGGCGCACTGGACGGTGTTGGCCGATTCGCGGGCGCGGCTGAGCGCCGGGAGGAGGATCGAGATGAGGATCGCGATGATCCCGATGACGACCAGCAGTTCGACAAGAGTGAATCCACTCTTGCTCACTGCAGGCAACTCGACGAGCGTAACCGCCGTCTGCTTTCGTGGTGACTTGCCCATGACCTGACTCCCATCTCCGCCAAGCGGGCGGCACGCGTAGAGCGCTTTGAAGACGTGACCCGTTCTCACCTATCGTCCAGCAACGACTTGCCCGATCAATTACTCGACGCGTTTATAATAAATATGCGACCCATCTTGTCAAGAACATTTCTTAGATGTAGGGCTTGACGCGGCGGGCCCAACGTTATCCGTTGTCAGACCTTGCTTAGTGCTTGATAATTCTTCCGCGTTATATTAAATCGGACGCCACGCCACCCCGGCGTGACAGCTTGTGCTTCTATCCAGACTTGCCGAACCGTGCTTGCATACGGAGCCGAACATGTGGAGGTTCATCTTGCCCGCTTTTCTCGCCACAACCATGATTGCTGGGGCCGTGAATGCGGATTCCAACGCCGAAACAGATGGCTGGCGGTTCGTGCCGGTGCGCGCGGAGACGGCGTGCCGCCCCGCCGTTCGCCGTGACGGCGGCGCGGTGGGATTGGTCATCACGGGCAACGGCGAGGCGACCTGCGACGGGCGGTGGGTAAAGCAGGTCACGCTGCCGCAGGCGCAGCACGTGAATTTCAGCGCGCGAATTCACGCCAGCAACGTCGAGATGATCAGCCGCAACGTCGTCGCGGCGATCGTGTGGCTCGATGAAGCGGGCAAGGAAGTCGGCAACGCGGATTTCGCGACGACGACCGTCCCGCCCGATGCGAACGGCTGGCGGCAGATCAATGACGCTTTTGCGGTTTCGGCAAAGGCGAAGCAGGCGCGGATCGAGCTTCGGATGCGCTGGTCGTCGCAGGGCGAAGTCGAGTGGCGCGATGCCGAGCTGAAGGCCGGACCGGCGCCCGCGGCGCGGATCGTGAAGATCGCCTCGGTGAACCATCGGCCGCGCGGCACCAAGTCGATTCAGGAAAACCTCGATCAATTCGCCAAGTACATCGACGAAGCCGGCGCGAGCCAGGCGGACATCGTCTGCCTCCCGGAAGGCATCACCGTCATCGGCCGCGGGAGCGATTACGTCGGCGCTTCGGAAACGATTCCGGGCCCGTCGACCAAATTTCTCGGCAAGGCCGCGGCGCGAAATCACATCAACATCGTCGCCGGCATTTACGAGCGCGAGGGCAAAGCCGTTTACAACACGGCCGTCCTCATCGGGCGGGATGGAAAGCTGGTCGGCAAGTACCGCAAGATTTGTCTCCCCGCCGGCGAGAGTGACGGCGGCCTCGCACCGGGCAGCGACTGTCCGGTCTTCGACACCGACTTCGGCAAGATCGGGATGATGATCTGCTGGGACGTCTCGTATCCCGAGATCGCGCGCGAGCTGGCCCATCGCGGCGCCGAGATCATCTTCATGCCGATCTGGGGCGGAAACGAGACGCTGTGCAAAGCCCGCGCGATCGAAAACCAGATTCCGCTGGTCATCAGTAGTTACGACCTTCGCAGCGCCGTTTATGATCAGGCCGGCGAAGCCAGGGCCCAGGCCAAGGACGCTTCCTCCTGCGTGGTGTACGCAGAGCTCAATTTAGCCGAGCCGATGAACTGGAAGTGGACGGGCAACTGGCGTTCGCGCATCTGGCTGGAAGGCCCGGTGCGAAAGGACCCGTAGAAGATGATGAACCGTGTCGTTGTCGTTTTTCTCGCCGCGCTCGCGTGTGCGGCATCCCCTCTCGTCGTCGCGCAAACGACTCAACCCGCGCCGATCGCGCCCGCCGCGCCCAGCTCACCGCCCGCGTCGCAGCTTCAGGCGAATGTGCTGCTCGACGGCGGGCAGGTCGTTCTGCCCAACGCGTGGAAGATCTCTCCCGCCGGCAAGGCGACGAAACTGCCGGGCGACATGCCCGAGCGCATGATCTTCGTCGGCGGCGGGAAATATCTGCTGGTCAACACCGGCGGGTACAACGATCACGGCATCGCCGTCCTCGACGCGACGACCGGTCAGCTCCTGCACTTCGTCAAAGTCCCGCGCACGTTCGTCGGGATGTGCGCGGACGCCAACGGCGAGACGATCTACCTCTCCGGCGGCCGCACGATGAACAAGGCGGACGAAAAGGAAGGCGCCGCCGTCCGTCGATTTCATTTCGGCGACGGACATCTCACCGAAGAATCGCCGCTGGCGATCCAGGGGCTCGATTGGAAGAAGAGCTACATCGGCGGGCTGGCGATGTCGTCCGATGGCGCGCTCTTCGTCGCGAACCTGCACGATGACTGCGTCTATCGCGTCAAGCCCGAGAGCGGCGCGGTGACGGCGACGGCGAAGGTCGGCTATCGCCCCTGCTCGATCGCGCTTTCGCTCGACGGCAAGACGCTCGCGGTCGCGAACTGGGGCGACGCCAGCGTGAGCCTGGTCGATCCGCAGACGATGAAGGAGCGATCGCGCGTCAAAGTCGGCAGCCACCCGGCGGATTTGCTCTGGCGAAGCGACGGCCGGCTCTTCGTCGCCGACGCTGGAGCGAACACCGTCAGCGTGATCGCCGGCACGCGCGTGATCGAGACGATCCGCACGTCGCTCGAACCGAAGGCGCCGATCGGATCGACGCCGATCGCGCTCGCCAGCAGCGGCGACAAGCTCTACATCGCCAACGCCGACAACAACAACGTGGCGGTGGTCGATGTCGAAGAGCGAAACGAATCGCGCGTGCTCGGCTTCATCCCCACCGGCTGGTATCCCAGCGCGCTGGCCGCCTCCGGCGACGGCAAGACGCTCTACATCGGCACCGCCAAGGGCATGACCTTCGCGCCCAACGCGAAGGATCGAAAATTCATCGGCACGATCCTCACCGGTCACGTCTCTCTGGTCGACGCGCCCGACGAGAAGCAGCTCAGCACGTACACGCGGCAGGTGCTGAACAACACGCCGGCGGCGAAGAAGCCGGCGGAGCTGACGGCGGACGAACGCCGCATGTACGACCAGACCTTCTCGCGCATCAAGCACGTGCTCTACATCATCAAGGAGAACCGGACGTACGATCAGGTGTTCGGCGACATCCCCGAAGGCAACGGCGAGGCGAAGCTGGCGATGTTCGGCCAGCGCATTACGCCCAACGCGCATAAGATGGCCCGGCAGTGGGTGCTGCTCGACAACCTGTATTGCAACGGCGAAGTCTCGCAGGACGGACACGTCTGGTGCGACGGCGCGTACGCGAGCGATTTCACGGTCAAGGCGTGGGAGCAGCGCTACAGCGGACGGCTTCAGCCGGACGCGGACGACCGCCTGACGCGTTCGCCCGGCGGATACATCTGGGACCAGGCGATCGCGCACGGGCTGACGTTCCGCACGTACGGCGAGCGCGAGGCCTTCGTCGCCTCGCCGGAGACCGCGCCGCAGGTGAAGAACGACCGCATGCGATCCGAATGGGTCTCGAAAGAGTGGTCTGTTCTGAACAACAAAGCGGGTCGCGATTACGATCTGGCCGAGATCTTCATCAAGGAACTCCGCGAGGGCGAAAGATCAGGCAACTGGCCGAACCTGATGACGATGTCGCTCAACGAAAACCACACGCACGGGCTGTATCCCGGCGCCAACACGCCCGAGGCGTGCGTCGGATCGAACGATCTGGGGCTGGGAAAAATCGTCGAGGCGGTCACCCACTCAAAATTCTGGCCGACCACCGCGATCTTCGTCATCGAGGACGATGCGCAGAACGGGCACGATCACGTGGACGCGCATCGAACGTGCGGCCTGGTGATCTCCCCCTACACGCGTCGGCACGTCGTCGACAGCACGATGTACACGACCGCTTCGTACCTGCGCACCATGGAGTTGATGCTGAAACTCCCGCCGATGACGCAGTTCGATGCGGCGGCGACGCCGATGGTGAACGGCTTTCAGCACGAGGCGGACCTGACGCCGTATGACGCGGTTCCGGTACACGTCGATCTGGCGGCGAAGAATCCGGAGAAAGGCGAGGGGGCCAAGGCGTCGCTTGAGCTGGATTTTTCCGAGATCGACGCGGCGAACGCCGACGCGGCGAAGTTCAACACGATCTTGTGGAATCACTTTTTCCCGGGCGCGCCGGAGCCGGCGCCGGTGCGGAGCATGGTCTTAGTGCGCTGATTTGAAACGTAGCATGGCCGTCTCGGCCATGCATTTCCCCGCGGGAGAGGGCATGGCCGAGACGGCCATGCGACGAAGGATGGGCGAAGCTCACGACAACTCCGCTGCCGGCATCGACGCCTACTTCCGCGCCCTCGCGGAGCTGAGCGCGCGCGTGCTGGAGACACAGCGCGCGATGATGGAGCAGGTCGCCGCGCGGATGGCCGAGACGATTCTCGCCGGCGCGCGGATCTTCGTCTTCGGCACCGGGCACTCGCACATGCTCGCCGAAGAGGGCTATGCGCGGGCCGGCGGATTGATGTCGGTCGTGCCGATCTTCTACACCGCGCTGATGCTGCACGAGAGCATCCCGCTGGAGGCGAAGATCGAGCGCGTGCCGGGACTCGCCGCCGATCTGCTCGATCGATCCGGCGTCAAGGCGGGCGAGATGCTCTTCGTCTACTCCAACAGCGGCGTGAACCACCTGCCGGTGGAGATGGCGATCGAGGCAAAAAAACGCGGCGTGATTACCGTCACCGTCGGCTCGATCGCGTTCGCCAAGGTCGCGCCGCTCTCGCGCATCGGCAAACGACTGGCCGACGTGTGCGACTTCGCGATCGACAACGGCGGCGTGCCGGGCGACGGCGTCATTGACGTGCCGGGCAACCAGTGGAAAGTCGGCCCCACCTCCACCGTCATCGGCGCGACGATCTGGAACGCGCTGGTCGTCGAAACCACTCGCCGAATCCAGGCGGCCAGGGGCGATGCGCCGCTCGCCGTCAGCTTCAACATGCCCGGCTACCAGAAGTGGGCCGAGGCGCAGGAACAGAAAAAGGCGGCGGGGAACGAGGCCTTCAGGCTGGCGCCGAGTCACCTATGAACGACGATGGCGCGCTGGCGATCGGCGTCGATCTGGGGGCGACGAAGATCGCGACGGCGCTGGTCGCGCGGGACGGGCGAGTCGTGGCGGCGCGGACAACGGCGACGCAGGCCGGCGACGGCGCGGCAGCCGTCTGCGATCGCATCGCGTCGGAAATCTTCGCACTGATCAAACAATCGCCGGCGAAGGTGATCGGCATCGGCGTCGGCTCGCCCGGCGCAATCGATCGGGAGCGCGGCATCGTCCGCGGCGCGGTGAACCTGGGGTGGTATGAAGTGCCGCTCGGCGATGAGCTGCGCCGGCGCGTTGTACACCGAGCGCCCGCGAACTCCACGGCCAGCGCACGATGTCATCCCGAGGTACTCCGAGGGATCTCGCAGGCCAGTTGCGTCCGAGATCCCTCAGAGTACCTCGGGATGACAGTCGCTGCGGCTCATGTTGCAGGTGAGGATGATGGCGATCTCCCCGTCATCATCGACACCGACGCCAACGCCAACGCCGTCGGCGAAGGGATGTTCGGCTCCGCCGTCGGCTGCGACAGCTACGTGCTGTTCACGATCGGCTCCGGACTCGGCGCCGGCGTCGTCAGCGGCGGACGGCTGGTCACCGGCGGCAGCGAGGGGATCGCCGCGAACCTCGGACATTACGCGCTCGACCCGGAACACGGCCGCGCGTGCGCGTGCGGGCATCACGGGTGCGCCGAGACGATCGTGTCCGGACCGGCGCTGGCGGCGAGCACGGGCGCGGCGTCGGCGGACTCGGTCGTCGCGGAGGCTCGGAATGGCGACACCGCAGCGCGGACCGCGATCCGAGCGATGGCGCGGGCGCTCGGGCACGTCGCCGCCGTCGCGGCGGCCGTCGTCGATCCGCAGGTCATCGTCATCGGCGGCGGGCTCGGCGCCGCCGCGTTCGATCTGCTGGTGCCACCAGCGCAAACTGAAATGTACCGGCGGTTGCCGACGAGCTTCACCGGCCGCATCGCGTTCCGCCGCGCGGGATTGAGCAGCCCCGCGATCGGCGCGGCGAGCCTCATCTTCTCACGCCTCGATCCGCGCCAGGCGCGCGCAGGGGCGAGACTTGTCTCGCCCTCTTCCGGCGCCGGAAACACGGGCGACACAAGTGTCGCCCCTGGCGGCGCAACGGACTCTCTAAGCCCGAACATCTCCGCGGACGAACGACCATGAGCAAGCGCAAATCCATCCTTTTCACCGGCAAGGATCAGGTGCAGGTCGTCGACGAGGAAAAGCTGCCGTCACCCGCCGCGGGCGAAATCCACGTGCGGACGACGCGCACGCTGATCAGCACCGGCACCGAATCGATCGTCCTGGGCCGAAAGTTCTCTCCGGGCACGCATTACGACAACTGGGTCAAGTATCCGTTTCGCCCCGGCTACTCGCACGTCGGCGTGGTCGGGGCGGTCGGCGAAGGCGTGAACGAATTCCGCGCCGGCGATCGCGTCGCAACGCGCGGCTCGCACTCCTCGCAGGTCATCGTGAAGGCGATCCACGCCGTGAAGATTCCCGATCGAGTGAGCGACGATGACGCGGCGTGGACGGCGCTGGGAAAGATCGCGCAGGTCGGCGTGCGCGCGGCTGAGCACCGCATGGGCGACGCCGTCGTCGTCATCGGCCTCGGTCTGGTCGGACAGCTCGTCGTGCAGTATGTCCGGCTGATGGGGGCGAGCGAGGTGATCGCGATCGATCCGGCCGAGAAGCGGCTGGCGATGGCGAAATCGCACGGGGCGACCGCCACACTCGCTCGGCCGGTCGCGGAGACACTCGATGAGGTGAAGCGCATCACGCGCGACCGCGGGGCGCGCATCGTCTACGACGTGACCGGTCATCACGCCGTGTTTCCCGAAGCGCTCAAGCTGGTTGCCGACCACGGCCGGCTCGTGCTGCTCGGCGACACGGGGACGCCCGAGCTTCAGCACCTCACGCCCGACGTAATCCGCCGCGGGCTCACGATCGTCGGCGCGCATGATCGTCATGCGCCGGCCGATCCGACGCCCGGCATCGAGTGGGACGCGCGGCGGGTGTTCGAGCTGTTCCTGAACTACCTCGCGCGCGGGCAGATGCGCGTGAGCGATCTCGTCACGCACCGGTTCAAACCGGATCAGGCGGCGGACGCGTACGCGATGCTCGAACGCGAGCGCGAGCGGGCGATGGGCGTGATCTTCGAGTGGTGAAGTGACTGCGCCGTCGCGCCAGCGCGATTTGGCGCGCGGACAAGGGACGAGCAGGCCTTATCATTTTCGCACGGCGTCGCGGCCCGCGACGCGACCACGGAGGCATCTATGGCAGACAAACCCGCTTCGACAACTTCAGCGGCCCCCGTGCCGGTGGCCGAGCTCGTGCAGTATCAGGAAGGTTCGGTCGTCAGCCGCGAGGTCCTCAAGCGTCCGACGGGAACGGTGACCGTCTTCGCCTTCGCCGCCGGACAGGGGCTCAGCGAGCACACGGCGCCGTTTGACGCGCTGGTTCACGTGGTGGACGGCGAAGCGCAGGTCACGATCGGCGGCTCATCGATGACCGTCACGGCCGGTCAGGTCGTCGTCATGCCGGCCAACGTTCCGCACGCCCTGCACGCCGAGAAATCGTTCAAGATGATGCTGATCATGATTCGTTCGTGAAAGAGACAGCGGCATGCGGCTCAAACAATCCTTCTGCCTGCCCTGCTTCGCAAAAAAAGACGAAGACTCCGCGCCGTTGATCCGCCAAGCCGCGAAGATCGGCTACGCCGCGGTCGAGATCTGGCATCGGGATGCATCGCTCGAGCGCATCGCGGCGATCGCGCGCGAGAACAGGCTGGCGCTGGCGAGCATGTGCGGCCACAAGGACTGGCGCAACGGCTTGAACCGCCGCGAGAATCACGACCGCATCGAATCGGAGCTGCGCGCGTCGATCGACGTGGCAACGAAGCTCGGCATTCCCGGCCTGATCTGCTTCAGCGGCCCGCGCGACGCGGACGTGCCGGCGGAAGAATCGATGAGCAACTGCGTCGCCGGCCTGCGGCGCGTCATGCCCTATGCGGAAGAAAAAAGCGTCACGATCAACATCGAGCTGCTCAACTCGCGCGTGGATCACATCGGCTACGAGTGCGACCGCACGCCGTGGGCGGTCGAGCTGTGCAAGCGCGTCAACAGCCCGCGGTTTCGCATCCTCTACGACGTCTACCACGCACAGATCATGGAGGGGGACGTCATCCGCACGATCCGGAACAACCTGCAGTGGATCGGCCACATTCACACCGCCGGCAACCCGGATCGGCACGATCTCGACGACGATCAGGAGCTGAACTACCGCGGCATCGCCCGCGCGATCGCGGCGGGCGGGTACGCCTGCTGCGTCGCGCACGAGTTCTTCCCGCGCGGGGATCCAATTGAAGCGCTGCGGCGGGCCTTCGAGTTATGCGACGTGAGCTGAGCGAAGGCGAGGCGTGACGGCGACGCCGCGGTAGGATGATTCCATGCCCACCTCACGCCGCCGGTTTCTGCAAAGCGCCGCCGCGGTCGCCGCGGCTTCCTCCGCAGCCGTTTCGCTCGGCGCACCGGCGCTGACGACCCGATCGGTGTCGAAGGAAGAGCTGGATCGCATTCTCGATCAGCCGGTCTTGAAGACCGACTTCCTCGACAAGCCGGTCATCGTCGCGTCAATCCAACTGCTGCGCAACGGCAAGCAGTTCTTATTGCGCACGCGATCGACCGACGGCGTCGAGGCGATCACCGTGCCGAATTCCGATCGGTTGAGCAACGTTTACCCGATGCTGCTCAATCAGATCATCCCGGCCTTCCTCGAAAAGGACGCGCGGACGCTCGAATCGCTGCTGTGGGACGTCTATCGCTCCAAGGACAACTACAAGTACTACGGCCTGGCCCTCTGGGTCGGCGTCGCCGCGGTGGAGATGGCGCTGCTCGAACTGATGGGCCAGACCGCGCAGCGGCCGCTGGCGGATTTCTTCGGCGGCGCGGTCCGCCGCGACATCCCGATCTACGTCGCCAGCGGCGTGCGCGGGAACAAGCCCGAGCAGGAGATCGAGCACCTGCAACAAATCGTCGCCGACAGCGGCGCCAAAGCGCTCAAATTCCGTCTCGGCGGGCGAATGAATCGCAACGTCGATTCGCTCCCCGGCCGCACCGAAGCGCTCATCCCGCTCGTGCGCGAGACGTTCGGTGACGACTTCATCCTCTACGCCGACGCCAACAGCTCCTACGACGTGCCGAACGCGCTGCGCATCGGCCGCATGATGGAAGAGCACAAGTACGCGTTCTACGAAGAGCCGGTGGAGTTCGACGACATCTGGGGATGCAAGCGCGTTGCCGACGCGCTGTCGATCCCCATCGCCATGGGTGAGCAGGAGTTCTCGATGCGGCGGTTTCAGTGGTGCATCGAAAACCGCGCGATGGACATCATGCAGCCGGATCTGCACTACTTCGGCGGGTACATCCGCTGCACGAAAGTGGCGCGGATGGCCGCCGCCGCGGGGATGACCGTTGTGCCGCACATGTCGGGCGGGAGCCTAGGCTATCTCGACGTCGTTCACTTCGCGTCGTTCACGCCGAACACGGGGGCGTACATGGAGTTCAAGGGCAACGCCGCTCTGCCGGTGACGTGTGCGACGTCGCCGCTGAAGAGCATCAACGGCGTCGTGCGCTGCCCGAGCGGGCCTGGGTTCGGGGTGACGATCGACCCGGCATACGTGAAGGCGGCGACGGTCGTCAGCGCCTCATGAAGCCCGGTCCCCGCGATGTCGTCGCAGACGTTCATCTACCCGCTCAATCCAACCTATCCCTCCCCCGAAGCGATGCGCTCATCCGTCCGCCTCCGCGACGACGGCTTCCACTCGGCGATCGCGTTATCCGATTCGGATGCTTCGGAGTACCTCAGCATGACATCGCGCATCGCAATGTGCCGTGTTGAAGTTTGCCTCTACACGGCGAGAGGGAGCGCGGGCAGCGCTCGAAAGCGGTACGCGGCTCGAGTGTAGTGCGCGGGTCGACACTTATGTCATGCTGAGGTACTCCGAAGCATCTGCGTTCCACGGTGAGCCGCTTCCGGTTCACGGCCAGACCCTTCGCGGAGTACCGCTCAGGATGACGGCCCCACCGACGCTGCAGGCGAACGCGCGCCGCTCTCTAACCCTGCCCCGCCTCGACGCAGTCCCGGCGGAAGAACAGCGCCCACGCGATCAGCAACATCACGCCTGAGAACACGTACACGACCGACAGCCCGCCGAGCGTGAAACCCAGTCCCGTGTGCGACTTCATCGCGCCCATGATCAGCGGGGAAGTCGCGCCGACGAGGAAGGCGGAGCAGATCATCCCGCCCACCGCGCTCGATCGCAGCCGCGGCGGAATCACCTCGAACAGCGTCGCGTAGAGGTTCGATTCGTACACTCCCCGGAAGAGGCCGAAGACGCCCATGCCCAGGAAGCACATCGCCGGCGTCTTGCCGAAGCCCATCAGCGCGATGAAGGGCGCGCCGCAGAAGAGCGCGAGCATCTGCGCTTCGATGCGGATCGATCGCCGCCTGCGCGCGACGGCATCGGTGAAGCGGCCCGCCGCGAGGATGGCGATGAAGGCCGCGAAGTGGTGATAGAACATTGACGAGAAACCCGCCGACGTCTTGGACATCCCGAAGTTCTCCTGCAGGAACGTCGGCATCCAAGTCACGTAGCCGATGTCGACAAACGCCATGCCCGCGAAGGCAATCGCCAGGAGGAAGAAGGTGGGCTTTTTCCGCAGCTCGCGGAGGATTTGGGATAACGGAATCGCATCCGTACCGGCCCGGGAACGGGCCGGCTCTCCCTGGCCTTCGCGCGGGGTGTCTTTCAGGCGCCACGTGAGGATCAGGCCCAGCGCCATTCCGCCGATGCCGAAGAAGTAGAACGAGTGCCGCCAACTGTACGTCTGCGCGAGGTATCCGGTGATCGCGCCGCTGACCACGACGCCGACGTAGAGCGCCGTCTGGTGGATCGACATCGCCAGCGCGCGCGTGCGGTGATGGAACTGCCCGATCAGCGACGTCGCCGAGGGGTAATAGAACGATTCGCCCGCGCCGGTCGCGAGGCTGCGCAGCACGATCAGCGAGACAAGGCCGCCCGCCCAGCCGGTGAACATCGTCGCGGCGCTCCAGAGGATCAGGCTGGCGGCGATGACCCACTTTCGCCGCAGGCGGTCGCCGAAGTAGCCGCCGAAGGGGACGAGCAGGCCGTAGGTCCAGTTGAAGACCGTCGCGACGAGTCCGAGCTGCGTCGCGGTGAGGTTCAGGTCGTGGCCGATGTCCGGGATGACGAAGCCGTAGAGCTGCTTGTCGGCGCGGTTGAAGAAGTAGGCGAACCAGAGGAGGGCGAGGAGTTCCCATTTGTAGGGGATCGCCGCGCGCGGTTGCGCCGGGCTCCCTGGCGCGTCCGATGAAGCGGCAGAGATGGATTCAGTCGTCATAGCGCGCCCGATGTGCGACGTGGAGTCAACGTGCTCGACATGCCTGCTTTCGTAGCATGGCCGTCTCGGCCATGCCGTTGCCTATTCGGAAATCGTGAGGGCATGGGCGAGACGCCCATGCTACGTAAATAGTGCCCGCACACAGCGCTACAGCGCCGCGCCTTGGGCGGGAAAGTTGGAGTCGATCAGGAAGTAGTCGTCGCCGTTGACGACGCCGTCGAGGTTGAAGTCGCCGTTGAGCCACCCGGCGCCGCCGCTCGGGAACGCCGAGTCGATCTGGAAGTAGTCGTCGCCGTTCACCACGCCGTCCAGGTTCGCGTCGCCCGCGTAGGTGTACTTCACGATGACCGACGTCGCGTCGACCGCTTGACCGTCGAACAGCCCGGTCTGCGCGCCGGAGATGCCGAGCACGTCTGATGCTTCGGCGGCGGCGAGGGTGGTGAGCGAGTTGGGCGCCACCGCGGGAGTCTGGTTGGTGACGATGCCGTTGCCCGCGTAGTCGCCGTCGTGCCGGCCGGTCTGCAGCATCCCGAGCACGCCGGTGTACGCCGAGCCGTTCCACCCACCCAGCTTCGTCAAACCGGTGTAATCGAGGACGAGATCGTTGTCGGTGAGATTGAGCCGGCCCGCGACGGAGAGGGATTTGACGATGAGCAATTTGCTTCCGCCCGCCGACAGGGTCGCCCCGCCCGACACGTCGAGGCTCTTGAGGTGTTGCGAGGCGTTGAAGGTCATCGAAGCGCCTGCGGCGACGGTCGCGGTGACGTCGCGCCCGCTGGCGCCCAGATCGCTGCCGGCGGCAATCGACCCGCTGTTGACGTTGATCGTCAGCGGCGCCGTCGCTGCGCCGGCGCCGTTGGCGGCGATTGTGGTGATGCCGGTGAAGTTGATCGTCTCGCCGTCGTAGGTCGCGGTGACGCCGGTGCTGGTGACGGAAACGGTGACCGGCCGCGGCGCGTCGGCGGCGAAGGCGCCGTAGTTGACGTTGAGCGTCGAGCCGCTGACGGTGGCGAATTCCGCCGGCAGGAGAGAGGTGTCGGCGCCGAGGTCTTTGCCGTCGGTGCCGAGGTTGTGATACGGGCTGGAGGCCAGCAGCGCGTAGTTGTGATTCGCCGGATCGACAAACCCGACCGCCGCCAGGTTGGCCGGGAAATAGGTCACCCGCGTGGTGTACTTGTACCCGTTGGGCCCGGCGATCAGCGCGTTTTTGGTGATGCGGCCGGGGGCATTGGTCGGGTCGTCGTTGTAGTACGCGGTGAAGGTCGGATCGCCCGTCCCGGACGGGCTGCGGAAGCCGTAGAGGCTGTGGTAGGCGATGTTGTTGGTGAAGCGGAAGTTGGTTGCCGGATAGGTGCTGTTCGAGGTGTCGGTCTCGACCGTCGTGTAGCCGTTCATGAACGTGTTGTGGTCGAGGGTGACGTCCTTGGGACCCTGGGTGACGTAGATGTTGAAGACATTGCTGCCCCAGGGGGTGCCGATGTCTTCGAAGAGGTTGTTCGACACGGTGATGCGCCGAACCAGTCCGCCGGGATCGGGCGTGGTGGCGGCGTAGTCGCGGCCCTGGAACGTAAGCGCCCCGGCGGCGTGGCGGACGATGTTGTTGCGGAAGGTGATGTCCTCGGTGACGTTCGTGTGCACGCCGTTGTTCACCGAGGCGTCGTAGTCCCCGAGCTTGAACAGGATCGCGACGCCGGTCTGACCCGAAACCCAGTCGTTCTCGAAGATGTTGTCTTCGATGGTGAAGTGGCTGCCCTGCTTGAGCTCGAAGAGGTTCTTCACCGTCGGCGTGTAGCCGTGCGAGCCGTCCTTCCAGTAGAGCGGCTTGAGAAAATGGTTGCCGCGGATGACGACGTTGGTGGCGACGGTCGGCATGTAGTTGGTCGCCCCGCCGAACAGGATGTTCTCGCCCGCGCCTTCGAGGTGGTTGTTGATGATGTTGTACGGCCCCGTCCCGTTCCATCCCGCGATGGCGTTGGAGTCGCTGCCTTCGTGGATGTTCTCGATGTAGCTGTTGGTGACGTCGACGTTGGTGGCGTGCAGGCCGATCGCTCGGCGTATCTGCGCCGACTCCACGTTCGGATGCATGTAGCAGCGGTCGATGGTAATGTCGTGCGGCTCCTGCGCCACGGTGCTCTGCTGCGCCTGATAGGTCGAGCCGATCTCCACCAGCGTCACCAGATCGCTGTTGTTCGCCGGGCCGACGAACTCGACGCCCACGAACTTGTAGTTGTTCGCGACGTTGCCGTTGGTATCGACCACCGGCACGTTCGAGCCTTGCGACTGGAGCCTGGGCATGTTGACCGCGTCCGCCGGGCTGACGCGCACGCCGGCGGCGGGCAGCGACGCGAGGTTCGACGACTGGATCGTGATGTACCCGCTGCCGGTGGTCTTGGCCTTGAGCGTGAACTCGCCGGTGTAAGTGGTGCCGGCCTGCAGGACGATCGTGTCGCCGAGCTGCGCGTTGGTGATCGCGGTCTTGAGGCTCGCGCCGTCGGTGGGGTTGAAGACCGTCAGGAGCTGGCGGGGTTCGAGTGATTCTATGAGGGAACGCTGGTTCTTCATCGAAGGTGCATCCGTTTGAAAAAAACGCCTGCCGCTAAAGCGGCAAGCCTTGCGAGGAGAAGTTCGAGTCGATCAGGAAATAATCGTCCCCGTTGATGACTCCGTCGTAGTTGAAGTCACCCGGCGCGTAGCCGTGCAACGCCTGAGGGAACGCCGAGTCGATCTGGAAGTAATCGTCACCGTTGATCGTGCCGTCAAGGTTGGCGTCGCCGGCGTAGGTGTACTTGATGATGACGGCGGTGGCGTCGAGCGTCTCGGAGCCGTAGAGCGCGGTCGAGGAACCGGAGATGCCCAGCACGTCGCTCGCCTCGTCGATCCCGAGCGTCGTGAGCGAGTTCGGGCTGACGGCGGCGGACATGGTGGTGATGATGCCGTTGCCGGTGTAGTCGCCCCCGTGGTTTCCCGTGGCAAGCAGGCCCGTGACGCCCGTATAGGCCGAGCCGTTGAAGCTCCCGATCGGCGAAGCGCCGGTGTAATCGAGGATCAAATCATTGTCGGTGAGGTTGAGCTTCCCGGCGGCAGCGAGTGCCGTCGTGCGGATTATCTTGTTGCCCCCCGCCGAGAGCGTCGCGTTGCCATCAACGCTGAGGCTGCGGAGGTGCTGGCTGGCGTTGAAGATTGCGGTCCCGGACGCGGCAACGTACACCGCGACGCGCTGGAGCGGGAGCAGGCTGCGCGATCCGCTGCCGCCCGCCAGATCGTTCGCGACGGCGTAGCTGCCGGAGTCGACTTCGACCAGGTCGTTCCCCCCGCTGATCTCGTACGCCAGCGGCGAGGATTGCAGGCTTCCGTTGATCTGCAAGCGATCGTCCGCGGTCGAATCCCGGGCCGTGACCGCGGTCACGCCGCCGAAGGTGAGCGTCGATGCGCCCTCGGCGACGACGATGTTCGTGCCGCTGGTGGTGAGCACGATCGGCGTCGCGGTGCCGTCGAAGCGCGTGTAAAGCGTCGAGCCGGCCTTGAACGCGAACGGCCACGTGCCGCCGATCGCCGCGTAGGTGAAGCCGTTGATCGTGTCGATGTTGGCGCCGACGTCGGTGCCGTCGGTGGCGGCGTTGTGATACGGGCTGGCCGCGGTGAGGTGATAATCGCCGTTGGCCATGTCGACGAACCCCACCGCCGTCCACGTGGAGGGGAAATAGTTGCCCGGATGATTCTTGTAGCTGTTCGACGGCCCGCCCATCATCACGTTCTTGGTGAACGTTCCCCCGCCGTTGCTGTCGAAGTAGTTGGTGATCGTGTTGTCGCCCGTCCCGTACTCGCTGCTGAACACGCCGTAGGTGTTGTGCGCGACGATGTTGTTCTGGTAGATGAAGTTCGCGATCGGATACTGCGGCGTATCGACGATGATCGGCGTGCGGCTGTTGTTGATCGTGTTGTGGCTGAACGTCACATCGATCGGCCCCTGCGTCATGTACAGGACATTGCCCCCGATCAGGTTCGGGTCGGACCACGTCGCCCACGGGTTCTTGTTGATGTCGTCGAAGAGGTTGTTGGCGACGGTGATGCGGCGGACCAGGCCCGCGGGGCTGTTGTTCGTGTAGTCGCGGCCCTGAATCGTCATGGCGCCGGCGGCGTGGCGGACGATGTTGTTGCGGAAGGTGATGTCTTGGGTCACCTGCCACGGACGAGCGGCGTTGTACTGATCCAGCTTGAACAAGATCGCCACGCCGCTCTGCGCGGCGGTCCAGCAGTTCTCGAAGACGTTGCCTTCGATCAGCACCCGCCGGCCCATCTTCAGCTCGAACAGGTTCTTCACCTGCGCCCAGGTCCCCTGCCAGGAGAGCGGCTTATAGAAATGGTTGCCGCGGATGACGATATCGCTCGGCACCACGCCGGGGATGTACGCGCCCGAGCCGCCGAAGAGGATGTTTTCGCTCGCGGCGTCGAGCTCGTTGTTGAGGATGTTGTACGGCCCCGCGCCGTTCGATCCGCCGATCGCCTGGCTGTCGCCCGAGCCGACGTCGTGGATCTCCGAGATGCAGCAGTTGGTGATGTCGGTCGCGCCGGCGTTGAGCGCGATGCCGCGGCGGAGGTGCTGCGTCGAGGTGTTGTTGGTCGTGTCGGTGATGTTCGCGTGGATGTAGCAGCGGTCGATCACGAAGTCGTGCGGCATCATCGTGATCGTGTTCTGGATCGAATCGGTCGTGCCCAGCTCGATCAGGTTGACCAGATCCGAATTGTTCGCCGGGCCGACGACTTCGCAGCCGAGGATCTTGTAGTGATCCGCCCCGATCGCCGCGCCGTACTCGGCGCGAATGGCCGGCACGTTGCTCCCGGCGCTGACGATCTTCGGCATGTTCGCCGCATCGGCCGGCGAGACGCGCTTGCCGACCGGGAGCGAGGCCAGGTTCGACGACTGGATCGTGATCCACCCGCTGCCGGTGGTCTTGTGCTTCATCACGAAGTTGCCGGTGTACGTGGTGCCGGCGTTCAAGGTGATCGTGTCGCCGAGCTGGGCGTTCGCCAGGGCGGTGGTGAATCCCGCTCCATCGACCGGATTGAAGGTCGTCAGCAACTGACGTCCCTCCAACGACTCGACGACCGAGCGGACAGAACCGGCGAGGGAGCGACGGGTGCGTATCGATGGTGTGCGACTCATTTATTACGTCGGCGTATAGGAATGCCTCGCGACGGAGGCGGGAGATCAACCAGTTCTTGTGGTTGTACCCTCCAGTTATTATATTGCAATAGAATAATTGCATTGCAAACGAAAACCGGGGTCTCCGCAGCAGGTGGACCGTATAGTGAACGCCTTGGACTTGGCCGACGAAAAGCGTTCCGCGCCGGCCCCCGGCCCCGCCGCTGAGCCCGCCGACCCGCCGCGCGGACTTTCCGCCTGGCTGCGGGAATCCAAGCCCTCCTTCCGCGTCGGCACGCTCACCTACACCCGCCTGGGCCTCTTCCTCATGTTCGTCTGGCTCCTCTGGGGAGACCTCGTCTGGACGATCATGGAGAACGTCTTTCCCAACTCCATGCCGCTCCAGCTCGATCGCCTCGGCGTGCCGAAGGAGTGGATCGGCTACATCATGGGAACCGCCGCCGCGGTCATCAACATGACCTTCGTCCCGGTCATCAGCTTCCGCTCCGACCGGACGCGCACGCGCTGGGGCCGGCGGCTGCCTTACCTGATCGTCACCACGCCCTTCGTCTGCATCTTCCTCGCCTCGCTCGGCTTCACCGACGACATCGGCGCGTGGCTTGGTTCATCGCCGCTCGCCGCGAAGCTGCACATCTCGCCGATGACGCTGATCGTCGTCACGATCGGCATGCTCATCCTGCTCTTCAACGTCTTCAACGTCTTCGTCAACTCGATCTACTGGTACCTCTTCCGCGACGTGGTGCCCAGCGAATACCTCGGCCGGTTCATGGCGGCGTTTCGCATGGTGGCGGCGCTGGGGTTGATGTTCTGGAACGGCGTGCTGTACGGACGGATCGAGCAGTACACGCGATCGATCTATGTCGGCACGTCGCTGATCTACCTCTTCGGCTTCGGGCTCATGTGCCTGATGGTGAAGGAGGGCAAATACCCGCCGCCGGAAGATTACGCCAAGCAGGAACCTTTCTTCCGCAAGATCTGGCACGCGATCGAGACCTACGCGCGCGAGTGCTTCGTCAGCCCGCTGTTCGTCCTCTTCTACGTGTCGCAGGCGCTGGTCTGGGCGGGGCAGGCGTGCAACATCTACAAGCAGCTCTTCTACATCCGCCACCTAGGCTTCTCGACCGCCGAGATGGGCAAGGTCAACGCGCTCCTCGGTCCGATCATCCTGCTGGTGCAGTTTCCGATGGGCTGGCTCGTGGACAAGGTCCATCCGATGCGCGCGTACGTGGTCGCGATGACCGCGTCGCTGCCGATGCTCTTCGCCGGCTATTTTCTCCGCGACTACGCCGTCCTCGGCTACACCTTCAGCGCGCTGAGCCTGTGGATCACGATCACCACGATCCAGATGCCGACGCAGCAGCTTCGTGAAGCCTCGGAAGTCCCGCTGATGATGCGGCTGTTTCCCATCAAGCAGTTCGGCCAGTTCAGCTCCGCCAACGCGATGCTCCGCCATTTCGCGATGATCATTGGCTCCATCGCAGGAGCCACGTTCATCGGCTGGACCAACCGCAAGTACGGTCAGTTCGGAAACGCGCACGCGTTCCTCTGGCACGGCTGGTTCCAAACCGCCGGCGTGATTCTGCTGTGGATCGTTTACTTCATGTGGCGGCGTGCCGGCGCGGACAACTTCAAATACGAAGTCCCCGAAGCGGACGCGATGCGGCGGGGATTCGAGGTGATCGAGCGCGACGGCGGGTGAAGGAACTCGAAACGTCGGAGTAGACGCCGACGCACTGCCGTATATCGCGCCGATCTACCTGAGCGATGCCTGCTATTGCTGCCGATCAAACGTCTCCCAGATCCGACCGAGAGCAAACCAGTCCCCCGTGAACGTGTAGTTGTTCGTCGGCGGGACGGTGATGCCGATCGCGGCGAGGTCCTGCTGGAACATCTCGATCGGCACCCATTTGACGGCGTAGCTGGCGAACAGCACGTTCACGCCGCGCTTGTGCACGCCGTTGATCAGCCGCGTGTCCGCGAGCAGATCCGACAGCACCGCGCGACCTTTGAACACGCTCGCGCTGCGCAGCTTCGCCCCGAGCATCGTGCCCGTATTGAAGTAGACCGGCGGCTGCCAGTTGCTCGACGACGCCGTCGTCGGCGCCGTCCAGCGCAGCGTCTGCTCGTCGCCCACTTTCGAGGTCAACATCGCACGCGACGAATAGCCGACCTTCAGGCTGATCTGACTGCTCGGCCACGCCATCGCCTGCTCGTTGCTGACCGGCAGATTGATCCACGGATTGCTGGGCGCGTTGAGCGAAAAACGCCAGTTGGTCGGCATGCTCGGGCAGTACCAGATCTGCTTATTGAAATCGCGATCCGACTTGATGATGCCGCTCGCGAAAAGATAGCCGAGCCCCACGGGTCCGTTCGTGAAGAACGACTTCTGCATGAACCAGATGACGTCCGTCCCCGGCGCGTACGTGTCGTACGAGACGTAACCGAGCGGGAGAAAGTTGTTGTACGCCTGAGCGTACATCGCAGCGAACTGCCCGATCTGGCGGAGCTGGCTGGCGCACTTGATCTTGTTCGCCGCCTCACGGGCGCGGCTCAGTGTCGGCAGCAGAATGCCGACGAGGATCGCGATGATCCCGATGACGACGAGCAACTCGACCAGCGTGAAGCCCACTCGACGTCTTCGTTTGCCGCCGTTCATGATCGCTCTCCCCTATTTGGTCAACTCGATTCGAACGGCGCGAGCGGCGTTGACCGAAATGTTTTGATTCGGCTTCACCAGCGCGACCGCAAGATCACCCTGCCGCACGATCCATCCGGCAGCGGATTCTTCGAGCGTCGCTCGCGGTTCGTCCGGCGATTCGAGGTCGGCGGGAACGAGAAGCGAGAGGAACCGGCGGGATTTCCCCGTCCCGCCGGACACCTCCGCGCGCCACGCCCCAGGCGTGTGCGGCCCAACCATCGTGCGGCTGAGCGGATAATTCGTCCCGTCCACTTCGAACTCGCGGCCTTCGCCGCCGATCTTTTCGATTTGCGCATCCGCCGGCAGCAGCACCGTCGCGGACAATCTCCCGCCGGCGTGCGCCGCGATGATACGGTTCGCCTCGATGCGCGGCTCGCTCATCGTGTGCAAGAGAAAACGCGGTTCGTACGCGAGTTGGGAGGGCGAGGCTCCCGCCGAGGCGGCATTTTCTTTCGACCGTGGATTCGGCTCGGCAGGCGCCTCGCCGTCCCCGTCCGCCAGCTCGATCTCGTCCAGCACCACGAGCGACACGCACGTCTTCCGCGGCCAATCGAGCACGAACGTGACGTGTCTCAGGAAACGCGTCACCTTCTCCCTGCGATAGCAGTTCGACGCGTCGCCGCAGACGTAACTCCAGCCGTTCCCTTCGCGATAGGAGATGACTTGGCCGTCGCGGAAGACCTCCGCGCCGATTTCTTCGTACGTGCGCCCCTGAAAATGCGGCTCGTTGATGAAGCGCTGTCCGCCGTCGTTGGCATACTGCTTTCCACGGCTGACCATCTTCTCGGCCGGATCGCGCACCACGATCGTGTTGTGCGCGATCGTGCGGATGTAATAGTTGTACCAGTGCGGCGTCTCGTACGCGTCGTACGCGCCGGAGTCGATCGCGAGATCGCCTTTGTGATAAATCGTGAAACTGTTCGCGTCGCGATGCCCGTGATTGTGCAAATAGGTTGGCGTGCACTTGAACGACGCGACGGTGCCCCGATCAAAATCCCCGCGCGCCACGACGACCCCCATCGGCCCGAAGTGCTTCGTCCGCGGCAACTGATCCGGCAGCCGCCGGGCTACGCCGGGCCGGTCCTCGAACAGCAGCGTCTCGGGTTCCTGTTCCTTCAGCTTGAACCGATCGACCCACCACTGCGCGAGCCCGTCACGATACCGATGCGCGATCGCCGCCAGCGGGCGGAAATACTGCCCGTTCTCGAACACCGGGATCGCGCAGAAGTAATCGCCGAAGCGGATGAACGTCTCGTCCTCGCGCAGCGCGTACGTCCACCACTTGACGACGTTGGCGAACCACGCGTTCGGGCGGTACATCTCGATGCCGAGCCCCGCCTCGATCGCGTTGAAGATCCACGGGAACTCGCCGACATAGGTGGACGTGTAGGAAAAACTCTGCTGGAAGCAGTCCTGCTCGAGGAAGTGCCGATAGCACGGCATCTGCTTTTCCCAGCGGCGGAGCATGTCGGCGACGAGCGGGACTGATTTTTCCCCGCCGTCGATCTCGTCGCCGATCGCGATGCCGGCCATCAGCACGAACGGCATCTGGTTGATCGCGTGGCCGAGGAAGTAGCAGTCGGGCTCGATCTCGCCGCTGTCGTACAGCGCCTGCGAGTACGCGAGCGCCTTGAGTCCGACCTGGCGGCGAAGCTCCGACCCGAGCGGCTCGTGAAGATAGTCGTAAGCGGCAGCCAGTGCCTTGATGCGACGCGCGGCGGTGAAGTATTCGCCGCACACGTCGAGCTGGAGCACTCGACGCAGCGCTTCGATCGCGACCTGCGCGTGCGCCGGATCCTGCGTCAGCAGATGAAGGAAGGAAAGCCGCCAGAGCGGTTCCGAGTAGTCCCCCCCATGGCTACCCGGAACCGGTCCGGCGGCCGCGAGGTCGAGCAGCGACTGGTACTGCTCCTTGTGCGTCGAAGCGGCGCGGCGTCGCAACGCCGGCACGTCATCCGGCCGGACGAGCACGCGCGGATGGCCTTGGCGAATCTTGAAGTCCACCGCGGCTTATCCTTGTCGATCCGGGGCGCCGTCGCCATCGCCGGCCGGCGTGCTGTTGCTCCCGCCACCTCCGCCGACGCCAAACGGCGCCGCGTCGGTGGCGATCTCGCGGAGGATCGCGCGCGACGAGCGCTTCGCCGCCGCCGTCGTCACTTCGATCACGCGCCCGTCATCGGCGATCGTGGAGCCGCCCAGGTGCTTGCGGAAGAACGAAAGCGACTTGTTCCCGCCCCAGCGGTGCCCGCCTTCGAACAAGTCCAGCTCGAGATTTTCCCGCGCGCCCGCTGCCGTGTAGATCTTCTCGACCTCGCGCCAGCAGCTCATCGCCGAGTCGATCTTGAAGCACTCATCGAACGCGCCGATCTCGACGAGCAGCGGCCGCGGCGCGATCGCGCCGTGCAGGTCCGGCACGTCGCACAGGTCGTACAGCCCCGGCACGATCTGGCTGCCGCAGAAGTTCACATCCCGCATGCCGAAGTCGGCGAAGCGGTCGCTGTAGCAGATGATGTCGGTCGCCTTGATGCGCTCGTCGCAGATCGACATCCAGGTGGACATCGCCCCGCCGAAGCTCAGGCCCATCACCCCGATGCGGTTCGCATCGACGTAGGGCTGCTGGCAGAGCAAATCGATCGCGCAGCTTCCGTCGTGCACGTCCATCCCCAGTACCGTCTGACCGAGCACGGTGGCGCGCAGGTAGTGCAGGTCGCAGAGATCGCGTTTGTGCGGGTGCTGGCTGTCGACGTCGTGGAAGTGTGGCTTGCGCCGGTCATCCCGCTCGCCGAAGCCGCGCCAGTCGATCGCGATCACCGCGAAGCCCGCCTGCGCCATCTGCAGGCCGTAGTCGTAGTTGTGATTGACGATGTCCGTGACCGTGGGCGCGCTGGAGCGGTTGCCCATCACGGATTCTTTGCCGAAGGGCCCGTGCCCGTGACACGCGAGGATGCCGGGGATCTTCTCGCCGCGATAACTCTCAGGACGGAAGAGATACGCGACGGCGGACAGCCCGTCTTCGACGTCGAAGAGGATGCGCTGCTTGACGACGCCTTCGTCGGTCCACTCGGCCTGGAGCTCGGGATTGAGCGGGACGCGGTGCGGGGGCTTGCCGAGCAGCGCGCGTAATTCGGCAACCAACTCGCGCTGCCAGCTTTGGAACTTCTGCCCGGCGTATCGCAGTCGCGGGGTGTGGCGCGCGGCGCGGTGGCGGAAATAGGCGTTGATGGAGAGATTTCGTGACATCGTGTCGCTTTCGCGCGGCCGCGATTTCACGCCGCCGCAGTGTGCTCACACACCGGCGCGCGCTTCACGTCCGTGGCGCACGCGCGATCCCGACGCGCACAAAAGTCGGGGACAGCGGCGGCCCCCACCGCGGGGGCCGCCGCTATGAGAGAGAGCATCGTTTCCTCACCGCGTCGAGCCTGGCCAACAACTTAGTTGGCGGCGGCGGCGCGGTTGCGGCGTCGGCGTCCGAGCAGGGCGGCGGCCGCCACGCCGACAAGTGCGATCGACGCGGGTTCCGGCACCGCCGTCACTCCGGCCAGGCCGCTGCTGGTCATCGAGATCGCCGCGCCCTGCGCCGCGAAGTTCGAGTCGATCAAGAAGTAGTCGTCGCCGTTAATGATGCCGTCGTAGTTGAAATCGCCGTTGAACCAGCCGTGAGAGCTCGCCGTCGCCGAGTCGATCTGGAAGTAGTCGTCACCGTTGACGACGCCGTCCAGGTTCGCGTCGCCGCCGTAGGTGTAAGCGACGAGCGTGTCGTTGGCGCCGACCGACTGCCCGCCGAACGTCGACGCGCCGATGTCGCTGTTGGAGACCACGCCGATGTTCGTCAGCGTGTTCCCGCCGGTCGCGTTCGACTGCGTGGTGACGATCCCGTTACCCGAGAAGTCGTTGTTGGGGGTGTAGCCGGCGGCGATGAGGCCCGTGACGTCGGTGTAGGCGCTGCCGTTCCAGGTGCCGACGCCCTGGGCGGTCAGGATTAGCTTGTTGTCGTCGATGTTGATGTTGCCGCTGCCGGTGACCGAGACGCTGCCGGTCTTGATGACGCGGTTGTTCGCGCCGTTGGACGGGATGGTCACCGTGCCGGTGCCGCTGACGGCGACGTTGGATGACGTCGTCAGGTTCGTGCCGAGCTTGAGCTCACCCTGGTTGACGTTGGTCGGGCCGGTGTAGGTGTTGGCGCCGTTGATCGTGAGGGTGCCGACGCCGGTCTTGGTGATCCCGCCGCCCACGTTGTTGGAGATGACGCCGGCGATGGTCGCCGTCTGCGCGGTGACCACGGTGGAGGCGGTGCCGAAGGGAACCTGCTGGTTCGCATAGTTCGAGCCGGCATTGGCGATGAGCTGGAAGACCGGCGCGACGGTGTAATCGGTGCCCGGGTTGGTGATCGTGATGCCGGTGACGGTGCCGGCGGCGTTGATCCGGGCGACGGCGGTCGCGCCCGTGCCGGTGGTGTCGCCGGCGCCGCGCGCGACCACGACGATCGGAGCCGAGCGGTACCCGGAGCCGCCGTTGGTGATCGTCGCGGCGGTGACGCCCTGCCCCGTCGGCGCGAGCAGCGCCTGGTTGATCGTGACGTTCTGCCCGTTGGTGTCGATCGTGCCGCCCTCGGAATACACGTAGGCGCCGTTGAGGCCCTCCATGTAATTGCCCGCATAGGGATAGGTCGGGTTGGCGACGGCGTCGTTGATCGCCTTCATCTGCAGGGTGCCGCCGTGGAAGTTCACCAGGCGGGTGGTGTTGGTGCCGAGCTGCGGGTTGTCACCGCCGGCGTGAACCTGACCGGTCTTCACCGTGCCGCCGATGTTGAGGATGCCCGTGACGCTGCCCGTGTGCGTGCCGTCGTTGGTCTGTGTGCTGTCGCCGATGATGATGCGGTCGGCGGCGACGATGCCGGAGTTGGCGGTGTTGAGGATCGCCGTGCTGGAGCTGGTATTGGTGTTGTGCGTGCGGGAGCCGATGATGATCTGTGATGCGGTGCCGGCGGTGACCTGGCTGGTCTGAAGGATGCCCGCGCCGGCGTCGCCGGCGCCGCCCTTGAGGCCCACGTTCACCTGCCCGACGATCGGGGTGACGTTGCCGGCGTTGTTGGTGGCGCCCAGGACCAGCGCCAGGGTCGGCGAGCTGGCCGAGCCCTGCACGTCGATGGTGCCGTTGTCGAAGCTGAGCATCCCCGCGCCGCCCCCGCTCGCGCTCGTGCCGGTGCTGCCTTCGCCGATGCGGGCGCGGCTGAAGTAACCGGTGATCGATCCGTCGGACCCCGCGCTGGCGGAGGTCAGATCGATCACGCCGTACGTCTGGTGGCCGGTGCCGTTATTTCGCGCCATGCCGAAGCCGTTTCGGTTGCCGGCGTTGTCACCGATGTTGACAACCGGTCCCGCCAGCCCGGCGCGGAAGATCACCACGCCGCTGGAATCCTTCGTCCCGTCCTGGTCCGCGCCGACGGTGAAGTTGCCGGACAGGACAGTGTTGATGTTGTTGGTCTGCCCGAGGACGAGCAGGCTGCTGGCCTGGTTGCCCAGCGTCGCGACGTTGGACTGTCCGCCGATGTTGAAGCGGTTGACGTTGATCGTCGTGTTGTCGCTGAGGATCAGCTTCCCCGAGACGGCGCCCTGGTCGGAGCTGGTGTTGCTGTTGCCGGTGCCGATGCCGATGCTGCTGAACGTGAAGCTCGGCGCGGTGCTGAACGTGAAGCTCGACAGCCCTGACAGGTCGAGCACCGCCCAGCTCTCGTTGTTGGTCGCGCTCACGCTCGGTTTGCCGGAGATCAGCATCGACAACGCGCCGCTGGCGCTGACCATGCTCAGCTTCCCGAGCGCGCCGGTGCCGACCCCGGAGCTGTTGATCTTCACATAGGTGCCGGTGGCGGTCGAAGCGGTGGCGGCGGTGGCGGGCATGACGAGCAGGCTCGCGTTGGCCGCGGTCGGCGGATTCGACGTCGCCGCGATGTACGGGGAGAGCGTCATGCCGTTGTCGATCGACGTGACGTAGGCGTTGGTCGTGCCGTCGAAGCTGCTGTTGTCCTGCGTGTAGGAGAGCCGCTTGATGGTCGTGGTTGCCGCCGCGTCGACCGTGTTCGCGAGGTGCGCTTCGCCGCTGTCGTCGAAAGTGACGTTGTCGGTGCTGGTCGGCGCCAGGCCGGTGCCGGTCCAGTTGTTCGCGTTGCTCCACAGCGCGTCGCCGCCGCTTCCGTTCCACGTGACATCCGCTTGAACGAGCTGCGCCCCAGCGAGCAGTGAAGTCACCGCCGCCGTCGCCGTGATTAACGCCGCCGTCTTTCGCCGATTGCTTCGCACGCTTCGCACTTGCTCTCCTCGCTCCAGGGACTGGAGTCCGCTGATCTGCCCCACAACATCGACATGAAAAAGCCGCTTGCCCGCGGCCCGCCGCACACGCTGGGCGGAGTTGGTCGATCGGGAGAAATGTACCGTGATATTTTTATAAGGCAAGATAATAACTTTGTGGGTGCCGGCTTCAAAACCGCAACACATGAATGCATCGCGATTTACATCATGATAAGCGGCGATCGGATGGGTGTGGTCATTCCAGGTTTTTGACCGCGATTGGGACGATTATTACCAAGACAATCACTAATCGCCCGCCCGCCGTTGCTATTTAATAAGCGCGGTTATAGTAAGCCGCGCATGAGCCGACTCACCCTTGAGCCCTACCTGATCCCCGCCGCCGAACTGGGGCGCGAAAATCCGCTCGCGCCGCTGCGCGCCTACGAGACCGCCAGCGCCGCCGGCGCGACCGCGCCCGACGGCGATTACCCCGACCGCGGCCGCGAAGACAGCATCCTCCCCTACCGCCTTCAAGATCAGTACGACCGTCGCCGCCAGCCGTGCGCTTTCAAAGCCGCCGTGCTGGAGAACAAGCACCTCCGCGCGACCTTCGCGCTCGATCTCGGCGGGCGGATGATGTCGCTGTTCGACAAGCGCGCGCGGCGCGAGCTGCTCTTCGTCAATCCCGTCTTCCAGCCCGCCAACTTCGCCGTGCGCGATGCGTGGTTCAGCGGCGGCGTGGAATGGAACATCTCGATCATCGGCCATTGCCCGCTCACGTGCTCGCCGCTCTTCACCGCGCGCGTGGTCGCGGAGGACGGCACGCAGGTCCTTCGGTTGTATGAGTGGGATCGCATCCGCCGCGTGCCGTTCCAGATTGATTGCTGGCTGAGCGACGATCTTCCCTTCCTCATGGCGCGCGTCCGCATCCGAAATCCGAACGACCACGCGATCCCGATGTACTGGTGGTCGAACATCGGCGTGCCCGAGCGCGAAGACGTGCGCGTGCTCGGCCCGTCGAGCCAGGCGTATCGTCACGATTACGACGGCAAACTGGTCGGACACGATGTGCCGTACTACGAGAACACCGACGTCACCTACACGACCAACCGCCGCTCGGCAGCCGATCTCTATTTCCGCATCCCGCAAGGCGGCCGGCCGTGGGTGACCGCGCTCGATCGCGAAGGCAAAGGCTTGATCCACTCATCCACCGATCGCCTGCGCGGCCGCAAGATGTTCAACATGGGAGTCGATCCCGGCGGCCGGCGCTGGCAGGAGTTCCTCGCCGAGCCGGGCAAAGCCTATCTCGAAATCCAGGGCGGCCTCGCACCAACCCAGGGCGAGTACCTGACGATGCCCGCCGGCGCCGAATGGTCGTGGCTCGAAGCCTACGGCCTGATGGAAGCCGACGCTGCCGTCGTTCATGGGAAAGACTGGACGGCCGCTTACGAGACGGTCGAGCGCGAGCTCGAGCGTCGGCTCCCGCGCGCTCTGCTGGAACGCGAGCTGGCCAGAACCGCCGCCGCGATCGCCGATCGCGCGCCGGTCGAGCTGCTCCATCAAGGCTCCGGCTGGGGCGCGCTGGAAGGCGTGCGCCGCGAGCGCGCCGAGCAGCCGCCCTTCGCTTCATCCGCCGTGCCGTTCCCGCCCAGTTCGATCGGCGACGACCAGATGCCGTGGCTGGCGCTTCTGGAAAACGGCGCGCTTCCGCACCGCGCACCGGCGAGCGATCCCGGCTCACTCATGGTGCAACCGGAATGGCGCGCGCTGCTCGAATCCGCCGTTCGCCAAGGCCGCGGCGATCACTGGCTCTCGTGGTATCACCTCGGCGTAATGCGTTACCGCGCCGGGGACGTCGCGGGCGCGAAAAAGGCGTGGGAACAGTCGATCGCCAGGGAGCCGTCGGCCTGGGCATTTCGCGATCTGGCGGTCCTCCAGCGCGAAGCAGGCGACGAATCCGCCGCCGCCGATCTCTGGCTCACCGCCGCGCGTCTTGCGCCCGATGTCGCGCCGCTGGCGATCGAGTGCGCCAAGTCGCTGCTGACCGCCGGGCGTTACAACGAAGTGATCATCTTCGCCGACGCGCGGCCCGACGCGGTGAAGCGACAGGGACGCATCCGCCTGCTCCGCGCCGTCGCCGCATTAAAACTCGGCGATCTCGAAACCGTCGCGAAGTACTTCGAAGGCGATCTCGACATCGCCAACATCCGCGAGAAGGAGACGGCGTTGTCGGACCTGTGGTTCGGTTATCACGAGCAGCGGATCGCACGCGAGCGCGGCGGCGAGATCAAGATCGACGAAAGCCTGCGCCGGCTCGTGCGCAAGGAATTCCCCCCGCCCGTCCGCTTCGACTTCCGCTTGAACACCGAAATGGACCTGGAAGACGCAATCGCTAACCAGCGCTGACGGGAGCGGCGCTCGCGCCGGCGGCGGACGCGGAAAGCGGATGCTCGGCGGTCTTTTGGTTCCACCCCTCGCGATACAAGCTCGCCAGCGCCAGCCAACCCGCCGCCTCAGCCGAGTGGCTGTTGGCGTGGTCCCACAGGTCGATGCGCACGCGCTTGACCAGCTCGGTCAGCAGCCGCGCGCGGATCGATCGCAGCAGCGCGTCCGAGAACTCCGGATACCGCGTCAATTCGCTCGACAGCACGAGCCGGTTCGGCCGGATGAAGTTCACCGCGTTCGCCAGCGCGGCGGAAAGATAATCCAGGATCTCCTCGATCGCCTTGTTTTCTGCGGCGCCGCCGTTAGTGAGATGCGGCGCGTCATCCACGCCGTAGCGCGAAGCGTGTTCCATCAGCGTGCCGTGCTGGATGCCGCGGCGGCGGAGGAACTCGGTGCTGACGATGCGCTCGATGCAGCCCGGATGGCCGCAGTAACACACGTCGGTGTCGATGAAGAAGCGCATGTGACCCAGCTCGTTTGCGCCGGTGACGCAGCCACGGTTGGGCCGGCCTTCGATCAGCAGCGCGCCGCCCATCTGTCCGTCGTTGATGCCCGCCAGCATCACGTCTTCGTCCGCCTCCGCCTGGTGCACCAGGAGCCACCACGCCGCCATCGCGTGCATGTTGTTTTCGAGGATGAGCGGCCGATCGCCCGCCAGATCGTACAGCGGCGCCAGCGCCACCGCCTCCGATGATTGGCCGGTGAAGCTCGAGCTGTACAGGATCGCGCGCTGCGCGGGATCGACGAAGCCCGTCACGCTCAATCCGATCGCCAGCGCCTGATCGGTCAGGCTCTCGCGCAACAGCGCCTGCGCCGCGGCGATGGTTTTCGAGGGATCGCTCGTGCTGCGCGACAGCGGCCGCCCGAGCAGATTCCCGCGAAGGCTCAGCCGCCCCGCTTCGACGCGACCGGGACTGACCGCAAGCCCGACGACGTAGCGAACGGTCGGATCAATCTCCAGTGGAATGCGCGGCCGACCCGGACCGGCGACTTCACTCTGGCACTCGCGGACGATCCCCTGATGCATCAGATCCGCGACGTCGGTGCCCACGGCGTTGGGGTTCACGCCGGTGCGCCGGTGCAGCTCCCAGCGGCTCATGCGCCCGCCGCGCCACAGCAATCGCAAGATTTCGCGCTGCCGCGTGTCGATCGACACGGCCGCCGACCCCCCGCCATTCCCGTTCTTCGCCCGTTTCACCGCACGCATCCGTTCTCCAGCAACCGTTTGAGAAACGGTTCAGGCCGGCTCTGTCTCAACGATCCCCCGCAGGGGCGAGGCCTGCCTCGCCCGCGTTTGCAGGCCCGCGCATTTCCCGCGAAATTCGAAGAGGGCGACGCAGGCATCGCCCGTAGCAAAATCCTACGAATCACGGGGTTGAGACCGAGCCGTTCAGACCCCGTTGTTTTTATATTCTACGATAGCTATTAGCGCTAAACCACCGGCGGCGCTTGTCGCGACATGCGCGGCGACTCGTTCTCATCTTTCCCCCTCTCGCCCGAGCCCGCGCGGCAGCGTTCCAATGTCGCGATCGTCCGCCGCACGCTCTGCGGCGTGATCGCCAGCGCAGAATCGTCGCGAATCGAGCGGTAAAGATCCTCATGAAACTGCCGGTAATCGGCCTCCTCGCGAGAATCCTTACTCCAGCTGCGATGCTGCCACGGCAGATCTTCCCGGTTGAACCGCCGATTCGCGGCAGAGGGAATCTCGTCGGCGCGTCGCTCGGGAAGCTTGGAAAAGTCCACCCACTTCCACTCCAGCCGGTCGTGTGAGCCGCGCAATCCGCCGGCCGATCCCATCACGTGCCAGGTGTCCTGCGGATAGGCGCACGCGTTGGTGACCTCGACTTCGACGCTCGCCACGCGGGCCCCGGCGTGCGGCGAGCGGAGCAGGATCTTCACATGATCCTCCGCGTCGCCGGCGGCCAGCGCGTGCTGAAGATCCGCCGACACGAGCGGTTCCGCGCCGCCGTCGTCATCGCCGGCGAACAGTTGCAGCGCGAGATCGACCAGGTGCGCCCCGCCGTTGAACAGCGCCCCGCCGCCGAACGCGCGCACCGTCTGCCAATCCCACCTGCGCGCAAAGCGGTGCATCGTGATCTTCACCTGCACGA
>JAICTV010000076.1 GCA_025936175.1 Phycisphaerae bacterium
CCTGTTCCCCGAGAAGCTGGAGTTGGGTCCAAGCACCGTGCCGCCCGGGCCCGTGCCGGGCAAGGAGCTGTTGGTCTAGCCAGCGCGCTTTCGCTGCGATTAGACGAGATGCACGGGTGGGCGTGGCTCCCGCCGAGCCGCGGCGACACCGCGCCAGCTCCTCGGCAGGAGCCCCGCCCTCCCGATTTCGTTTTCCGCACGCCGATGCGGTTTTCCGTTTCTCGACCAGCCAAGAAGCCTCTCAAGGGTTCCGCAGGTGGCTTGGGCGTCCTCGCCCGGGCGCTCGCGGCGGCCAGCCGCGATCTGCTTTGAAATATGCCGCTCCGCTCGAATGCTCGGGCGGGACGCTCAAGCCACGGTGAGCGGACGCCGGCGCTGCTAACGCGTCGTAAACTCATACGCCCCCGACTGCAGCTTCAGCACCGCGCGGCCCTCTTCCGTCCACATGAACTTCACGCCGTCGGCGTTGCGCACCGGCTTGCCGCTCTCGGTCATGCTCGCGACGTCCGTAGACGGGATGTACGCCGTCGCGCTGGTGTTGGGCGGGACGACGAAGGTGTAGATCGTGCGGTCCTTTTCCTTTTGCCAGGCACTGACGATCTGGCCGCGGATCGAGTCGTACTTGGCTTTGACGTACGTCAGCCCTTCACCCGGCTGCGGGCGGAGGACGATCTTCGAAAAGCCGGGCGAGTTCGTGTCGATGCCGGCGACGTCGCGGTACATCCACTGGCCGACCGAGCCGAAGGCGTAGTGGTTGAAGGAGTTCATCGCCGGATCCTGGAAACCTTTATCGGGGGTCCAGCCGTCCCAGCGCTCCCACATCGTCGTCGAGCCCAGCTTCACCTGGAACAGCCACGAGGGAAACGTGTCGGTGAGGAACAGGCGGTACGCGACGTCGTTCCGGCCCGCCATCGAGAGGGCGGGAAGCAGGCGCGGCGTGCCGATGAAACCGGTCGCGAGATGCCAGTTCTTCTTCTCGATCTCGGCGACGAACTTTTCCGCCGCCAGCTTGCGCTTCGCCTCGGGGATGAGGTTCATCGTGAACGCCAGCGCGTAACCGGTCTGGCTGCTCTCCTTGATCGAGCCGTCTTCGGCCACGAAATTCTTCATGAAGGCGTCGCGGATCTTCGTTGCCAGCTCGGCATAGTCGCTCGCCGCCTGCTCCTTGCCGATCGCCTGGCTCATTTCGCTCATCAGTCTCGTGACGTAATAGAAGTAGGCGGTGCCGATGACTTCGGACTTCGCGCCCCCGCCGAGGTTGACCCAGTCGCCGTAGGCGCCTTGCCCGCGGATGTTGTTCTTGCTCGTCTTCTTGAGGTACTCGATGTAGCGGGCCATCGCATCGTAGTGCTGCTCGATGATGCGGGTGTCGCCGTACTGTCGGTAGATGACGTACGGGCAGACGATGCCGGCATCGCCCCACGCGACGTTGCCGTGCCCGCCGGTGAGATCGGGGGCGACGTCGGCGAAGCTCCCGTCGTCGTATTGCGCATCGGTGATCAGGTCGACCAGCCACTTGGTGAAGAAGGCGGAGACGTCGAAGTTGTACGCGGCGGTCGGCGCGAAGAACTGCGCATCGCCCGTCCAGCCCATGCGCTCATCGCGCTGCGGACAGTCGGTCGGCACCTCGAAGTAGTTCCCCTTCTGCCCCCAGATGATGTTGTGGAAGAGTTGGTTCACTTCCGGGCTCGAACACTCGAAGCTCATCGTCTGCGGCATGTCCGCGTGCGCGACGATGCCAGTGATCGCGTCCAGGCTCGGCCTTTCCTTCACGCCGGTCAGCTCGACGTAACGGAAGCCGTGCGAGGTGAAGAGCGGCTCCCACATCTCCTCGGCGCCATCGCCTTTGGCGACGTAATGATCGGTGGCGCGGGCGCCGCGGAGCGGGATGGTGTAAACCATGCCGTCCGGCTGCAGCATCTCGCTGTAGCGCAGCGTGAGCATCTGGCCGCGGTCCGCTTTGATCTTGAGGCGCACCCAGCCGACCATGTTCTGACCGAGGTCGAAGACGTACACGCCGGGTTTTGGTTCGGCGACCGTCTTGGCCGGAAGCTGTTCGTGTGTGCGGATCGGATCGCCGGGATAAGGCTGAACGACGATCTTCGGCGCTTCCGCGACGACGGGCGCTGCCCACTTGCCGTCGTCGAAGCCGGCGGCGTCCCAGCCGGGCATTTCCTTCGTCGCGTCGTAACCGGCGCCCATGATCAGGTCGCCTTCGCGCCACGGTCCGTAGGCGCACTTCCACGATTCATCCGTGACGACGAGCTGCTTCGAGTTGTCGTCGAACTCGACCTCGAGCTGCACGAGCAGGCGCGGGTCTTTGCCGTAGATCTGCCGCCGCTGGTCGAACGCGTAATAGCCGGCGTACCAGCCGTCGCCGAGCACCGCGCCGACGGCGTTGTCGCCTTGCCGGAGCATCTTGGTGACGTCGTAGGTGTTGTAGTAGACGCGCTTCTTGTAGTCGGTCCACCCCGGCGTGAAGTAATCCGCGCCGACGCGGTTGCCGTTGAGACGCAGCTCATAGAGGCCCAATGCCGAGGCGTGCACGATCGCGCGGCGGATCGGTTTATCGATCGTGAAGCCCTTTCGCAGCATCGGCGGCGGAGGAAGCGTCAGCGTGTTTTTCATCGGCGCGCCCCACGGTTTCGATGAAAGCTCGCCGATCTCCTTCGCCGCGGGCCAAGTCGAGGAATTGAACGTACCCTTCTCCCATCCGTCCGGCTTTTTCAGCGCGACCTTCCAGCGCTTGTCGAGATCGAGCTTGAGCGGTTGATCCGAGCCTTCGAGCCACACCATCATCCGCCCGACGATTCCCGCCGGGCCGCGGCCGTTGATGCCTTCGATCGCGATGGTGTTTTCGCCCGGATGAAGAAGGCTCGCGACGTCGAGGAGCATTCCCTTCTTCGAGCTGTACGCCTCGCCCGCGCCGTGGCCGTTGACGAGGAGATTGAGCTTGTCATCGACGGCGAGAAGGAAGTACGCCTCGCGGATCTTCTTTCCGTCCGGAATCGACAACTTGTTCGCGAAGTAGCGCGAGCCGGCGGGCGTGTCCTTGGTCGCATCGGGCGCTTCGTCTGTCCACACCCATTTGAGCCCGTCGAAGTTGAGCGCGCCGTCGTCCGGCCCTGTCGAGAACGGCTCCGCCGGCGCATCGTAGCCGATCCACTTTGCCTTCCATTCCGCCGGCGAGAGCAGACCCGCGCTCCACGTCGCCGGATCGCTCCAGTCGGACGAGGCGTGCTTGTCGTTCCACACGCGCAACTTCCAGTACACCTGCTGATCGCTCTTGAGCGGCGTGCCGGCATAGGGGATTTGAATCGTCGCGTCACTCTCGACTTTGCCGGTGTCCCACAGGTCGCCCTGGTCGTTGTTGAGATGATCGCGCGTGCTGGCGACGAGGATGTGATAGGCGGCCTGGTGCTGGTCGCGCTCTTCGGGGGCGCTGGAATCGAGCACCCAGCTCAATCGCGGCGATTCGACCTCGATGCCGAGCGGGTCTTCGCGATATTCGCAGCGCAGGTTCGTCGGCCGCAGTTCCGCGGCGGACGTCACCGACGCGCAAGCCATAACGAAAACCGAGCACCACGCGACGGCACAGGTGAGTGTGGATTTCATGGGTATGCGGATTGGGATACCCCGCAATGGCGCGGGGTGCAAGTAGACCGCGCGGTGCAACCAATGTCGTCCCGAGGTACTCCGAGGGATCTCGGCGTATGAAAACCTTTCGACCCCGAGATCCTTCGCGGAGTACCGCTCAGGATGACAAGGGGCGAGGCTCGCCGGCGCGCGGGTGAATGTCGGCGCGTTGACGCAGCTTCGCACGCCTTCGCCCGCGCTCCAGCTCCTCGATCCGCTTCTCCGCGACGATCGCGCGCTGCTTCCATGTCCGCCGCGCGCCTTCGACCGCCGCGATCGACGCGAAACGCTCTTTGAGCGACTCGATCAATTCGCGGTGCGCGCCGCCGAGCGTGCGGTCGGCGACGTCGTACATCGCGCGGACGATCTCGATCTGCCGGTCGACGGGTACGTTCATCCACGTCCCGCCGGCGTGGTGGCGGTAGCATGCCATCACCTCATCGATGTAGCCGAAGTCGCCCAGCGCGGCGAGCGCGATGTAGAAAGGCCAGTCGGCCATCAGCGGGTTCTCATCCCGCTCGGCGACACGATCGAGCACGCCGCCGCGCATCATCAGCGACGAGGTGTTGATGTGGCTCTCGCGGAGGATCTCGCGCAGGCCGGTGATCTGCGGCCAGTTCTCCGGCACGTAGAGCCACTCGTCGTTCGACTCGCGGTCGTAGACGATCACGTTATGGAAGCAAAGCACGCACTGCGGATGCGCGTCGAGAAAATCGGCCTGCTTCTGCAGCTTCCGCGGGTCGATCCAATAATCATCCCCTTCGAGCGAAGCGATGTACTGTCCGCGCGCGGCGAAGTGCGTCAGGCGGTGGTTCAGCACCATGCCGACGTTCTTCTCGCGCGCGATCAGCCGGATCTTGGTTGGATGTTCGTCCGCAAGCCGCTGGCAGATCGCGCGCGTGCCGTCGGTCGAGCAGTCCTCGCCGATCATGATCTCGAAATCAAAGTCGGTCTGCTGATCGAGCACGGAGCGGACCGCCTGCTCGATGTAGCGCTCCTGGTTGTAGGTGATGATCAGGGCGCTGACCTTGGGCGGGTGATCGCGCTGCATGGGCGGAGCGAAAGCTTACTGGGAAACGGTCACGTCTTCAGCCAGCTTCGCCCTCAGATCCGCGAGCTCTTTTTCGAGATCACGTTGGCGGAGCTTCAAAGCACGGCGCGATCGCTCCAGCTCCTCGACGCGCGTCTCCGCCTTTTCCGCGCGTTTCTTCCACTTCCGCCGGCTGCCGTCCATCTCGTAGAAGTTGCGGTAGCGACCCTTCAGCACCTGGATGCGGTCGTGGTACTTGCCGCCGAAGAACTCATCGAGCTGATCGAACATGTCCCAGGTGTTGGTGATGCGCTCGGCGACGCTCGCCCGCATCCACGTCCCGCTCTCGTGCTGGCGATAGCAGGCCATCACCTCCGGCAGGTAGCCGAGCTTGCCGAAGGTGCTGAGCCAGATGTAGTAGATCCAGTCGCCCATCAGCAGGTTCTTGCCGACCTCGAGGAAGCCGGGAAAGAGATCGTTGCGCATCACGACCGATGCGGTGTTGACGAAGATCTCGTCGAGGATGTCTTCCGTCCCCATGATCTGCGGATGCTCCGGCCGGCAGTAGAAGGCTTCCTCATTCGAGTGCTCGTCGAAGATCAGCACGTTGTGATAGCAGAGCGCGCACTCGGGATGCTGATCGAGAAAATCGACCTGCTTCTGCAGTTTCAAGGGATCGGTCCAGAAGTCATCGCCCTCGAGCATCGCGATGTACTCGCCGCGGCAGGCGAAGTAAGTCTGGCGATGGTTCTCGTGCATGCCGAGGTTTTTCTCGCGCTCGAGCAGGCGGATCTGCTTCGGATGCTCGGCGGCGAGGCGGCGGCAGATCTCGCGCGTGCGGTCCTTCGATAAGTCTTCGCCGATCACGATCTCGAAATCGAAGTTGGTCTTCTGCGCCAGCGCCGAGCGGATCGCCTGCTCGATGTAGCGCTCCTGGTTGTACGTGACAACCTGCACGCTCAGCTTGATCGGATATTCCTTTTTTCCCTCAGCCACAACTTCCTCCCAAACTGCCTTCGCTGCTCCTGGCTCCGTGGCTTGGGCATCTTGCCCGAGCGTTCGAGCGGAGCAGCTGAATCTCAAAACGCGGCTGGCCGCCGCAAGCGCTCGGGCGAGGACGCCCGAGCCACGATTAGAACGCCGCCGGCAGAGACTCCAGCGTGCGGATCGTGCTCCCGCTCTTCCAGCGCAATTTTTGTTCCGGGATCGTCAGCCCGGGCAGCCGCCGCAGCAGGGTCGTCAGTCCCACCTGCGCCTCGACGCGCGACAATCCCGCGCCGAGGCAGAAATGGATGCCGCCGGAGAACGCCAGGTGTCGGTGCACGTCCTTCCGCGTGATGTCGAGACGATCCGGATCGGCGAACTGCTTGGGATCGCGGTTGGCGGCCCCGAGCGAGATCAGCACCGAATCGCCCGCCTTGATCGTCACTTCGCCGAGCTGCACGTTTTCCTTCGCCTGCCGGCTCGTCCACTGCACGGGGCTTTCAAACCGCAGCAGTTCTTCCACCGCGCCGGCAACGAGAGAAGGCTTTTCCCGCAGCTTCTCGAGCTGATCGGGATGATTCTTGAGAATGCGCATGCCGTTGCCGATCAGGCTCGTCGTCGTCTCGTGGCCGGCGCCCAGCAAAAAGACGCAGTTGGAGAAGAGCTCCGCCTGCTCCTCCTCGCTCGACGCATAGCCCGCGCGGACGAGCATGCTCAGTAGATTGTTCGCGCTCGGCTCGCGCCGGACGCCCTCCATGATCCGGTCGAAGTACGCGCGAAAGTCGATCATCGCCCGCCGCGCATCAAGCTCCTGCCGCATCGTGCAGCCCAGCGCCAGCGTGTTGCCCACGGCATCGGCCCACTTCTTGAGCTGCGCACGATCCGCCGGCGGGAAGCCGATCATCTCGCAGATGACGATGATCGGAAGCTGTAGCGCGAAGTCGAGGATGAGATCGATCTTCCCCTCCGCGATCGCGCGATCGACCAGCTCGTCGGCGATCTGCTGGATCCGCGGCCGCATCACCTCGCAGGCGCGCGGGGTGAAGTTCTGGTTCATCAAGGTCCGCACGCGCGTGTGCTCGGGCGGATCGAGGAAGATCATCTTCTTGGCCAGCACGCCGGCGAGCACGCCGAGCTGGCGACGGACCGGGCCGTCGGGCAGCACGTCGATGGAAAAACTGTTGCCGGTCGTGCGCGACTGCTTGCGCTGCACGGTGAAGCGCGGGTCGCGCAGCACGGCCAGCACGTCGTCGTATCCGGTGATCACCCACACCGGCAGCAGCGGGTCACGGCGGACCCTGGGCCACTGACGGAGGCGCTGATAGAGCGGATACGGATCGCCGGAGAAATCCGGATGGATCGCGCTCAGCTCGTCGTAGATCTTCGAGCGGCGCGTCTCCTCGTCCATCGTGGCATCGGCGATGGCTGCTGTCGGGCAAATCTCCCTCGCCTGATCGACGGTGATGCTCAAATCGATCAGGCGCTGCTGAACCAGACCCACAAGCACGTGCTCGCACGTCACCTGCTTCACGCCCGCGTCGGCCGCCTCGCGATAGGCGACTTCCAGAACGGCGATGGCGGAGGGCGCGAACTCGGCAGCAGGAGCAGCGTCGGTCGGCGCCGCCGAAATCCAGTCGTGATTCTGGAGAAGTTTTGCCGCCTGCGACGATCCTTCGCTGGCGATTCCGCGCGTCAGGTCGTCCGCTTCCGCGCACGATCGCCCCGCCGCCGCGGCGCAAACAAGCGCCCGTGAAACGGCAGTGCGCAATGCAGGCTCGTAGCGATGCCACATAAAACGACGCGCCCTCTCCTCGTGCGGCGGCAAACTTGCCTTAGCGGACCACCCAGACAGGTTCGCGGAGTATAATCGCTTCTGGCCCGGCTTTCCAAAAGTGTTATCATGAAGCCGGCCGTTCATTTCGGGCGGTCGAGGGTGAGAATGCATACGCAAATGCAGGCGTTTCCGACTATTCCGCGCGGCGCGTGGCAGGAGAACCTCCGTGGCGAAGCCGACCATTGGCGGCAGTGGATCCAGGCTGCGGCATGGCACGCCGACAAGGCCGTCATGCAGGACTTCAAGTGGCGGACGACCCGCCGCTGCGACGTCCGCGAGAAGGACATGTTCGCCCCCTACCTCCGCCCCGCCTGCCCGCCCGGAACGCAGGCGCGCATCCTCGACGTGGGCGCGGGCCCGCTGACCTGGTTCCCGCGCAAGTGGTTCACGCGCGATTACAACGTCGTGCCGCTCGATCCGCTCGCCGACGAATTCGATGCGATGCTGGCCGAGGCGAACATCACGCCGCCGGTCAAGACCATCAAGGGCGAGGCGGAAAAGCTGACCGAGCAATTCGAGCCCGAGTCCTTCCACCTGGTTTTCTGCCGCAACGCGTTCGAGCAGTTTTACGATCCAATGACAGCGCTGCGGCAGATGCTCGCGGTGGTGAAGGAGAACTGCTGGGTTATCCTGATCCAGGAAGATTACCGCGCCGACGAGCAGCAGAAGCGCGGGCCGTGGACGATCGAGGAGCAGGATGCGGATCTGCTGATGAACACGCCCGACGGCGGGAAGATCGATCTCGGGATGGAGTTCGCCGACGCCGCGACCTTGCGCACGTCGCGCTCGTGGCACTGGCCGTGGGTGCTCGGGGCGTTCAAGAAGGAAGCGCTGGCGTGAACCGTGGCTTGGGCGTCTCGCCCGAGCATTGCGGCATGAGCCGCTCCGCTGCAGCGCTCGGGCGCGACGCCCGTTCGACATTCAAGTCGGAACCGGTTCGCGCTTTTCCTTCGCGGGCTCCGGCAGGTCGAATTCAACCGGCAATGAGTCGAACGAGTGCAGCGTGTGCCCGTGTCGCCACGTCACCTCGAAGCCTTCCTTCACTCGCAGGTTCTTCAGGCGCTTCAGCAGCGCCGTCATGCCGACCTGCAGCTCGATGCGCGCCAGGCCCGCGCCGAGGCAGAAGTGGTTCCCGCCGCTGAAGGCCAGATTCTTGTTCGCGTTTGGCCGGGTGATGTCCAGTTTCGCCGGGTCGGGGAACTGGCGCGGGTCGCGATTCGCAGCGCCCATCGACACCATCACCATCATGTTCCTGGGGATCTTATTTCCGAACAGTTCCAAGTCTTCCTTTGCTCGCCGGCTCGTCCACTGCACAGGGCTTTCGAAACGCAGCAGCTCCTCTACCGCGTTGGGCATGAGCGACAGATCGTTGCGCAGCTTCTGAAGCTGATCCGGGTGCTTGAGCAGCGCCAATAAACCGTTGCCCATGACGCTCGTCGTCGTCTCGTGCCCCGCCGCCAGGAGGAATACGCAGTTGCCGAACAGCTCATCGAGGTCCATCGCCTCGGTGCCATCGCGGGGCGTCAGGATCTGACTTAAAAGCGAATTGTTCGGATGGGCCTTCAGCTCCGCCACGATGTTGTCGAAATACTGGCGCATCTCGATCATGCACTGCCGCGCGTGCAGGTCCTCGCGGATGGTCGTCTGGAACGCGAGCATCGTCGCGAACACGTCCGACCAGCGCTTGAGCATCACCTTGTCTTCCTTGCGGAAGCCCATGATGTCGGCGACGACGAGTAGCGGCAGCGGGTAGGCAAAGTCCTGGATGAGATCCATCTTCCCCGTGTCGATCACCTCGTCGATCAGTTCCTCGGCGGTACGCGCGACCAGCGGTCGGAGGTTCTGCACGTTGCGCGGCGAGAACATCGTGCCGAGTTGATTGCGCATCTTCGAGTGCCGCGGGGCGTCGCTGAAGACCATCATCTTGGTCAGCACGTTGGCGATGACGCACAGGTCGCGCCGGACCGGCCCGTCCGGCAGAAACTCCACCTCGAACGTGCCGGACTTGGTGCGACTGGAGCGCGGCTCGCTGCTGAAGCGGCGGTCGGTGAAGACCGAGACCACTTCCTGATAGCCCGTTACCACCCACGCCGGAAGCAGCGGATCGCGTCGCACGGGCGAGATCGCGCGGAGCTTTTCGTAGATCGGGTATGGGTCGGTCACCAGCTTCGGATGGATCGCGCTGAGCCGGAGGCGGATCTTGTACAGCTTGATCAGGTTTCCGAACAACGTCTTGATCCGGCGCGCGAACGCGGTGATCGGATTCACCGGGGAGATCGGGGCGTCGGGACCGAAACCGAGCTTGCGGAGGCGCTTGATCTCGTGTCTCACGCGGTCGTAGGTGACGTTCTTTCCCGCGAGCTGCGGGGGAACGCCCGATTTCACGATCGCGAGCAGCAGGTGATCGGTTCCGATGATGCGGTCGTTCAAGAGCGCTGATTCTTCGTACGCCTGTTCGATCACTCCTTTGCTTTCACTCGTAATCGCGCGCGCGCAAAGCCCGGCACTTTGTGCCGGGGAATTCCCGGCACCAAGTGTCGGGCTTTGTGCCGGCGCGATTCCCAATCGCGTCAGGATGTGCGCAGCGGAGCACCCGGGGACTTGCGACAGCGCGACGAACAAATCCTGCGGATCCGCCGCGGATTCACCCAGTCCTCCCGCCTCCTCCAACGCGCGGAGGATCACATCACGCATCGGTTGGGGGAAACGGTGCCACATCGCTCGCTGCTACTTGGTCGAATAAAACTTCTTGATCTGCTCGCACACCATCGTCACCTGATCGTCCTTCATGTCCGGGAAGATCGGCAGCGACATGATGCGTTTCATCTCCGCCTCCGCCACCGGAAGCTCGGGCTGCGTGCCGTAGCAGGTGTCGTACAGGTGGATCGGATAATAGTGCACGCCGGTGTTGATCCCCTGCGATTGCAGGTAGACCGCCAGGTCATCTCGCTTCTTGCACTTGATGCAGTAGATGTGCCAGGCGGAGCGGAACTCGGGCGTGTCGTCCGGCGGCGTCTCGACGACGTTGCGGAGCATCTCGGTGTACATCCGCACGATCTCCCGCCGGCGGCCGTTCATTGCATCGAGCTTCTTGAGCTGCACGATGCCGATGGCGGCGGCGATGTCGTTGAGGTGGCACTTGTAGCCAATCTCCGGGACGGCGTACTGCCACCAGTACTTGCGGTTCGCATCGGATCGCGTCCAGGTGTCTTTGTCGATGCCGAGCCAGCGGAGGCGCTTGGCGCGATCCCAGTCCTTTTCACGATGCGTCACCAGCGCCCCGCCGTCGCCCATCGCCAGGTTCTTCACCGCGTGGAAGCTGAAGCAGGAGATGTTGCCCTCGGAGCCGACCTTCTGTCCGTAGTAGCTGGCGCCGCAGGCGTGAGCGCAGTCCTCGATGATGGTGACGCGGTCGCCGACGACCTGCTTGAGCCGCCGCACGTCGATCGGACGCCCGCCGTAGTGGACGGGGATGATCGCCTTGGTCTTCGGGGAGAGTTTTCGCTCGACGTCGGCGAAGCTGATGTTGAGCGTCTCGCGGTCGACGTCCGCGAAGATCGCCCGCGCGCCGCGGTACATCACCGCGTGAGCGGTCGACACGAACGTGATCGTCGGCACGATGACTTCATCGCCCGGCCCGACGCCCGCGAGCATCGTCGCCAGATCCAACGCCGCCGTCGCACTGTTCAGCGCGACCGCGTATGGCGCAGCGAGGTACTCGGCGAACTTCGTCTCGAACTCCGCCGTCTTCGGACCCAGCCCGATCCAGCCGCTGGTCAGCACCTCGGCGACGGCGTCGACTTCTTCTTTTCCCATGCACGGACGAAAAACTGGCAACATGTCATCACCCTCTCGATCTCATTCAATCATTCATCAACGCACTGCCGTCCCATGTCACTCCGAGCGGTACTCCGCGAGGAATCTCGGAACCAACTGGCAGCCGAGATCCCTCCGAGTACCTCGGGATGACATTGTCGCGGGCGTTGCGGATCATGAAAACGCACGGTCCTTCAAAGACAAAGCGTCGGCTGCGGCGGAAGCATTTTCTTTCCCTCGAAGGAGATCAGCTTCGGCGGCCCGAAGCGCTTGATCAGCCCGGGTCCGACGCTGTGCCACGTCTCGGTCGTCCCGCCGAAGTACCAGACATTAATCGGCTTGCCGTCGCGGATGACGTGCCAGCGCAACAGACCTTCTTTCACCATGCCGATGCGCTCGAGCCCGCGCGCGACGATATGGTTCTCCTCCAGCGTCTCGATCCACAGCTTGTACGTGCCGACGACGTCCATCCCGGTGAACGCGCTGACCATCCAGTTCATGTGGAAGAGCTTGGGATCGAGCATCGCAATCCGGCCGCACTCGGCTTTGCGGTTGGTGTAGTCGAAGTGATACATCGACGCGAGCCCGACGAACTGCCCGCCGTCCTGCTCGATCAGCCAGTTGATCTCCCCGCGCTCGTCGGCGGCGCGGATGAACTTCTTGTGCGTCTCCGGCGTTACGGTCGTGTTGTAGAACATGTTGCGGAAGCGCTCGTTGTTGCGCAAGCGCACGACGAACTCGGTATCCGCATCCGAATCGGTCAACGGACGCCAGACGTATTCACCCACGCGCACGGTGGCCCGCATTGATGCCTCCCACAGCGGCACACTGCAAACAAGAACGACGAGAAGTGATTCCCGCGAGAGCCACATCATAAGACACGGCTCATCTCCCCGCAAAAAGAACCTTTTGCACGGCCTGCAGCCATTTGGGTTGCGTCGACGGCGGCTTTGGAAAATCGGCGAAGGTGCACAGCTTGATCCCGGCGGCGTCGATTGCCGCCCGCACAGACGGATCTGTTAGCGCAATCACTTCCTGCCGCCGCTCTTGACGATAGCTCGTTTTAAGCCCGTCATCCTCGCCCGGATGACAGCAGAGCTCCGTCACGCCCGGCATCAGATTCTCGATGATTTTCACCAGCCCTGCCGGCGTGATCCGCTCGGCACAGGAGATGTCCTTCTCCCCGCGGCCGTAGAAATCGCCGCAGTAACGCACGATCGGGTTGAAGTGCCGCACGGGGATGCGCAGCGACTTGCCGAATTCCCTGGCGATGTAGGCGACGGGATCGGTCTTGTGCACGTGCTGGTGCGAGTCGATGTGCGTCGGATTTCTTCCCGTCAGCTCGCGGAAGCTGCGAAGCTGGGAAATAAACTCCTGCTTTGCCGCCGACTGGCTCTTGAGATCCGCAAATTCGTAGAGCGCTTTCCACTTCCCGTCCGCCTCGGCGTACCACTCGCCCAGATCGAGGTGAAGACCGACGCCAAGGCGAGGATTCGTCTTCGCATAGGCGGCGGCTTCCTCCGCGGCCGGTTGACGGACCATCAGGCTGGCGCTGGTGACGATGCCGCGCTCGTGCGCTGCAACGATCCCGCGGTTGACACCCGCGCTCAGGCCGAAGTCGTCGGCGTTAACGATGAGATACTTCGCTTTCGTCTCGCTCATCGCACGACTCCGACCCTCGCTGCCAGTTCCATCGCCTCCGCGAACCAGTTCTGCTGGTGCTCCCTGGGCGGCGTCCAGTCCTTCGACCAGCCGAGCCACTGGATGGCCAGGTGCAGGCGGCAGTCGTCGAGATCGCGCACGTCGGCGCCATACGCCTCCACCGCTTCGCGCCGTCGCGCGTCATCAAATCGGCCTGAGCACAGCGCCGCCAGATCCATCAATGCCGGTCCGATCGCCGCGGTTTCCCAGTCGATCGGACGGATGCGGCGGTTGTCCTGCACAAGGATGTTCGACGGATAAAACTCGCCGTGGATGAACGCCTTGGGCAGCGCGAGCAGCCGCTTCACCACTTGGCCGTAGTGCTTGGTCACGGCGATCAGCTCCGGGCGGTTCTGCGACGCACGCTCAATCCATTTCCAGTAAAAGTGCTCGTCGTAATGCAACAACGATTTTGGCGCGGGATGGAGCGCGATCGAATGCAGCCGCTTCAGCCACCTCGCCGCCTCGGGCCAGAGATCGAACTCGCACTGCCACAACGGAACCGCATCGCGCAGATGCCCGATGAAGAGCCAGTAGCGCGGCTGCTGGGGATCTTCATCGATCATCGAGCCGTAAAACGTGGGCGTATCGAGATCGGCTTTCGCGAGTACGCCGCGATAGACATCGATCTCGCGCCTCGGGTTGTAGAGGAATCCGGGACGCGTGCGCTGCGCATCGGCGGACTCGGCGCCCTTGAAGATCATGGCGAGGCGCGAGCCGTCGGCCAGCTCGACGTCGAGCTCCTGCATGCCGTGGCTGGAGTGATAATCCCAGTCGCGCCGGCGCACGAGCGCGACCTCGCGTCCGATCGCGCGGCCGATCTCTTCCGCCGTCAAATGTCCCGCCGCATCGATCATGTCACCTTCGCCAGCAGCTCGCTCAGCACCTTGTCCGAATCGAAGTTTTTCTCCGCGATCGCGCGGGCGGCCTTGCGGTGCTTCGGATAATCCGAGTTCATCGCATCGATCGCCGCCACCGCCTCGTCCACATTCGAGAAAGCAAACATCCCTTCGCCCGGCGGGATGAACCGACTGAATCCCGTCTCCATCGCGACGACCGGCCGGCCGGACGCGAGGTAGCAGAGACTCCGATCGCTCACCCACCCGCAGTTCGCGTGCACGTAGCCGCTCTTGGCGATGCCGATCTCGCCCTTTGAGCGTTGAACAAACTTTTGAAACCTCTGCGGCGACGAGGTGACAAGATTCGGATCGATCAACCGCCAGCCGTTGTCGCGGAGAAGCGCGAGGTCCTTCGTCTCGTTCTCGTGGATCGCCAGGGCCAAGATAAACTTCTCGCTCGTCTTCGTCGGCAGGTCGATGATCTGCCGGAGCGAGTGCGCCTTCTGCCCGTAGAAGACGCCGTCGTGATCGATCGATCCGTAGCCGCGCCAGTTGGCGACGGTCGTCAGCCCGTCGTATTCAATTTCCGTCGCGATCGGCCAATGCTCGAGGACGATCGGCTGCGGCGTGGCGATCCAGTTCAAGCCGCACGTCGGCACCGGGCAATCCGCCTGCCCGATCGCCATGCCGATCGTCGCGTGGTGCGTGTGCCCGGCGAAGTGCATGTCGATGTTCTGCACCGCCTGCCAGAGCTGCGTGAACCCCGGATCGAGGTCGAGGTAGACGCGCTTGCGGCAGCGGAGCAGCAGCGATTCATCCTGCAGGATGCCGGACACATTGATCAAAACGTTCGTCCTGCGAAGCCGATCGATGAGCTGATCGTACGGCACGCCGACCGCTTCCTGCCGTCCTTTCAGCAGCATCGCCGACGACCGCCGGAAGTCGAAATCCGCCATCACCTGCCGGAAGTACATCGCGCTCGGCGAGAACTCGCCGTGCTCTTCAAGCAGCTTCGGTTCGATCACTTCGAGATAAGTCACATCGTGGCCCAGGCGTTTGAAGCCCAGGAGAAATTGAAGCACCGCCCACGTCCAGCCGCCCTGATCGGGGACGGACGCGATGGAGCTGGCGAGGACGATATTGAGCTTCGCGTTCACGGCCGCACGCCCACCTGGTCGCACAGCTTCGTCAGAACTTTGCCCGAGTCAAAATGATCGACGGCGATCCGCCGCGCGGCGGCGGCGTGGAGGGTGTAATCGCGAGCAATCCGCTCGGCGCCGGCGACGGCTTCGTCGATCGATGTGAACGTGATGATGCCTTCGCCGACTGGAACGCCAAGATCGCCCGTCGCCTGCACGAGCACGGGCCGGCCGCTGGCGAGATAACGGACGCTTCGATCGCTGAACCAGCCGCTGCGAGTCTGCACATACATGCCCTGCGCGACGGAAAACTCGGCGGATGAGTTCTGCACGTACCGTCGGAAATCCTCCGGGTCGGCGGCCACTTCCTGCGGATCGAGCAGCGACCATCCGTTGGCGAGCAGCGCTTCGTGGTCCTTCACGTCGCCCGGGTGGATGAGCAGTGCGATCTCGAATTTGAACTTCGACATCTTCGGCAGCTCGATGACCTTTCGGAACTCGTGCACCTTCTGCCCGAACGTCTGCCCCGCATGCGTGACCGTGCCAAAAGAGCCGCGCCACGCGGCGACGGTGGTGAATTTCATCTCCCCCGGCGGCGGGACCACCGGCCAATCGTCGAGCACCACCGGTTGCAGGATCGTCCGCCAGGCGATGTTCCCGGTCGGGATCGAGCAGCCCGGCCGGCCAATGTTGTTCGCGATCGTGTAATAGGAATCGTGACCCTCAAGCGGGAGGCAGCCCTGTTCATTCCATATCTGCGTGTAGCCGGGATCGATATCGACGTACACGGTGCGGCGAACGGTTCGCAACACCTCCAACGACGCGGGAAGGTGGCCGCTGATGTTGATCAAGAGTTCCGCTGAACCGGCGGCGTCGCGCAGTTCGCCGCGACTCATTCCGCGCAGCGGCGAACCGTCCTTGTCGATCAGGCAGGCGCTCAGGTCGAACGCGCGGGTCACGCGCTCGAAATAGTCCAACGCCGCTGGCGCGGGCGTCGCGTCGGCGATTTGTTCGACGAAACAGACGCGAAATCCCAGCCGCTGCATCCCGCGGGCCCAGCTCAGCCGTACCCACGCTTCGCCGCCGTTGAGCGGCTTATTGGCCAGCGCGCCGCTGACGATGACGGTCTTCACGCCGGCACCCCCAGGTTCTTTAGAAGCTTGGGCAGCACCTTGTCGGAATCGAAATGCTCCTCGGCGATTGTTCGCGCCGCGGCGGCGTGCGTGGCGTAGTCATTCGCGATCGTCTCCGCTCCCGCCGCGGCCTCAGGCAGCGTCGAGAACGTCACCAGACCCGTGCCGGTCGCATAAAGCTCCGCCAGACCCGTGTCCTGCGCGAGGACGGGTTTGCCGCTGGCGAGATAGCAGATGCTGCGGTCGCTGAACCATCCGCCGCGCGTGGCGACGTACATGTTCTTGGCGATCATCAGCTCGGCCATCGAGTGCCGGATGTAGTTCCTGTATCCGTCCGGATCGGCGGCGACGATCTTCGGATCCCCTAAGCGCCACTCGTTGTCCTTCAGCAGGGCCAGGTCTTTTGTCTCTGCCGAATGAATGTCCAGGGCGATCTCAAAATCGGCGTGATCGACCATCGTCGGCAGCGTGGCGAACTTGCGGAACTCGTGCACGCGCAGCCCGAAGGTCTTCCCATTGTACTCCACCGGCCCGAAGGGCCCGCGCCACGTCGCGATGCCGGTGAACGCGCCGTTATGCTCGCGCACCACCGGCCACTGCTCGAGCACGACCGGCTGCGGCGTGGTGATCCAGTTGATGCCGACAGTCGGAATCTCGCAGTCCGGATTGCCGATGTTCTCGCCGATGGTGATGTACGCGTCGTGGCCGACAAAAAGGTCGTGCAGGCCGAGCGCCTTCCACATCTGACCAAAGCCCGGATCGATGTCGAGAAACGCCTTGAGCTTCGCGCGCGAGAGGATTTCCGCGTCGTCGAAGAAGCCCATCACGTTCAGCAACAGGTCGGATTCGCTAACGTGCGCAATGACCTCATGGCGTGCGCGTCCGATGACGTTGCGCCCGCCGTCGTAGAACAGCGCGTACGCATCAGCGAGGTTGTAGCGAGCCATCACGTCGCGGAAGTACTCAACATTCCACGATGATTCGACGGCCGAGGCGTTTCCCGCGCGATCGACGCACATCTCCGGCTCGATGCGATCGACAAAGAGCACGTCGTACCCGAGCCGGCGCAAGCCGAGCAGGTATTGAAGGAAGACCCACGTGTGTCCGCCGTTGCCCGGCCGCTGCGCGACCGAGCCGGCGACGGTGATGCGACGCCGCCGGCCCATCAGCCGCTCGCTCCCGCCGGCGCCGCGGCGCGATCCAGTCGATAACCGTATTCGCCTGCCGCCGCGCCGCACATCCGCCGGAACCAGTCCTTGATCTCAGCCGGCCACTCGACGTCATCGAGATAAACCTCGGCGTCGTCGCGCACGCTGCCGGTCGACTCCGGCCGCTCGCGGTGCAGATACGCGGCCATCGCCGCGCATTGGTCGTCGTTCAAACCGAGCGGCTCGCGGAGCCTGGCCACGGCGTCGCCGCTGCGCGTCGCCAGATCCGCCTGCGCGATCTCGACCCACGTGCCGGGCTCCAGCACCTTCTTCAATTCGCGCCACGCCGCCATCGTCGAGGCCCACGCGGTAATGCCGGACTCGATCGGCGAGGTCGGGAACTTCTTCTGCCGCGACAGCATCAGCTTGATCGGATGACGGTGCATGAAGAGGAACCGAGCCTTCGGATAAACGCGCGCGAGCAGCGGCAGCGCGATCATCGCCATCACGTCCGGCGTCTTGTCTGCCCAGCGCGTCTTATTCGCCGCGGCGGTTGCGTCGGCGTACTGCGCGTCGAAGGAACGGACCAGGGCATTGAGCGAGCGGTAGACGTCGAAGTGATCGAGCGCGAAATCGCCGTTGCGGTTGCCGCGCTTCTTCTTGTAATCCTCGAGGTGGATCCGCACGCCCGACAGCAGCGGCGGAAGCGCGGAGAACAAATGCCCCTCCGCCCAGGCGAAGAAGCCGCCGCCCCCTTCGGTCAGCGCCCGCAGCATCGCCGTGGTTCCCGAGCGTGCTTCCCCAAGCACGAACACCGGCCGCGCCGACGCGATGGGATCGATGCGACGGAGGTCGAACAGGAACGTGGTGTTCACGCCGCCCGCCTGCGGCGGCGCGAACGTCACCGGGCCCGTCAGACCCATCGCCGCGCGCCACTGCGCCGCCGTCGCCTCCACCACCGCGCCGAGCTGCACGATCGCCGCCTCGCGCTCCGCCGGCGTCCAGGGACGCGACTCTCGATCTTTGGTCAGCACGTCATTCACGCGCGAACGCTCCGCGGCAACGATTATGCGAGTTGATAGAGCACGCAATGTTCGTCGCCGCACACCTTACGGTGCTTGGTGTCGAGATAATCGCGCAGCTCCTTGTAATGGTCGAGCCACCAGAGCTGCGGCTGCGGGAAGAGCAGGAACTTGGCGCCCTTTTTCTCGACCAACCGCAAGTACTCGATCGCGGAGGCGCTGTCGGCGGGATGAAAGCCGATGTATCCGCCGCTGTCGTCCTGCGGGAAGTGCGCCGTGTTGCGCCCGTTGATCGCCAGGAGCTGCTCGTCGCCGTGGCTGACGACCACGATCTTCGCGTCCGCCGGCGTCCGCTCGACGACGATCCGTCTCACGTGCTCGGCGATCTGCTTCTGCGCCTGCTCGGGCGGCGGCTCGGCCTCGGCCGCCGCGCCCGCAGCCGCGTTGCCACCCTTACCCTTCATCCCCTTGAGCTTCATGAGCTGCGCCGCCATCTGCTGGCGCTGCCGCATCGCCTCGTCCGCCAGTTTCCCGAGCGAATCGAGCGACATCGCCTCTTCCAGCTTCGGATCCGCCTGCCCGCGATCGACGAACTCCTGGCTCTTGCGCTCCAGCGTCGCCCGCGTCCGCAGCGAAAGGAAAACCGCCTTGGCGACCATCGGCAGCCGGGGCTCGGCCAGCACCTGGTCAAGCGACGTGTCGTGATGCCGCAGCTTGTCGCTCTTGAACGCACGGACGTTCTTGAGCACTTCCGGATCACTCGCCGCCTCCGGCTTCCCGATGAAGCGGGCGACGCGACGAAGCTCGGCGTCGGTGTCCGCCATCACGTCTTCGTACATCAGCACCATCCGCCGCTTGCCCGCGGTCTGGCGGAGCATCATGTCGGCGAACTGAATCCAGTTGCCCACGCCCGCCTGGAACAGCTTCTCTTCCCCCATCTGCTCGAGCTTGTCCCACGCGTTCTTCTTCAGGAACGACAGCGGTCGCTTCTCCATGCTCATCGCGAGCTTCATCGTCTTGGCGTTGGAGCGCGCCGTGTCCACCGGATTGCGGAAGCAGAGGATGTACCGCATGTCGGGGATCAGCTTCTGCCAGAACGGAAGCGTCGCGCAGGCGCGCGGGTCCTTCCAGCCCCACAGCGGCGCGTCGTTAAACTCACGGCGGATCATCTTGATCGCGCGATCGCGCAGGTCATCAAGCGACTTGTCGTTTTCCAGTCCGCCCGGCAGCGGCTTGAGATCGGGCCATTTGCCGCCGAAGCGCCCGATGATCTCCTCGTTGATCGCGACGAAATCTTTGTGCTCCCAGAATCCCTTCTCGTTGGCGCTGCAGGCCTCGAGCATGCGCTTCTCGTCGCCGAGCGATACGCCCAGCAGGTTGACCAGCCGCGTCATGAGCGACGTCCCGCTGCGCCCGCCGAGCACACAGATGACTTGGCGCTGCTCCGGCGGAAGCGCGAGTTGATCCGCCGCAGATTTCGTGTCCGACATCACTTCATTCCTCCGCTCGATGCAAAAATGCGTCTGTCCAGGAGCCAGGTGTTGTACCCCATCGCCAGCTCGCGCCGCTTGGCCGGACGCGACTGACCTTCGAGATGGTAAAGCTGAACGCTGGAAGCCAGGCAAGAGATGAGCCCTTTGTCG
>JAICTV010000321.1 GCA_025936175.1 Phycisphaerae bacterium
GACGGACGTCGATCTGAAGGACGCGTCGGGGAAGATGGTGGCCTTCCCGTACCCGCTGGAGCACGTGACGGGGCGGCTGGAGATCCGCGAGGGGTACGTCGACATCCTCAACGCGACGATGAAGAAGGCGGACTCGAGCCTGACGATCGACGGGCGCGTGACGTGGCGCGCGGGCGTCGGCGGGAAAGCGTTGGAGGCGGGCGAGACGCGGAACCAGGTCACCAAGCCGCGGCCCGACTTGAAGATCACCGCGCGCAACGTCCCGCTCGATCAGAACCTGCTCGATGCGCTGCCGGAGGACCGACGGCAGTGGCTGGAGAAAGTGGGGCTGACCGGGACGCTCGACATCGACGGTCGTGTCTGGCGGCCGAGCGCCGCGGAGATGAATTCCACCGCAAAGATCGCGTCGGACTCGGAACTCACGCACGCGTTCGACATCGCGCTGCGGGATGGGAGGCTCTGGCCGACCGACGGCGGCGGATATGCGGTCTCGGGATTGAGCGCGCGGCTGCACCTCCTGCCGGACGGGATGAAGGTGAACGATCTCCACGCAAAAAGGGGCGAGGGGGATCTGGTCGGCCGCGGCGAAGTGAATTGGCCGCACAACAAGCCGACGATCTTCTTCAGCGGCACCGCGACGCAGCTCGCGCTGGATTCAACGCTCTACAAAGTCCTCCCGCCGGTGGCGAAACAGGGTTGGGATGCGGTGCATCCGGAGGGCGTGGTCGATCTGGACATGACGTACCACGGCGGGGTGGGCGTGGAGCGGCGGGTATCGGGTCTGGGGTCTGGGGTCTCGGGTGAAGACGCGGTCGCCAGTGCAGGCTCGTTGTCTCTCCCCGACACCCGACACCCGACACCCGATACCCGGTCTTCCGATTTCGACCTGATCATCCACCCGCGGCAATTGGCGGCGACGGTGCAGGCGGTGCCGTATCATCTGACGGACATCAGCGGCACCGTTCGCGTCAACAACGGCCACGTGACGTTGACGGATTTGAGCGCCAAACACGGCGCTGCGACCCTTCGCGTCGCCGGCTCCGGCAACGTGAGCAACGACGCGAGTGATTGGGATTTGCGATTGGCGGGCGACGGATGTCCGGTTGATACCGAGTTCCGCAAGGCGCTGCCGAGCGGGCTGGCGTCGCTGGTCGATTCGCTGAAGATGAGCGGCGTGGTCTCGTTCGACTTCGCGAAGCTCGGCGTGCGCACGCTGTCGGCGGGCATGGCTTCCACGTCGACGAGGGTAAACACCACCAAACCGGAATCGCGTCCGGTGGACGTGGATTTCGGCGTGAAGCTGTCGCTGAAGGACGGCTCGATGGACGTCGGCGTGCCGTTCGGGAAGGTCAAAGGCAATCTCGCGCTGGAGGGAACGGTGCGCAACAGCAAGCTGGCGGCGCTCAGCGGACCGCTCGACCTCTCTGAGCTGACGATCGGAAACCGCGCGGCGAGCGACGTCCACGCGGAGTTCTACAAGCCCGCCGATCAGGACGCGCTGCGCATCGGCAGGATCAACGGCAAACTCGCCGGCGGCGAAGTCGCCGGGCAGGTGGACCTGGCGTTCCCGGATGTCGGCCCATCCCGCTACGTGATGAACCTCGTGCTCCGCAACGCCGACGTGAAGGATTTAACCGGCGACAGCGCGCCCGATCTTTCGGGCGAGCTGAGTGCGAGCCTGGCGCTGGAAGGCGACTGGACGAATTCCAACACCCGCCGCGGCCGCGGCGACGTCGCCGTCGCGGGCCGACAGATGTACAAGATCCCGCTCGTCCTGGGCCTCTTGCAGGTCACCAATCTCTCGCTCCCGATCCAACAGCCCTTCAGCGAGGGCTCAGCGCGTTACACGGTCGAAGGTCCGACCGTCACGTTCGATTCGCTCGAGCTGCGCAGCAAAGACATGCTGATGAGCGGCTCGGGCCAGCTCAACTTCAACACCAAGAAGGTCGCGATGACCTTCACCACGGACAATCCGAATTGGCCGAAGGTCCCCATCCTGGGCGACATCGTGCAGACGGCAAAACACGAGCTGCTGCAGATCCACGTCAAAGGCACGCTCGAGGAAGCCAAGCCGACGACGACCAATCCGACGAACACGAGCTCCACGACGGTGGATGAGGTCACGTCGGGCGGCGAAAAGAGGTAGCTCCGATTTTCCACTCGCCTTTGAGATCATGCGTCATGTTGAGGTACTGCGAAGCATCTGCATGAGGGAACGCAGATCCTTCGGAGTACCTCAGGATGACATGGACTGAGAGGTCGCGTCCGCGCTGGGCTACACTAGGGGCATGAAATACCGCAGCCTCGGCAAGACGAACCTTCGCGTCTCCGTGATCGGCATCGGCACATGGCAGCTCGGCGGGGAGTGGGGAAAAGATTTCACGCAAAGTGAAGTCGACGCGATGTTCGATGCGTGTCGCGGCGTCGGCATCAATCTCATCGACACCGCGGAATGCTACGGCGATCACACGTCCGAGCGGCTTATCGGCGGGGCGATTCAGCGCGATCGGGATAAGTGGGTCGTCGCGACGAAGTTCGGGCACCAATTTCACGGGCACATGAAGCGCACCGACGAGCGCTCGCCGGCGGATGTGCTCAAGCAGCTCGAGGAGTCGCTGAAGGCGCTGCGGACGGATCACGTCGATCTGCTGCAGTATCACTCGATCGCGGATGAGGAGTTCGAGAACGAAGCGCTGCAGCAGACGCTCATTAAATTGAAACAGCAAGGGAAGGTCCGGCACATCGGCAACTCGATTCGCGGCAACGCGGACGATCGGCAGACGAAGCAGAGCGAGAAGGCGCAGGTCGAGACGCTCCAGGTGATCTACAACCGCCTCGACCGCCGGCCGGAGACGCGGGATTTTCCGTACGCGATCGAACATCGGCTCGGCGTGCTGGCGCGGGTGCCGCTGGCGAGCGGATATCTCAGCGGCAAGTACAAGCCCGGTGCACACTTCGGCGGGAACGATTTTCGCGCGACGCACAAGCAGGAGGAGATCGATCGCAAGCTCCGTGAGGTCGAGCGGATCGCGAAGGAGGAGGTGCCGGCGGGCGTGCCGATGGCGCAGTGGGCGCTGGCGTGGTGTCTTCAGCATCCGGCGGTGTCGTGCGTGATCCCCGGGTGCAAGAGCGTCGAGCAGGTGAAGAGCAACGCGGCGGCGGCGGAGTTGCCAATGGTGCGCGCTGACCATCCTCAAGCGTGGAAGGGGTGATGTCCGACGACGCAGATGGTGCCGAACAGTCAGCGCTCCCGGTTGTGGACTACGCCAGTCCGCAGGCGAATCGCGCGGATCGTCCCGGTCCACACGAGCCGACGCCCGGTGGACAGATCCTCCTCGCCGCCGCGTCGGGAACGTTCTTCCTGACCCTTCCCACGCAGGAGATGAGCTTTTTCGCCGCGTGGGGCGTGATGCTTTGGTTGCTCGCGATCGGGATGTGGGTTGGGTACGACATCAACTCGCGCCGAACCGGAATGCGGATCAAGGGGCCGGACTGGTGGCGTCACCTTGTCGTGACCTTGGCGGTGCTGGGGATCTTGATTGGCGTGCGATTCGGTCGGTGCCCTCATGCGACCTACCTTTTGATCGGCCCGGTTCCCCTCACGATGACTGGAAGGGCCTGCGGGAATCCGCGGAAGTACATGAACATCTTTTCCTGGCTTTACTGGACGATCCGGGCGCGTTGACGTGTCCAACGCCGAACCCGCCGCGCCATTCATCGAATAACTGGCATGACCGCGCTCGATCTTCCCGTGCCCGCTGAACCCGCTTCGACCCAGCCCATCGGCCTCTGCCTGGATTGCGGCTATGCGCTGCGCGGGTTGCCGACGCCGCGATGTCCGGAGTGCGGGCGGGGATTCGATCCGCTCGACCCGGCGACGATGAACATGGGGCGGGAGCTTTCGCCGCTGGCGAAGTGGGTGCTGGGGCCGATTCGGTGGGAAGTGAACTGGCTGAGCTGGGGGGCGCTGGCGTTCGCGCTCTGGTCGGCGCGCCAGCCGGGGGAGGAGCTGGCGCGGTCGGGCGGGTGGTTGATCCTCGTCGGGCTGGCGGCGTTGTGGCTCGCGTGGCCGTTCGTGCGCGTGATCGCGGCGCGGAAGTACCGCTGGCCGCACTCTCTGCTGATGCAGGGACAGAAGCTTCGCGTCGCGGTCGGATTGTGCTTTCTGCTGGTGGCGGCGGCGGTGCATTACAGCCTGCCGATGAAGGCGGCGGTGAAATTCAGCCGGCCGGCGATGCAGAAGATGGCGAGCGACCTGCTCGCGTCGGGGCAGGCCTATGCGGACGATCAGTGGGTCGGCGTGTATCGCGCGCGGCGCATCAAGGTCGTGCCGGGCGGCGGCGTGCGCTTTACGGTCGAGGAGCAGAACCGCGCGTATAAGTCCGGATTCACTTATCTGCCCAAGGTCGATCCGAAAAAGGTGGGCTGGCGGAATAAGTCCTATCGCTATGTCGGCGACGGATGGTGGGCCTGGCGCGAGGAAGGTTAAACGCCGCGACCGTGCGTGACGATCACGGCTTGACGCGTCCCACGGATCGAGCGCATCCCGCGCGGCCGCCGCGAACGCGTTGGCGACGTGGCCGTCCAGGAACGGGTAGTTCGATTTGAGCGCGATCCCGTGCCAAAAGGGGTCGGCGGCGCGCCGAAAAATGGTGCGCCTGCACGTAGTAATCACGCTCGTCGGAAAACTTCTCGCCGGCCATGACGACTTCCGACGCGCTTAAGCCCGCGATGGGGCCGGAGCCGTTTTTCACCCGCAAATCCGCCAGGTGCCCGTCAGGTGCCCGTTCAGCACATACGAATGCGCCTCGTGCGGCTCGACGTCCGCGGGGGCCGACAGAGCATCAGGCGTGTGCGGAGACGGCCGGGACGCGTCC
>JAICTV010000041.1 GCA_025936175.1 Phycisphaerae bacterium
GGATCGAGCTCGCGCCGCCGAATAAATTCCGCGCGGTCGTGCAAAGCGATCCGAATCGAACCGACCGATTGCTCTGGCGGCGGATCGGGCCGGACGAGGTGGAGCGCGCGCAGCTCTTTGAGCAGAACTGGTGCGCGATCGAAGTGGTCGGCTGCCTGTTCCCGCGACTGGATGCGAAGGATTCGAAGCGCCGGGAGCGCGCGGCCGCGTCCCTGATCACGATGCTGCTGCCGCGCGACCAGCGCTGGCGGGATGCGAAAGTGACGGCGATCGACAACGACGGCTGGCAGGCGGACGTGCCGGTGGATTTGTCAGCCAACGCCAGCGGCGAAGGCGGTGGCGATCCGCACCAGCGCTTCCTTTGGCGCGCGTATCTGCTGCCCGACGCCGGCGGCCGCGCACTGCTGTCCGTCTTCACCGGCGGGTTCGATGGCGACGGCGTGGCGATGGAACACGCGTGGAAGGAGCTGTCGGCAAGGGTGAAATTCCTGCCGACCAGTGACGTCGCGGAACTCGAAGACGCGGGCGCCGCCGAGGCGGCCCGACTGAAGAAACAGGACCTCGACAGGCTGCTCGAAGCGCGCGACGAGCAGTGGTGGCTCTGGACGAACAACACCGATCACCCCCACCTGGGCTGGTCGCACCTCGACTGGGAGCCCAAGTCGCTGGAAGCGCGCGAGGAAACGCGATTGCGATCCGCCGGCGCCGGCGACGAAGTCGCGCGCATCCAGTCGCACTGGACGATCAAGCCTGACGGTCAGCAGTATCACGCCGACGTCACGCGCACGGACCTGCGCGGGCAGGAGAGCGACGTCCTGCGGCAGGTAACGCTGCTGCGCGGGGCACAACTTTCGATGAGCGTGCAATCGCACTCGGCGACGATCGCGCAGTGGAAGATCCCGGCGCCCGCGCCGTTCGTCCCCGGGCCGCTGCTGGCGCAAGTGATGGGAGGCGTGGGCGACGGGCCGATGATGCTGCGCACCGATTCGTGGATCGACGACGCGGCGGCGATCGGCCCGCTCGAGCCGCTGTCGCTCGTCATCCGGACGGCGCCCAATTCGACCCGCAAGGCCGAAGGCGAGGACAAGCCGATGCGCTGCCTTAGCGTGCAGGTGAACGGCAGCGGCCGCGTGAGCCGCTGGTATTTCCGCAAGAGCGGCGAGCTGGAAACGGTCGAGCTGCCGGGCGCCGCGCAGCGCGCCGGGAGCGAGCTGGACACGATCCGCTTCGATTTCGCTCACGACAGTCAGATGATGCCGTGAGGACGGTCCGATAATTGCCGCGGTGCATCAGCGGTACCGTCACGCATCATGCTGAGAGGGTGTTTATTTACGGAGCCGAGAACGCTGCACGGCGTGTCATCCTGAGCGTGCTCGCGAAGGATCTGCGTCGTCGAAGCCAGATGTTTCGGAGTGCCTGAGGATGACATTCGGCCGGAGTGTCTTTAGTAGGACAAACCCGGCCGCAGTCGATATATTCTCCGCACCGCACAACCTGCCTCAGACGTTCATCGAACAGCTTTCGTGGAGCCTGAACATGGTCCGACTTAACCCCGCTCGAATCGCCGTCGCCGTTGTCCTCGCGGTCTCGACTGCCGCCTTGGCACAAGCGACGCAACCGTCGGCGGACGCTTCGCCAAAGCCGGATGCGCTCAACGTTCTCTCCGGGCGGCCCGATGCCGCGGGCGATCAGCTCCTCGGCGGGACGTTCCACAACCCTCTCGCCGGCATCGCCTTCCGCGTCCCCGGCGCGGTGCAGCAGGTGGGCAAGGAAGGCGCGGGCGATGAGATCGCGCGCTTCGCCAACGAGAAAAAGACCTGGGAATTGATCGTCACCAAGACCACCACCGCGCAGCCGATGGCCCTCAGCGGCAACGAGAAGAAGTTCGGCCTGCTCGAGACCATCGCCGCGCGCCTGAAGCAGGGCAATCCGGGCATCGACATCGTGCGGCAAGACGTGGTCAACCTCGGCGAAAACAACGCCGGCCTGATCGCCGCGCGCATGACCACCGGCGGGAATCGACAGCTCATCCAGGAGGCGATCGTCCAGGCGAACGATCAGCTCTACTACAGCTTCATGCTCACCACGCCGGCGGCCAAGGACGCGAAAGGTCCCGACAGCAGCGACGCCGCCGAGCAGGTCGCCGTCGAATCCTTCCGCGAGATGCTCGACACGATCAAGCTGCTCGATCGCTCGGCGATCAAGCAGGACCAGAACGAGCGCCTCTTCCGCACCCGCGCGTTTTACGTCAACCTGGACCTGGCCAAGCTCCGCAAGACGCTCATTCCCGAGCAGTGGCAGCGCTTGCTCCGCGACGGGAAGGACATCGGCTACACCTACATCGTCGAGGAGCCGGATCAAGCCGCCGGCGGGCAGGAAGGAATCAAGATCGGCATCCGCTCGCGCTCCTATCCCGACAGCGCGACACAAGTGGACGGGGAAACCTGGTACTTCGTCACCGGCGACCGCCGGCACGAGAACTGGTCCAACCTCGTCTGGATCCAGAACCTGCCGAAGAAGACCAGCGAGCAGTTCACCGAGATCGGTTCATCCGACCGGCATGTCGAGCGGCAGGCGGACAACAGCGGGCAGGTGGCGCTGGGCGATCCCAGCGATCCCAAGCAGCCGCCGGTCGTGGTCGCCGAGCCTTACGTGCTGAACGTGCAGACGGTCGGACAGACCGGCAACGCCGAGCCGCTCAAGCGGAACCTCCCGCCGTTCTATCTGCCGCAGGCGGTGGGACATTTGCTCCCGCGCTTGCTTCCGCTGGAGGCGCCCAAGACCTACATGTTCGCGACGTTCGTCAGCGACCGCCGCGAGGTGATGATGCGGTACGTGGACGTCGGCACCGAGCAGGAGGTCGATCTCGCGGGGTCGCGCGTGCGCGCGGTGCCCATCACCGATCGCATCGGTCTTCAGGGTTCTGCGACGATCCACTATATGGGTCCCGACGGGAAATACCTGGGCAGCGTCAACAAAGACTCGAAGATCACCATCCTGCCGACGGACGCGGCGACGCTGCAGCGTTTGTGGGCGAACAAAGCCCTGCTCACGCGCCCGACCGAGCAGCCTAAACAGTGACGTGCGCTTGATGTATGTGGCATGGGCGCCCCGCCCATGTACTTGCGGCTATAGCCGCTTATGCACGGGCGAGGCGCCCGTGCCACGATTACAGTGCACCGTGAAGCTCCGAACCGCCGATAACGTAAGCAAGGCATGCTGCGCCCGTTGTTCAAAATCATCGGCCTGACGATCCTGCTGATCATCACCAGCGCCGGCGTGGTCTACTACCAGCAGCAGACCGGCGCCACCCGGCAGATCGAAAAACTCCAGGACGAAAAGCGCCAGCTCGAGCAGGTGGTCACGCGCCTGTCGACCGAAAAACGCGTCGCCGACATCCTCGTCTCCCGTCAGGAAAAAGACGCCGGCGGCAAACTCCAGACGACGCTCCTCTTCGTCGAGTACGACAAGCAGGGCAACCCGCTGCCGGGCAAGAGCTTTACGATCGAAGGCAACACCGCGCACATCGACGCGCTCGTCATCAAATTCGACCGCGGACTGGTCGCCGAGGACGATCCCATCCGCGGCCACAGCATCGCGCTCTTCACAAAAATCTACGGCGAGAATCAGGCTCCGTCGCAGGCGATGATGATCGACACGCCGGGCAGGATCCCAGACATCTACCGCGGCACCGACCCGCGCATCAGCGAGTTCGAGATGTCGCTGTGGAACGATTTCTGGAAGCTGTATGAGGACGAGAGCTATCGCAGGTCCAAGGGCGTCCGCGCGCTCGGCGGGCACGGGGTCTGGGGGCCGTTTCAGCCCGATCGGCTCTACACGATCACGATCGAGTCCGACGGCGGCTTGAACATGACCAGCGAGCCGCTCAAAGGCATCTACCGCGAAGCGCTCAAGCAGCGCGTCGAGGCCGCCACCCAGCCGACGACGTAGTCTTTGATTTAATCGTCTGATGATCTGATCATCTGATCATTGGGAGAAGTGCGGGCGCCCGCCTTTTCAATCATCAGATGATCAGATCGTTAAATGATCAGAGGAACGACCTTCCTCCCCTCGATCCCAACGGCCCGCCGCCGCCGCGGCTGGCGCCGCCGATCGTCGCGCTCATCTCCGCCTGGCTCGGATTGATCACGCTGATCGCGGCGATCGTCTTCCCGTTTCTCCCCGGCAGCCGCGATCCGCGCGCGGAGCTTCAACACCTGCGGCCGTACTCCTTTGCCGACCGGTTTTTGCCCTTCCCGATTTACGGCAGCGTCGTCGCGATGTTTCTCGGGATCGTGGTGCTCTGGCAGATGCGCCGCGAGCCGCGGCCGCTGGAGAAGGCGCTGCTCGCGCAGCGCGTGCAGGCGTGGGCCGGGATCGCGCTGGCGGTGATCGGCGCGGCGGTCATCTATCTCTACGTCGGTTTGCGAGGCCCGCGCGCGGCGGGCTAAGATCACCTCGTCGTGACGATCAAGGTGAATGGACAAGATCGCGAAATCGCCGACGGCACCACCGTCACGCAGCTCGTCGAGCAGCACAATCTCACGCCGCAGAAGGTCGCGATCGAGTTGAACCGGCGGCTGATCCGGACGGAAAAATACGACACGGTCCTCAAGAGCGGCGACGAAGTCGAGATCGTCACGTTCGTCGGCGGCGGATGAGGCCGCGACCCGGGATGGCCCCCGGCGCGAGGAACTGTGCAGCAGCATCTGGCCGGGATGGATGGGTTTTCTTAGACGCACAAGGTGATCGTCGCTGCTCCTAGAATTAACTTCGCCCAACGTCATGCTGAGGTACTCCGAAGCATCTGGGTGTGGGAAGGCAGATGCTTCGGAGTATTTCAACATGACACGCTGACAATGTCGTGCACGGCATCAGGGGTGGGTAAGATACAATATTCCCATGGACGTTCTCCGCATCAAAGACTTCGAGATCCGCAACCGCCTCTTCGTCGGCACCGGCAAGTACGCGACGTACGAGTTGATGCAGCAGGCGCTCGACGCCTCCGGCTGTCAGGTCGTCACCGTCGCGGTCCGCCGCGAGCGATTGGTCGATGCGCAGGGCCGGTCGCTGCTCGACTATCTCGACCTCGATCGCTACGTGATCCTGCCCAACACCGCCGGCTGCTTCAGCGCCGACGACGCCATCCGTGTCGCGCTGCTCGGGCGCGATCTGCTGGAGAAGCAGGGGAACAAAGGGGCCGGCTGGGTGAAGCTCGAAGTGCTGGGCGATAAGAAGACGCTGCTGCCGGATCCGGTCGGCACGATCGAGGCGACGCGCGAGCTGGCGAAGGAAGGTTTCACCGTCCTCGCCTACACCAGCGATGATCCGCGCAGCGCCGTGCGCATCAAGGAAGCCGGCGCCGCGTCGGTCATGCCCGCGGGGAGCCCGATCGGCTCCGGGCAGGGCGTGCTCAACCCCCTCAACATCTCGCTCTGTCTCGATCTGCTCAAGGAGAACGATCCGACCTTCCCCGTCATCGTTGACGCCGGCGTCGGCGCCGCATCGGATGTCACGATCGCGATGGAGCTCGGCGCCGACGGCGTCCTGCTCAACACCGGCGTCGCCCACGCGAAAGACCCGGTGAAGATGGCCCAGGCGATGAAGCTGGCGCTCGAAGCGGGCCGGCTGTCGTACCAGTCCGGCCGCATCCCCAAGAAGCGTTACGCGACGGCGAGCTCACCCTTCGACGGCGTCATCAGTTACATCCCGGGCGAGTAATCGAGCGCACACTCTTTCGCCGCTCGGCGTATAGTTCGTGCTTCGATGTCGGCTGTCGCGACTTCGACATCCCGGCGCGTCCCCGAGTTGCTCGCCCCCGCGGGCGACTGGGACGCGATGCGCGCGGCGGTTGCCAACGGCGCGGACGCCGTCTACTTCGGCCTCGACAACTTCAACGCCCGCCACCGCGCCACCAACTTCCGCCAGGACGATCTGCCACAGATCATGGCGTACCTTCACGCCCACAACGTGAAGGGATTTTTGACCTTCAACACGCTGATCTTCAGCGATGAGCTTCCGGCGGCCGTCGATTACATCCGCTCGATCTCCGCCGCGGGCGTCGATGCGGTGATCGTGCAGGACCTGGGCCTTGCGTGGCTCATCAAGACGATGGCCCCGACGCTGCACGTGCACGGCTCGACGCAGATGACGCTCACCGAGCCGCGCGGGATCGAGTTCGTCCGCCGCGTGCTCGGCGTCGAGCGCGTCGTGCTCGCGCGCGAGCTGTCGATCGACGACATCAAGCGCATCAGCGCCGCGACGCCGATGGAGCTGGAAGTCTTCATCCACGGCGCCCTCTGCGTCGCCTACTCCGGCCAATGTCTGACCAGCGAAGCGCTCGGCGGGCGCAGCGCCAACCGCGGGCAGTGCGCGCAAGCCTGCCGTCTGCCGTACGACCTGATCGTGGACGGACGCGAGAAGGACTTGGGCGACAAGGCGTACCTGCTCTCGCCGCAGGATCTGGCCGCCTATGCGCTGGTGGACGACCTCGCCGCCTGCGGCGTCGTGAGCTTGAAGATCGAAGGGAGATTGAAAAGCGCGCACTACGTCGCCGCGACGGCGCAGACTTATCGCGCCGCGCTGGATGCCGCAGAAGCGAATCTGAGATTTCACATTTCAAATCAGCAGCGCGCCGATCTCGAGCAAACCTTCAGCCGCGGTTTCACCCACGGTTTCCTTTCCGGGGTGAACCACCAGCGACTGGTCGCCGCGCGTTTCCCGAAATCGCGCGGACGAAAGATCGGAACCGTCACCCGCATCACCCCGCGCTCGATCGAAGTCCACCTCCCTGCCAAGCCGGCGGCTTCAGCCGCCGGTGAATTAAAACCCGGAGACGGAATCGTCTTCGACGAAGGCCACCCCGAGCAGGACGAGCAGGGCGGCCGCATCCTCGCGGTGCGTCAAAAATCCCGCGACACGATCGAACTCGAATTCCGCCGCGGCGACGTCAACCTCGCCGCCATCTCCGTCGGCGCGATCGTCTGGAAGACCGATGACCCCGCGCTGCGAAAACGATTGGAGCACTCATTCTCGCGCGATCGCGTCGTGCACCGCACGCCGGTCGACGCGACCGTCCGCGCCCACGTCGGCCAACTGCTCACGATTCGCTTCGGCGACATCGAAGTGCGCTGGGATCGTCCGCTCGAGCGCGCCCAGAAGTTCCCGGCGACAAAAGAAATGCTCCGCGAGCAGCTCGCGCGCCTCGGCGACACGCCCTTCGAGCTGCGCGAGCTGACCTGTGACCTCGCCGGCGGGCCGATGATCCCCAAGTCCGTCCTGAACGACCTCCGCCGCCAGGCGGTCGAGCAACTGCTTCGTCGTCGCGAGCAGGAGCACGCGATCATCGCGCCGAACGCGCTAAACGAACTGCGAACCTCAATCGCAAATTGCAAATCGCAAATTACAAATCCTCAAACCCATCTCCTCGTCCGCACGCTCGACCAGCTCGACGCCGCGCTCGCTCTCGATCACGATCTCCGCCCCTCCACGATCTACTGCGACTTCGAAGACGTCCGCCGCTATCGCGAGGCCGTCGCGCGCTGCAACGCCGCGAAGATGCCGGTCGCGCTGGCGACGATGCGCATCGTCAAGCCGCACGAGGACGGCTGGCTGAATCAGCTCCTCGACTGCGCGCCCGATGCGGTGCTCGTCCGCAACCTCGCCGCCCTCTCCTTCTTCGCCGAGCGCGCGCCGCACCTGCCGCTGATCGGAGACTACGCTCTCAACATCGCCAACGAGTTGACCGCGCAGATCTTCGCCGATCAGAATCTCATCCGCATGGTCCCCAGCTACGACCTGAACTGGCGGCAGCTCGCCGCGATGTTGTCGCGCTTTGATCCTGCGAGGTTCGAGTGCGTCGTCCACCAGCACATGCCGATGTTTCACATGGAGCATTGCGTCTTCGCGCACGTGCTGAGCGAGGGCAAGGACTACCGCGACTGCGGCCGCCCGTGCGAGAAGCACGAGGTGGACCTGCGCGACCGCGTCGGCCAGCCGCACCCGCTGATTCCGGATGCGGGTTGCCGCAATACCGTCTTCAACGCGCAGTCGCAGAGCGCTGCGGAGTTCATCCCGCGCATGCGGAATTTGGGCGTGCGCCATTTCCGCGTCGAGCTGCTGCGGGAAAAATCACACGAGGTCGCGCCGCTGATCAAGCGCTACGCCGACGTGGTCGCGGGTCGCAGCGACGCGAAGACGGCGATCCGGTCGCTGCGGGTGCTGAACCAGCTCGGGGTGACGCGGGGGACGCTGGACCGAGAATAACCCGGGCTCGCAAGGAGTGTCATGCTGAGGTACCCGAAGCATCTGCGTGCCGTCGCAGCAAGCCAGATCCTTCGCGGGTACGCTCGGGATGACGACCTGCGCACCGATTCGCGGAACCCTCGTCAAAGTCTTTCCATTTTCACGTTGCCCGCCTCGTCACCCTGGTCGGAATCGCACCGTCCTGTCGCGACACGGTCTGCACGAATTGCGGGGTTGCCGAGCACCTTCGCGAATTGAATATCAGACGTGGACGCACCATTTGATGGTTATCGGAGTGGAGTTGTCGCCGTGCCACGCATCATCATTGTCGAAGACGCGCAGATCATCCGGGAGCCGCTGCTGCGGCTGCTCAGGATGGAAGGGTTCGAGGTCGCTTCCGCCGCCGACGGCGCCGAGGCGATGGCCCTCCTCGATTCGCAGGGCGCGGACCTGGTTCTCCTCGACGTCCTCATGCCGCGCATGAACGGCGTCGCGTTCATGGAGGCGCTGCGCAGCCTGCCGCGCTACCGCGAGTTGCCGGTGATCGGCGTGACGGGCGTGAGCGACACGTCACAGCTCGCCCGCCTGCGCCAGCTCGGCGTGAAGACGATCCTGCACAAGGTGCGCTTCACGTTCGACGGCCTCTTGGCCGAGATCCGCCAGCAACTGGCCGAGTCTGCGGAGCACGGCGAGGCGCGCCAAACGTGCAACGCGGAATAGAGCAAAATCTGCAAATTTCAAATTTGAAATCTCAAGTTTCCCGCGGGATCGCGCGCATCCCTCGCGCCGCGTTGCGGTTTCGTGATCACATTTCTGCAATCGTTCAGGAGCAAGGGGACGCCCGCGCTCTTTGACAATCAAATAATCGGCCCGAGACTTCGATTGATCGGTGCACGAAATGCAACCGGATGCAACGCCATGCAACGTGGTGCAACAAAAAACGTGAATGCGCAAAACGAAGCCAACGGCGCATTGCGGCGCATGTTCGCCCGTGAATGTCGCATGCGTCGCCCGTTCGTATCATGATCCTGACGTGAACGACCTCTGGTCCCCACTCGCCGCCCGCGCCGGCATCACGCTCTCGCCCGAGCAGGATGCGCAACTCTCGCGCTACCTCGATCTGCTCTTCGAAGCCAACGCGAGGATGAACCTCACCCGGATCACCGACCGCGCCGCAGCGGAAGTTCAGCACGTCGGTGATGCGCTGACCCTGCTCCCGTTCCTGCCAAGCCAAGCCGGGGTCTTTCGCCCGCGGTTAGCCGACGTCGGAAGCGGTGGGGGGGTCCCCGGAATCCCGCTCGCCATCGCCCGCCCCGACCTCTCCGTCCTCCTGATCGAGTCGACGAAGAAGAAAGCGGCTTTCCTCAAACAGGCGATCGAATCGCTAAACCTCTCGAACGTGTCGGTTTCCGAATGGCGGGCCGAGGACGTCGCCCGCTCGAACAATCGCGAGAGTTTTGACATCGTCACCGCCCGCGCCGTCGCCACGCTCGATTTCCTGGCCGAGTGGTGCCTGCCGCTGGCGAAGAAGGGCGGGAAATTCCTCGCGATGAAGGGCCCGAAGATCGCGGAGGAGCTGCCGGCGGCGAAGCGTGCGATCAAGCTCGCCGGCGGCGGCGAGCCGGTGATCCACAGCGTCGATCTCCCCGGCACCGAGCATCGCGTGATCGTGGAGATCCCCAAGATCGCCAGGAGCGATCCCAAGCTCCCCCGTCCCGCAACGCAGGCCAAGGGCAGGCCGCTGGAGTGAGACGCGCCGCACAACCCCGGCGCCCAGGCGCGTCGCGCTGACCGCCGCTCGCGTCTTCGCGTATACTTGCTCGTGCGATCGCAGTCGCGCCTGTATCGCTCGACAGGACGTCGAACGACACCCGCGCAGCGCTGCGATCGAGGTTCGGAAACGGAATCCCGGCCCTTATCCCAGGAAGGAGCCGTACGCTCATGCTGGTACTCACGCGTCAGGTGGACCAATCCGTCATGATCGGCCACGAGGTCGAGATGAAGGTGGTCGATATCCGCGGCGACAAGGTTCGCCTCGGGTTCCTCGCGCCCAAAGAGATCGAGATCGACCGCCGCGAGGTCTTTGAGCTGAAGCGACACAACCGCCAACAATCGGCGGCGGGGCAGCCACCGCAGGCGCTCTCGCCGCAGGAGAAAGAGCAAATGGACCAGTTCCTCCGCGCCGCGATCGACGAAGCGAAGAAGGGCCTGTCCGAGGGCGGCCTGCCGATCGGCTCCGTCCTGGTACGCAACGGTCAGATCATCGGCAGAGGACACAACCGGCGCGTGCAGAACGGCGATCCCATGGCCCACGCCGAGATCGACTGCCTGAGCAATGCCGGGAGGCAGAAGACCTACGCCGACACCGTCCTCTACTCCACGTTGATGCCGTGCTACCTGTGCACCGGTGCCGCGGTCCAGTTCGGGGTGCCCAAGGTGATCGTCGGCGAGAGCGCCAACTTCCCCGGCGGGGAGGCCAAGTGGGGCAAGTCGCCCGCCTTCATGCGCGCCAACGGCATCGAGGTGATCGACCTGCACGACGCCGAGTGCGTCGAGATGATGAAGAATTTCGTCAAAGAACACCCCGAGCTGTGGAATGAGGACATCGGGAAATAGCCGATAGGGTAGAACAGGGGTGACGCATGCTGCAGACCATCCTTCGAGCGCCGCGGATTGCGGACGATATAGCACAAGGCGCTAGGCTAGCGCGAATGGCGAAGCGTGATATCGGCCCGACGGATGTCGCGCGCGTGCTTGACGCGGCCAAGGTCAAATATGTGCTGGTCGGGGCGCACGCCGCCAACGGCTACATCGGCCGGCCTCGGGCGACGGTGGATGTCGAGGTGGTTGTCCAATTCCCTAAGAAGGCTTCGGTGGCGATCGCACATGCGTTCACGGATTTGACCATGGTCGATACGCCGGTGCTGACGCGATTCACACGCGCCGATGGGGAAGAAGCGATCGACATCATGAAGCCGATCGGATCACCGCTGTGGAAGCGGCTGCTGAAGATCGCGAAGACGGTGCGGGTGGACGGCGTGCCACTGCGAATCCCGCCGCTGGAAGGGGTCTTGGCCGCTACGTTCGCGGCGATGGCGTCGCCGCTGCGCCGCCAGTTGGACAAGCAGCAAGATGGACTGGACTTCGCGCGCATCATCACGGTCAACCCGAAGGTGAATGAGGATCTCCTTCGAGAGCTGTGCGACCTCGTATACGCCGGTGGCGGTGCCGCCGCCCTTCGCTTGCTCGAAGATGCCCGCGCTGGCAGGCAACTGCAGCTTTAGGCACGAAAAGGGGAATCCATGCAACTTTTGCACGATCGCGCGATCGTGGCTCGTTGAGCGTTATTGGTTAAGCGCAGTCACCGATACCCCTCACACCGGAGCCACCTATGAACGCGTCGAATTCCTTCGTCGAGCCGCTGGAAGCGCGGCAGCTCTTCTCCACCGTCTATCACCAGACCAACTTGGTCTCCGACGGCGCCGTCGCCGCCGCGCATATCGATCCCGATCTGAAGAACCCGTGGGGCGTGTCGTTCCTTCCCTCGGGCCCGTGGTGGATCTCCGACAACGGCACCAGCAAAACCACCGTCTACGACGCCGGCGGCAACAAGGTGCTGTCGGTCAACATCCCCGGCGGCGGGGGAGATCCGTCGGCGCCGACCGGTCAGGTGCAAAACCCGTTCGCCAACGCCTTCATGATCACTAAGAACGGCGTCACCAAACCCGCGACGTTCATCTTCGCCGGCGAGGACGGCGGCATCACCGGATGGAACGACCAGGTCGATGAAGCCAACGCCGTCATGGCGGCGGACAACTCGGTCAACCAGGCCAGCTACAAGGGCATGGCCATCGGCATCCTCAAGCATCAGGCGCGGCTGTACCTCGCCAACTTCCATACCGGCGTGGTCGAGATGTGGGACGGGAACTTCCATCACCTCAAGCAGCACAGCGCGTTCGCCGATCCGAATCTTCCGTCGGGATTCGCACCGTTCAACGTGCAGAACCTCGGCAACGGGATCATCGGCGTCACCTTCGCGAAAGTGGGAGACGACGGCGACGACGTCGGCGGGCGCGGGCACGGCGTGGTCGATTTCTTCTCGACCTCCGGCGTGCTGCTCCGACGCATGCGCCGCGGGACCTACATGAATTCGCCCTGGGGCATGACGTTCGCGCCGTCGACCTTCGGCGATTTCGCGGGCGATCTGCTCGTCGGCATGTTCGGCTCCGGTCGCATCGCCGCGTTCCATCCCAAGACCGGAAAGTTCCTCGGCTACGTCAACGACAACACGAACCTCCCGGTCCACAACGACGGGCTGTGGGCGCTGAGCTTCGGCAACAACGGCTCGGCCGGCAGCAGCGACACGCTCTTCTTCACCGCCGGGTTGAACGATGAAGCGGACGGGCTCTTCGGGAAGATCGAAGTGTCTTCGTAAGAACGAAAACGTGGATAGTAGACAGTGGATGGTGGATAGTGATGACGTGCGTTCACCATCGACTATCCACTATCTGCTATCCACGTGTTTCTGAACTACGACGCGCTGCCGGAAGGCAGCGACATCCGCGTTGAACTCGACCCCGCCGGCGCCGGCGTGCGCATCACCGTTCCCGCGGGCGAGCCGCCGCGGGCGGCGCTCAAGCAGACGGCGTACGATGCGCTTGGCGTCGGCGCGGTGCAGAGTTGGGCGCTGCTCCTGCTCGCGCTCGTCGTGTTCATGATCGGCATCCGCGCCAACCGCATCAGCGGCGCGGCGCTGACGTGGGCGTGGGCGTTCTTCGCCGTCTTCTGCGCGGCGATCGTGCTGCTCGTCTCGTGGGTGCGCTACGGCGTGATGCTCGACGCCATCCGCCTCGGCCGGCGGCAGATGACGGTCATCGCCGCGACCCGCGAGCAACTGTTGATCGAGACGACCGGCCCGTTCGGCGCGAGCAGCGTCAACCTGCCCGCCAATGCCGTGATCAAGCTGCACGCCCAACGACACGCGCTGCGCGATCAGCGCGCGATCCTTCGCCGCGTGCACGTGTTGCTGATCACGGTGGACAACCAGGCGCTGCACTTCCTCCCCGCGCGCGACCCGCGCGAGCTTCGCATTGTCATCGCGATATTGCGACCGTTCTTGAGTTGAAGGCGATTCGGAGACTGTTAGGATACGCCGTTCCGTCGACGGCCCGGCGCGCGATGACCTCAACCCTCACCAGCATCCTCGGCCCTGATGGCGCCATCGCCCGCCGGATGGCGGACAAATACGAGCACCGCCCGCAGCAGCTCGAGATGGCCCAGGCGGTCGAGCGCGCGTTCGCCGAAGGGCACCACCTGCTGGTCGAAGCCGGCACCGGCGTCGGCAAATCGTTCGCCTATCTCCTGCCCGCGATCGATTTCGCGGTGAAGCACAAGAAGCGCGTCGTCATCTCCACGCACACCATCTCGCTGCAGGAGCAGCTCATCGACAAGGACATCCCGCTGCTGCAGTCGGTTTATCCCGATGAGTTCACGGCGATCCTGGTCAAAGGCCGAAGCAATTACCTCTGTCGTCGCCGACTCCAGCAGGCGCGCGGGCGGCAGAACTATCTGTTCGATCACGATCAGCAGCTCGAATCACTCTGGCAGATCGAGGACTGGGCGACGCACACGACCGACGGCTCGCTCGCGGACCTGCCGACGCTCCCGCAGCCGGACGTGTGGGACAAGGTCTGCGCCGAGCACGGAAACTGTCTCGGCAAGAAGTGCGATTTCTACGACCACTGCTTCTGGCAGGCGGCCAAGCGCCGCATGAACGGCGGCAATTTGCTCATCGTCAACCACGCGCTCTTTTTCAGTGATCTCGCGCTGCGCATGGCCGGCGTGAACTACCTGCCGAAGTACGACCTGCTGATTTTGGATGAAGCGCACACCGTCGAGGACGTCGCCGGCGATCACTTCGGCCTGAAGATCAGCGAGGGGGGCCTGCGCTATCAGCTCCGCACGCTCTACGATCCGAAGCGCGGCAAGGGTCTACTGAGCACGCACGGCTCAGCCGCGAACGATGCGATTCGTGACGTCGTCGATCTGCACCGGATGATGGAGCTGTTCTTCGAGCGCTGCGTCCGCTTCCACGAGAGCCAGGGCCGCAGCAACGGGCGAATTCAGTCGCCGAACTGGGTGGAGAACGATCTCTCGCCCAGGCTCCGCGATCTCAGCAAGCACCTCAAAGGAATGCTCACGAAGCTCGAGCGCGAGGAGGAAATCGCCGAGGTCTCCAATCACGCGGGCAAGGCGATGATGACGGCCGACGCGCTCGATTCGATCATCGGCCAGAAGGTTCCCGATGCGGTCTACTGGGTCGAGGTGAGCGGCCGCACGCCCAAGCGCGTCTCGCTGCACGCCGCCCCGGTGAACGTCGCCGCCGGCTTGCGGAAGTATCTGTTCGAAAAAATGCACAGCGTGGTGATGACCAGCGCGACGCTGTGTGCGGCGAAGAGTAACACCGGCGCGAAATCAAAACGTAGCATGGCCGTCCCGGCCATGCCGCCTCGCTCGCCCAGCGAGCTGCAAATCAGGGAAGGCGCCAAACTCCCTCATTGGACAAAACAAAACGCCGTTTACGCCGTTACGTTCAGGCTCGCCGATTCAATTCCGGCCGCCGCGGCACAGGCACTCCGCCTCGAACGAGCGGCGATTCGTATGCGCGCCAACGAGCAGCAACGAGCGCTGACGCCGGTCGAATTGAAGCGCCTTCAGAAGCTCTACGAAGCGAAAGTCGACCGATGGCTCGATCATGCCGAGGGCGAATGCTTGCTGCGTCGCCCGGAGATCGGGCGGGTCGTCTCCGATGCGATGAACTTCTTTAACGGCGATCGATATCGCCTGCTCTCGTGGTGCGTGATGCCGAACCACGTTCATGGCGTGTTGCAACCCATTGACGGCCATGAACTGTCAGAAACCCTGCACACGTGGAAGTCATTCACCGCGCACAAAATCAACGAGCTGCTGGGACGCAGCGGCGTCGTGTGGCAGGACGAGTACTACGATCATCTCGTCCGGGATGAGGATGATTTGAAGCATTGCGTCGAGTATGCGTGGGCAAATCCTGATCACGCGGAGTTGGGGCCGTGGGAATTGCGCGGCCGCGATGATGGGGCGATTGCGGAATTTCTTGAAGGCACATTGCAGTCAGGCGGGCATGGGCGGGACGCCCATGCTACGAAAGAAGTCGATCCCATTTCGTCGACCGACCCCGCCTTCGCCTACATCAAGTCCCGCCTCGGCGTTGTGAAAGAAAAGACGCTGCAACTCGGCTCGCCGTTCGATTACGAGAAGCAGGCGACGCTCTACATCGAGGAGGATCTTCCGGAGCCGAACGATGCGCAGCGGTTTCTCCCGGCGGCGTGCGAGAAGATCCTCAAATATCTCCGCCAGACCAACGGTGGGGCGTTCGTGCTGTTCACGTCGTACAAGATGCTGATCGACGCGGCGAACCGGTTGAATCCGGCGCTCGATGAGCTGGGGCTGCCGATCCTCGTGCAGGGGCAGCAGGCGCCGCGGAAGATTTTGCTCGAGCGCTTCCGCTCGACGGAGAATGCGGTGCTGTTCGGCACCTCGAGCTTCTGGCAGGGCATCGACGTTCAGGGCGAGGCGCTGCGCAACGTGATCATCGTGAAGCTGCCGTTCGCCGTGCCGGATGAGCCGCTGGTCGAAGCGCGGCTTGAAGCGGTCGAGCGCGCCGGCGGAAGCCCGTTCATGGACTACTCGGTTCCCGAAGCGGTGATCAAGCTGAAGCAGGGGTTCGGGCGTTTGATCCGGAGCAAGACCGATCGCGGGATCGTCGTGCTGCTGGACTCGCGCGTGACGACCAAACGGTACGGGAAGATTTTTCTCGAGTCGCTCCCGCAATGTCGGCGCGTCGTGGTCAAACGGGTGCATGATCGCGGTGAAGCTTGCGACGAGATCGACGCGTCGAGCACCTCGCCCGACGACGACCTCATTTAAGGCCCGGATCGACCACCGTCTGCGCGAGCAGCGGCGATTGTGTCAGAATGCACGCGATCGTCAGGCCGACCCGAATGTGGCTTGGGCGTCCCGCCCGAGCGCTTGCGGCATGAGCCGCTCCATTTAAAGATCGCTTCGCGAGAACGCTCGGGCGGGACGCCCAAGCCACGTTAGAATCGCGTCGTCGCATCGGTCACGATCGTAGGAGCAACGCGGGAATCCGGCATGTGGGGAAATTCGCTCGGCTGGTCATTGTCCATGCTCGTCGTCGCGCTGGCCGCGGGATGGATGTACCTCATCTCCTCCGGCACCAACGCGACGCCGGCGACGACGTTCTCGCGCGACCCGCGGCATTTCATGGCGCTGACGCTTCCCGAACCGCCGCCCGCGGCGAAACTGCCGCCCCCGACGGACGACCGCGACGCGGGCGAACTTTATCGGCAGGCGATCAAGCGCTTCGAGGCCGATCGCATCACTTACGAAGACTTCGCCGCCCGCGGCACGCTCGCTCCGTCCGCCGCGGCGAAACTCGATGCGATCGATCTGCTCGTGCAGGCGACGCCGTGCGCGAAGATGAACCTGTTCGCGGCGCATCCGCAGCAGATCGTCAACTACGATCACGACAAGCCGCCGCTGGAGGCGCTGCGAATGCTCGGCAAGGTCTGCGTTGATCGTCTCGGCCTGCTCAAGCAGCGCGCGGGTGACAACGACGGCGCGAGCAAGCTGTTTCACGCCGGCTTCGCGCTCGGCGAGAAGCTGGCGCGCGAGCGGATTACCGCGGAGGAGCTGCGGATCGGCCTGGAGCTGATGAGCAAGTCCGCCGCCGCGATGGCCGGCGCCGCCGGGCGCGCGGGAGAGAACGATCGGGCCGCGTCTCTGAAGGAGTTTACTTCTGAGCTTGCGGCGTTCACGCGCGAGCAGGTCGATCCGATCGCGCGGGTGACGCACACGATCGACCCGCGCATCGTCGGCGAGCAGACCGGCGACGTCTTCGAGCTCGCCCGCCGATCGCAGGAGCGCATGTGGCGGGTCGAGGCGATCCTCCAGCTCGGCCGCGTGCGCTACTTGGCGGGGCAGGGTGGAACCTCCGGCAACCAGCGCGCCGCGACCGCGTTCACGACGAAAGTCGCAGCGGAAGATCCGGATCCGGTCGTCCGCTGCGCTGCGAGCGCCGCTCGCGATCTCACCGCCGGGCAACACCGCATGCAGTAGGCGCAACCCGGACGCGCGCAGCGCAAAATCCGGCACCCTGTGCCGCGACGCTTTCCGTCATCGCGGTTCACTCAAAGAGCATCAACTGCTCATCCGGTCGCGCCAACTCCGCGTCGATGTGACGTTTCTGCAGCTCGTCCACGAACTCGCGATACCCGTGGTGCGTGAACACCTTCTTCGGCCGAACGCGCTCGATCGTCTCCAGCAGCTCGTCGAAATCCGCGTGATCGCTCAGCGGCAATGCGTGATCGGCGCCGTAGCGATAAATCGCATTCTTCAGCAGCGCCCAGCCGGTGAGGATGATCCGGCAGGGATTCTTGAACCGCGTGACGAACGGCGTGCGCGCGACGTAGGGCGGGGCGAGCAGCGCGCCGCGCTCCTGGAGATCGATCGCGCCGCCGCCGTGGAAATCAGCAAATTGATAGCGGCGGAATTTCCCGACGGGCACGCCGAGCTGCTCGTACAACTCGCTTATCGTCGCCACCGCGCCGTGCATGGTCATCGCGATGCCCGCGTCGGCGAGAATGCGGGCGACCTCCTGGCTCTTTCCGAGCGAATAGCCCATGACGATCGGCTGCCGCCCGTCCCGCAGCGCGCCGCGGACGAGATCAACGAGCTGCTCGGCCACCAGATCCGCCGGCGGAAAGCGGAACATCGGCACGCCGTACGTGCTCTCCATCACCAGGTAATCCGCCGATTGAAGCTCCGCCGATTCAACGGTTCGGCTCGCGCGCAGCTTATAATCGCCGGTGTAGAGCAGCGTCCCCTCCGGCCGCGTGACGTGAATCATCGCGCTCCCGAGCACGTGCCCCGCCGGCAGCAGGCGGACGATCGTGTCGCCGTCGCGTTGCAGATCACGCCGATAATCGAGCGGCTCGGCACAGGTCATCCCGATGCGATGATGCGCCAGCTTCGCCGTCGCCGGCGTGGCAATGACGCGCTCGTGGCAGCAGATGTGATCCGAATGCGCGTGCGAGACGAAGCAGACGCCCCGCGGTCGGCAACTGTCGAGATAGAGGTCGCTGTTCGCGACCTTCAGGTCGTCGGCCCACTGCAACATCGATCAATATTAGGCGCGCCGCCTACGGCTGCTGCCGCATCAGGTCATCCACCGCCGGCGCGAGCGCTTCGAGGTACTCGTCCCCGCGCGGGTGCTGCGTCATTGCGACCAGGATGTAGTGCCGCCCGGGTCCGGTGATGACGGCGGTGTCGTGATACCAGTTTTCCCACGAACCCCATTTGCGGATGATCTGGAGGTCGCGGCCCTTGAGGCCCTTGACGAACTTGATGTCGTCGGGCTCGAGCGCTGGCGAGGCGAAGATCTCGCGCATCTTCTTCGACGCCGCCGGCGAAACGAGCTTGCCCTGTTCGAGCCAGAGCCAGTAGCGGAGCAGTTGCCGCACCGTCGCGGCGTGCGAGTTGTCGCCGACGGGGTCTTTGTATTTCTCCGTGTCCTTCCCGTAATGCTTGCCGACCCAGATCCCGCCGCCGTGGTCTTTGTTGTACAGGTCGTAGCCGTCCAGGATTTGCTGGATCTTCTTCAGCCCGATCTCGTGCGAGAACTTTGACGCCATCTCGTTGTTCGACTGCTTGGCCATCATCCCCAGCTCTTTTTCCGTCTGCGGATCGAGATGCTCCGCCGCCTCGGGGTGGAGTTGGAAGTAGGCGAGCAGGATTCCGATTTTGGGGACGCTGGCGGCGTAATCCTCGGCGTCGGGGCGGATCATGGCGAGCTTCAGGTGCAGCAGATCGAGCACGCCGACGGCCGTTTGCTCCGGCTTCATGCCGAACTTCTCGCGCAGCGATGCGTCGAGCTGCTCGACCTGCTTTTGCAGCGCGGGATCGACGGGCGTGTCGTAACCGAGCACGTAAGAATCGAACGGCCGCGACGTCGGCGCGGAAGATGCAGTTCTGCTCGCGCCTGTCGCGACGACGCAAGCGACGAGCGAGAACATCACGGCGGCGGCGAGAGCGATCGGTGAAATCATTGCTGCATCAACCCCAATCGAAGACGAGATATTTCTGCCCCGCCTCGGTTTCATGCGCGTCTTCGAAGTTCTCCGTGTCCTTGTTGTACACGTCGATGATCTTCTTGCGCTTGTCCTTGTCGGCCGGCAGCTCGACGAAGAGGTGATCGATCAGCTCCGTGCCGTTGAGCTCTTCGGGGCCGCTCACCCACACGCCGGTCGCGCCGGCGGCGAGCACGTCGTCGGTCAGCTTCGCCACCGCCCTTTTCTCCGCCTTAAACGTCCCGTGCTTGTCCGAGCCGAGCCACTCCTTCGCGGCGATCTTGCTCTTGGAGAGCTCCTCGTCGGCGAAGGTGTCGGACTTTTTCGCCTGTACGGCCGGATCGGTGTTGTCGGATGATCCGCCGCTGTCGGAGACTTCCGTATTATCCGATTTGCCGCCGCTCGATTTGCGGCTGTCGCAGGCGATGAAGAAGACGACCGATGCGACCATCAGCACGCACGCCGCCGTTCCGCGGTAGATGCTTTTCATTCTCCTCCCGGCCGAGTTGGTGTGGCAGGGCAAGGTATCGTCAAGTCGTCGCCGACGCCAACAGCATCTGCTCCAACGCCGATTCGAGGTCGCGCGTGAACGACGGGCCGTCGAAAAGCGGCGATTGCGCCATCCGCTGGCGCAGGGAAAAACGCATCGCCGAGAGCCGCGGCAGGTCATCCGCCAAATCGCAGGCGGTGCGGACATACTCTTCCTCGTCACGTGCGATCAGCTCCGGCAGGCCGATGTTCGTCAGCACGCTCGCCCCCAGGCGCGAGCGATGCACGGCCCCCGCGAGCGTGACGACCGGGACGCCCGTCCACAGCGCGTGGCACGTCGTCGTGTGACCGTTGAAGGGGAAGGTGTCGAGGATGACGTCCACGTCGTTATGCATCGCGATGTATTGCGGGAAATCGACGAAGTCGCGCAGCTCGACGCGATCGCTGGTAATGCCGGAGTCGCAAAATGCGCGGGTCGTCGCATCGCGCACCTCGCGATCCGCGAAGCTCAGCGCCTGCAACAACAGCTTCGATTCCGGCACGCGCGCCAGGATCCGCGCCCACGCCCGCAACATCGGCGGACGCACTTTCGCGAAGTTGGTGAAGACGGCGAAGGTGACCTGCTTCCGTGCGGTCGCCGGCGGCGGAACGACCTCCGGAAAACCTGCCGGCGCCCAATAGCACGCAAACGCGCCCGGCAGACGGATCAGCCGCTCGGTGTGCAGGCGATCGCTCTCGCCCGGCGGGTCGGCGATCGCATCGGTGATGCGGTAATCGATCGTCGAAACGCCGGTGGTGTTGGGATATCCCAGCCACGTCGCCTGCACCGGCGCCACCCGCGCCGCGAGCACCGACAGCCGATTGCCGCCGGTGTGACCGGCGAGGTCGATGAGCAAATCGATTTTCTCCCCTCGGATCCTGCTCGCCAGGGCGTCGTCGGAGAGATCGGCGACGGGAACGAAATTCTCGGGAAGGCGCGCCAGATGCTCGGTGACCGGGTCCGGATTCTCGCAGTCGCTGTAGCACGTGACTTCGAACCGCGATCGATCGTGGTGCTGAAGGATCTTCCACATGAAAAACGCGATCGAGTGCTGACGGAAGTCGGGGGAGAGATATCCGACGCGAACGCGCCGCTTCCTCCACGCCGGGGCTGAGCGCTGCGAAGCCCCGGATGTCTTTCGAACCTGGGATGCGTCTCCGATCCGGGGCTTCGCTGCGCTCCGCGCCGGCGTGTCGAAGCGCGCCCCGAACGCGCGATGCTCGGCGAGCAACTCATCCGGCGCCACCCCTTCATGATAATTCATGCACAACAGCAGATTGCTGTGCGCATTCGTGTAGCTGGGATCGTTCCGCATCGCGGTGCGGAACGACGCGATCGCGTCATCGAGCTTCCCCCCGTCCTGCAGCGCCAGCGCGAGGTTGTTGTGCGCGATGGCGTGACCCGGTTTCAGCGCGAGCGTGCGCAGGTACGCATCCCGCGCCTCCGACAATCGTCCCAGCGTCCGCAGCGTATTCCCGAGGATGTTGAAGATTTCCGGGTCGTCCGGCGCGAGCTTCGCCGCGGCGGTGAGGTGGTCGATCGCCTCTTCCGTGCGGCCGGCGCGGCGCAGGGCGAGCGCGTGATTGACGTGATCGATGGCCGTTGCCGCCGCGGTTCCCATGCGCGCGGGCGATTTTACTTCATTCGGCTGTCGCCTGCGTGGCGGCCGGGTGCGGGCTCGTCGCATCGACGATCGCCCGCCGCAGGCCGGACGGATCGCACCACTGCTGCCGCGCGGCGATCGTGCCGTCGCGGCCGATCACGTAGGCGCTGTTCGCGCCCGCGCCGTAGGCGATCGCGACGTCGTTGCCGATGCCGTCGAGAAGGATCGGCGCGGTGATCTTCAGCTTGTCGCGCGCCTGCTGCGCCAGCTCACGCCGCGCCTCGATCTTCTTCGGCTGCTCGACGGAGATGCCCGCGTCCTTGTTGCGATCGACTTCCCATTCGCCCAGCGGATGCGCCTCCCTGGCGTAGACGACGAAGAACTGCGCGCGGGTGCCCAGGTCGCTCTTGAGCTTCTCCATCGCCGGCACTTTTTCGCGGAAGACGGGACAGGAGTAGGAGCCGAACTCGAGCACGATGACGCGGCCCTTGAGCGACGAAAGCTGGACGAGCGAGCCGTCCAGCTTGTGAAGCTCCAGCGCCGGCGCGGCATCGCCCACTTTCGGCCCGGCGATCTTTTCGCCGCCGCGCGATTCGCCGGCCGAGGCGCTCTTGCCAGTCGAGTCCTTCTCCCTGGGGTTCATCTCATCCTGCATCATCATGCCCGCGGCTTGCGTGGTGGCCGGCGCTTCGGCGCGGCGCTGGCCGCGATTGACGCGGCCGCCGCGGGGCGATGACGCACCCCCGTCACCGCCGCCGCCGGGCGGACGCATGGACTGCATCAATTGCTGTCGCTGATCGGGGGTAAGAACGTCGATCAGTTTCTGCCGCGTCTCTTCGAACAGGTCGCGCACCTTCGCCCGCGCGTCTTCCGATCCGGACTGCGCCTGTTGCCGCAAGGCTTCGGCTTTGGGCTTGACCTCGTCGAAGAGGGTTTTGATCTTCGTCTTCTGCTCATCGCTCAAATCGAGCTTGGCGAGGTTCTCTTTGAGTCGATCGAGGAACATCCCGCCACCGAATCGTTCACTCGGACGACTGGTGGGTCGGTTCGCCGCGCCCGCGCCCGTCGGCCTGCCGCCGCCGCGGAAATTCTGCCGCATCTCCGCGAGTTTCTTCTCGAACACCGCCTTCTGATCGGATGTGAGCACCTCATTGATCTTCTGCTGCAGGCCCTGGAAGGTTTCCTGCATGCGCTGCATGCGTTCGCGCGGCTCGAGGTCCTGGAGCTGCTGGCGCAACTCCGTCGTGTCCTGCTGCGCCTTGGAGAGGATGGCGTCGATCCTGGGCTTTTGCTCATCGGAGAGCTGCAGACCGTTGACCAGCTCGCGGAAGCGATCGAAGAAGGGAGCGCCGCCGCCGCCCGCGCGCTCCTCTCGCGCCGCCCGCGTAGATTGAGCGCGCAGCGGAAGCGACAGAGACAGGGCGGCGATCAGTGCGAGTGCCGGGAACAATCGTGTCAGCTTCATGTTCGATTCCCCGTTGTTGATCCGTCACAGAGAACGAGCAGCTTGCGTCATTATTGCTGGGATCAGACCCACGGACTTGCGTCCGTGGCTGCAAAAGAGACGCGACGGTGCGACAGAGCGCGCGCCTCTGTTCGCTGAAACCCTCCAGTTTGACGCTAAAACCATCGCGCTGCTATCTTTGCGGCCCACCAGCCAGCAGGAGCATCCGTGAAGCGACACCTTTTGTGCCTGTGCCTGTGCCTTACCGCCCTTGCCTCGGGATTCGGTTGCGCTTCGCGGGAGAAGAACGCCGCCAGGAAAGTTTCCGGGCCGCAGCCGTTGCCTTCCGGCAGCTTCGCCGAGCAATGGTTCAATGATCTCAAGCTCGCCAAAGACCCCATCGATGAATTGTACCTCCGCGAGGACGTCCTGTTCGCCTATACCAAGAGCGATCTGGTCTACGCGATCGGGCGATCGAACGGGGAGCTGCGCTACCTGGCCGATCCCGAGCACAGTGGCGGCGTGCTCCGCCCGCCGTTGCTCATCGGGGATCTGGTGCTCTATCCGACCGGTTCGACGATCGACATTCTGAACAACCACGGGCGGCCGGTGAAGGTCGTGACGCTGGACAAACCCATCCGCAGCGGCGCCGTGAACATCGGGGAAACGGTCTACATCGGCCTGGATCACGGCGGCGGGTACGGTGTGCTGGCGTCGATCGACATCGTCAAGGCCTACAAGCCGATCACGTGGGAGATGATGACCTACGGCGCGACTTCGCCCACGCCCGCCGTCTTCGAGAAGACCATTTACGAAGGCGCCGAAGACGGCAAGCTGTACGCGGTGAACGAAGAGCGCGGCGGCGTGTGGCCGCTGGCGGGCGGCGCGTTCGTCACGCAGGGGCGTTTCGTCTCCGACATCAAGGTCGATGACTTCGGCGTCTATGCCTCCAACACCGACTCCAAGCTCTATTGTCTCGATCGCGCCACCGGCAAGATCAAGTGGCAGTACTACGCCGGCGTCCCGCTGAAGAACGCGCCGACGGTCACCGCGCAGATCGTCTACCAGTTCGTGCCGCACACGGGCATCGTCGCCCTGGATAAAACCACCGGCGACATCAACCGCCGCCCGCGCTGGATCGCGCCCGAGGCGACGCAGTACCTCAGCGAGGACGACAAGCTCGTCTACCTCCGCCGCAAGGACGGTCACATCCAGGCGGCCGATAAAGTCACGGGCAAGATCCAGTTCGAGTCCAAGTCGAAGTTCGACGTCTTCGCGGTGAACCAGAAGGACGCGCTTATCTACGCCGCCACCAGCGCCGGCCGCATCGTGCAGATCAAGCCGATCGTCCGCGAGGGCGAAGTCGGGAACATCGTCGTCGATCTCCGCGACGAGCCGATCGCGCTGGTGCGCTGATCGCGAAGGAAAAAGGAAAAAGGAAAAACGAAAAAGGAGCATCTGCGCCGCTCCTAAACGTTTTTCCTTTTTCCTTTTTCGTTTTTCCTTATCCTCCGCCATATGGATCTCGTCCCCGTCCGCCGCGCGCTCCTCAGCGTCTTTGACAAGACCGGCCTGGCCGATTTCGCGACACGCCTGCACCAGGAGTTCGGCGTAGAACTGATCAGCACCGGCGGCACCGCGAGGTTCCTTCGCGACCTTGGCCTGCCCGTCATCGACGTCTCGGAAGTGACCGGCTTTCCGGAAATGATGGACGGGCGGGTGAAAACGCTTCATCCCAGGATCCACGGCGGGCTGCTGTCGCTTCGCGACAATCCTGAGCACGTCAAAGCGATGCAGGAGCACGGCATCCAGCCGATCGACCTCGTCTGCATCAACCTCTATCCCTTCAAGAAGACGATCGAGACGCCGAACGTGACGTTCGAGCAGGCGATCGAGAATATCGATATCGGCGGCCCGAGCATGATCCGCTCGGCGGCGAAGAACCACCGCTTCGTGCTGGTCGTGACGACGCCCGATCGATACGAGAAGGTGCTGGGCGATCTCCGCGAACACAACGGCAGCACGTGCGGGAAGCACCGTCTGAAGCAGGCGCAGCGCGCGTTCGCGCATACTGCGGCGTACGACGCGCTGATCGCCGACTACTTGTCCAAGCATCTTCCGCCGAAGCTTCGAGCCGCGACGGAAGTCGCGGATGATTTGCCAGAAACGATCAACCTCGCGCTCAAGAAGAAGCAAAACTTGCGCTACGGGGAGAACCCGCACCAGCGCGGCGCCCTCTATGTTGCGAGCAAACCGAATGAAGCCTCCGTCGCCTTCGCGAATCAGCTCCATGGGAAGGAACTCTCTTACATCAACCTGCTGGACGCCGACGGCGCGCTGAGCACGGTCAAAGAGTTCTCCGACCCCGCCGTCTGCATCGTCAAGCACACGACCCCCTGCGGCTGCGCGATTGCGCAGGATCTGCCGACCGCATTCCACCGCGCGTATGAAGGCGATCCCCTCGCCGCCTTCGGCGGGATCGTCGCGCTGAACAAGCCGATCGATCTGGAGACGGCGCAGGCGATCACGTCGGTGGACAAGCTCCTCGAAGTGATCGTTGCCCCGTCCTACACGGCGGACGCGCTGCAACTCCTGCGCGATCGCTGGAAGAACGTGCGATTGCTGGAGGTGGGACCGATCGGTTCCTTCGATCGATCCGAACTGCACCTTCACAAGGTGGTGGGGGGCTACCTGATCCAGGAGCGCGATCTGATCGGGACCGACGAGACAAGCTGGAAGGTCGTGAGCAATCGTCAGCCCACGACATCGGAGTGGTCGGACCTCAAATTCGCCTGGCTCGTCTGCAAGCACGTCAAGAGCAACGCGATCGCGCTGGCGAAAGCGCAAATGCTGCTGGGGGCGGGCGCGGGGCAAATGGATCGCGTCAGCGCCGCCCGGCTGGCGATCGCCAAGGCCGGGGAGCGCGCTAAAGGTTCCGTCGCGGCGAGTGACGCCTTCTTCCCCTTCCCCGACGGTCCGCAGCTTTTGCTTGAAGCGGGCGCGACCGCGATCATCCAGCCCGGCGGGGCGATGCGGGACCAGGAAACGGTCGATGTCGTCAACCGCGCCGGCGCCGCCATGGTGATCACTGGCCAGCGGCATTTCATGCACTGAAGTTCGGCCATTTCGGCAACTTTTGCGCCTGCCGGCAATTATTGCCGGGTCCGGTAATCTGCACGCAACTATTTGCGCCGCTTTTTGATGCATTCAACCGCCCCCCTTTGTTAGAATCCCGCCCGACCAGCCGGCGGGCGAATTGCGCCCCGGCTGAACCCGTGAGCGGCAGGGGCGTTTTAATGATTTCCGCGCGTGCGCGCGAGCACCCAGGGAGGGGGCGATCGCGGTCGTGCGTGCGCGGCTTTGTCGGCGACAGCGGGCTGTAATTCACACTTTGATGTAACTGGCTGGTCCTTCGATGGCTCAACACGCATCCGATTCGGTGCACGCGGCGGGAAAACTCCCGCCGACGCTCACCCCCACAGGTCAATTCGCCGGCAAGCCGACGCTGCCTATCAGCCGATCGGTCACCCTGATCGGCTCGCGCAAGCAGGCGCGCCTGCAGCTCATCAGCTCCACCGTCAGCCAGAACCACGCGCTGATTGTCAACGCCGACGCCGGCCCCTTCATCCGCGACCTCGCCAGCCGTTCGCACGTCCTCGTTAACGGCCAGGCGGTGAAGGAATCGCCGCTCAAGGAAGGCGACGAAATCCAGATCGGCCGCTTCACCTTCCGCTTCAACGAATCCCCGCAGACGCGCGGCGTGGTCAAGAAGGACGTCGAGCCGGCCGCCCCGGCGCGCATGGTCGTGGACGGCGCGGACCTCCCGGTCCCGATCGACGGCAAGTCGATGCTCATCGGCCGCCGCGAGATCTGCGACATCCACCTCCTCGAAGACACCTGCTCGACCACGCACGCGATCGTCTTCGAGATGGACGGTCGCCGGTACATCCGCGACCTCGCGTCCCGCACCGGCACATTCGTCAACGGCAAGCAGATCCACCAGGTCGAGTTGATGCCGGGCGATGAGATCAAGGTCGGCGAGACGACGATGCGCTACATGGCGGACGCCGCCCCGGGCGTCACCGCCGAAGAAGAGATGACGCCGACGGACCTGGCGGCCGAGCCGGCGGATCTGATGCCGATGGAGAACGAGGCGCCGGTCGCGCCGGTCTCGCGCGCGGCAACGCCTTCGCGCGCGGCGCGCGACGCCGAAGACATTGCCGCCGACGCGCTCGAGATGGTGCAGGATCAGCCGGCGGAGATCGAGCCGGTCGAGGCGGCGCCGGCGGAACTCGAAGTCGAGCCAATTGAAACCGAGCCGGAGCCCCAGCCGCAACCCATGCCGATCGCCGAAGCCGACGCGCCGCCGGCGGACGTGGAAGCGGTCGAGATGGAGCCGCTGGAGATCGAGCCGGTGGCGGAGGAGCCGGAACCCGCGCCCGCGCCGCAGCCGGCAGCGCCGCGGCGTCCGGCGGCTCCCGCAGCGCCGACGGCCAAGCGCCCGCCGATGCCGGATCAACTCGCGGCGATGAACTGGGCGGCGAACCAGGATCAGTTCCTCGGCGGCCAGCCGATGGCGCTTCCGCCGCTGCCCGTCCACGACGGCGAGCCGTTCATCCGCGACGACAGCGGTGACACCGCCGCCGAGGAAGATCTCCTCATCCCGATCGGCGAGCGATCGAATCCACCCGACGCGGAAGCCGAATCGCCCGCGCCCCCGGCGTCCGAGCCGGCAGCGGAAGCGGATCTGGAACTCGAGCCGCTCGAAGTCGAAGCGGTCGAGCCCGAGCCCGTCGCGGAAGTCGAAGCCGCGCCCGCGCAGGCTGCAGGCGAGGAGATCGAGGTCGAGCCTGAGCCGATCGCGACGGAGGCGCATGAGCCGTTGACGATCGAGCCGGTCGAAGAAGTCGCGCCCGAGCCTCTCGCCGAAGCGCCGGCGGCACACGAGGAAGCGGAGGAACCGCTCGAGGCCGCGCCGGTCGAAGTCGTCGCCGTGCCTGAGGTCCAAGTCGAGCCCGAGCCGATCGCGATCGCGCCGTCGCAAGATCAGATCGAAGTCGAGCCGGAGCCGGTGTCGCTGGCGCCGGTCGAGGAAGTCGAGGCTGAGTCGGAACCCGTCGCAGAGATCGCGCCGCCACCGCCGCCGAAGGCGCCCGCAGCGCCGCCGCGGCCTGCGGCGAAGGTCACGCCGCCGATCGCTCCGGTCCCCCCGCTCGTTCCGCCCGCCGCGCCGCTCGCGCCGGCGCCAAAGATCGCGCCGCCGACGGTGAAGCTGGAGCCGCCGACGATCCGAATCGCGCCGACGCCGCCCCCCGCCCCGCCTGTCCCGGCGCCCGTGCGGGCGCCGGCGAAGCCGGTCGAGCCGCCGCCCGCGGTTGCGCCGGCGGCGAAGAAGCCGGAACCGATCGTATCTGTCCCGAAGAAGGTCGAGCCGCCCGCGGCACCGGCGCCACCCGCGGCGCC
>JAICTV010000165.1 GCA_025936175.1 Phycisphaerae bacterium
CCGCGACGGATCATGTGACGTCAGGATGAACCGCGCGCGATGTCCCGGCGCGATCCGACCGATCGGTTCCCCAAACTCCAGCGCCGCCGCGCTCACCCCGGTCGCACTGCGGATCACGCTCATCGCCGGCATCCCGGCGCGCTCCATCTGCTCCATCTCGTCGAGCAGCCCAAGACCGTGCGGAACTCCGCAAGAGCCCGCGTCGCTCCCCGCGAGGATGATCACGCCCGTCTCGTGCGCGCGTCGCAGCATCTTCTGATGCGATTCGATGATCCGACGCAGGTTTGAGACGATCTCCTCGCTCCAGCCGAGTTCCTTCGCGCGATCAATCTGCAACTGCACCGGCGCGAATGTCGGCGTCCACGCGATCTGCCGGTCGCGCATCCGCGCGAGCTGCTCTTCGGTGATGAAGAACCCGTGCTCGACCGTATTGACGCCGCCCTCGATCGAGTTCTCCACGCCGTCGGCGCCCGACGCGTGGGCGAACGTCTGCTTCCCGAGCGCGCGGGCCGCCTCGACGATCGCGCGCACTTCGTCGGTCGGCATCTGCGGCGGCGTGGTGACGCGGCCTTCCTTGAAGTTGATGATTCCGCTCACCAGCAGCTTGATCCGGTCGGCGCCGTCGGCAACGCGCGCGGCGACGCAAGCGGCCGCGGTCGCGTGATCCTCGATCGGCTGACCCATGAACGATCCGTACCGCCCGCGGTGATGAATCGCCGCGCCGGGACTGTCGATCCACGGCGTCGCTGCGAGCTTTCCACGATGCTGTTTCGCCTCGCCCGCCAGCGCCAGCCCCACGCCATGCTTATCGCCCGCATCGCGCACCGCGCCGACGCCGCAGCGCAGGATCTTCGCCCAGCGAGATCGAGCGCGCTGGAGCATCGCCTCCGCCGGCTGCTTGAGAAACGCCTGGCGCTGCGCGAAATCGATCGGCCCGCCGTCGAGGAACAAGTGTGCGTGCGCCTCGATTAAACACGGCAGGGCGGTGACGTGGGGGAGAAACAGATCCGGCTCCGCGCGTTGCTGCGTGACCTCGCCCGGATCGTGGAACTGCGTCGCGTCGAAGACAATGTCCGCATCGTGCGTCGGCCGATCCGACATCCCGTCGATCAACTGCCCGACGCGCAGCCACACGGGCCGGCGGCGGGATTCGCGCGCGAGCGCCTCCACCTGTGCTGCCACGCGTCCCTCCGACGCGGGACGCGCCGTTATTGTCATCCCGAGGCAGTCCGAAGGATCTCGGGCACCAGTAGCGTCCGAGATCCTTCGGAGTACCTCGGGAAGACATTCTTTTTCATCGTGCGACGCGGGGCTCATTCCTGACCCTCATGCCCGTCGAACATCTCGATGATCTTCATCGCCTGCCGGAATCCCGCCTCTTCCTGCGTCTCGCCCTCGCCCGGCCGGCCACATTCGAGCGCCTCGGCGATGCCGCAGACGAAGCGATCGTCGGCGTCCAGCAGGTGAAGGTCCTTCTCCGGATTGGCGAGCACGAAGTCGAGCCCCGCCGCCACCGCGAGCGTGAGGTACGCGCTCTCGACGCTCTCGCGCATTGTCTTGGGCATGCCGAACGAAAAATTCGTGAGCCCGACCGAGAGGTGTACGCCGGCGAGATCCGGATTGGCGCGGATCATCCGCATCGCGTCGAGGCCCATGTTCACGAGGCCGTAGGTGTCCGCGCCGACCGGCGCCAACCCGGGATCGATGATGATCCGATCGTTCGTCCGATTCGCCTTCGTCCGAAGCAACTCGACCAGTTGCTGCGTCGCACCGTAAACGTCGTCGGCAGACAAGCACTGCGCTCCGCCGCCCGCGACGAACTTTTCGGAAGCCATGCCGATCGCCATCGTGTCGTACTCCACCACCAGCTCGAGCATTTCGTCGAGGTGATGACGCGACGCCGCGACCGAATTCAGGATCGGCCGCCCACTCTTGTTGCGATCGTAGAGCTTGAGACTTCGTCGGTGAAACTCGACGGACGGATTGTCGAACGCGATGGGAACGTTGGTCGCCTCCTGAATTGCAGGGATCAAGTCGGGGAGAAAATCGTACATCTCCTCGGGCAGCACGCGCATCGTCTGCGTGCCGTCGATGTTCAGCGTCAGGTAATCGGCGCCAAGCTGCGCTTGCGTCTTCGCCAGCGCCTGATAGCCGGCGAGATCGCGCGCCTTAAACGCCTTCGCCGCCCGCGCGAACGAGTTGTTGATCAACTCTCCGATCAGCTTGAACGGTCGCGACGGGCGCACTTGCGCCGATGGTCGGATCAGCGGTTGGGCGATCGACATGAGGCTCCTTATCGGCGGCAGTTGAAACCGAAGAAAACGGGGACGCAGCTAGTTTTAAACTAGCTGCGTCCCCGTTTTTATCTGCCCCGTTTTTGTCTGCGTTGTGATCGCGGCCGAGCAGGGCGTTGGCCCAGCTCGATGTGCCGCGCAAAGATTCGTCCTGAATGACCGGCGCGTGGGCCAGCAGTTGCTCCTCGCGGCCCTCGTACTTGGCGCGGTCGTACGCGCGGCTCCAGATGCACTCGAAGTCGTGCACTTCGCACTTGCCGTCGCGCGTCCCGCCGCACGGGCCGTTGCGCTGGTTCTTGGCGCATTGCGACTCCGGGCAGAGGAAGGCGATGTCCGGCAGCGAGCAGTCGCCGCAGTCTCGACAGCCGAACATCGCGGCCTTGCTCGCGTGCTCGATCACGCGCAGCGATCGCGGGCCCTGCATCGGGTCCTTCGACTTCGCGTAGATCGACGTGGCCACGCGATTCAACATCGTGCGGGGCGTGAAAACGGTGTCGTGAATTGATTTGGAGAAGCGGTACGCGAGCGTGACGTTGTGCGTCGCCTTCCGCGAGATCGGCGTGCGCCGCGACGGATTGGCCAATCCCGTCGCTTCGTCGCGCTCGTAGCAATAAAACTCATCTGGCACCGGGAACTTAATCTCGCGCGCGAACTGCTTCCAGTCGTCGCGGCAGAACGTCGATTCGATGGCGCGAATCTCTTCGACGTCTTCAATCCGGTGCACGCCGCCCAGATACGCACCGGCGAAACCGAGCGCGCGGAAGATCGCGATCTGCTTCGCGGCCAGTTCCTTGAAGAACCGTTCGTCCGCGCGCTCGCAGCGGTCGAAGAGTTCGTCGCTGATGGTGACGCCTGGGATCGTCTGCTTGCGGAAGAACCGCGCCACCGCTTTCGTCAGCAGAAACACGTTCCCGATAAGCGGCACGCCGGCCATCCCGCGCTGCCGCATGTAGCAGAGCATCTCGTGGCTCTTGCGCGCGTCGTATCCGATCTGCGCGATGATGAACTTCGCGCCGCAAGCGACCTTCTTCTCCAGCTTCAGCAGTTGCGGGACGACCTCGCTCTCGTGCCGCTTGAAGTTCGTCGCGACCGCGCCGGCGAAAAAGTTCGTCGCGCCAATTTGATTTGATCTGCCGTTCGACCCGGCCGCCGGCCGCGACAGCCCGCGGTTCATTTCATCGAGCATCGTCAGCAGCCCGACGGAGTCGATGTCGAAGACCGGCTTGCCGCGCCCGTGATAGCCGGCGGCGGGGTAGTCGCCGCTGAGGGCAAGGATGTTGTGAAACCCCTCGCTGGCCAGCTCCCACGCTGCACTCTCCAAGCCGTTTCTGTTAAAGTCCTTACACGACAGGTGGATCAGGACTTCTTTGCCGGCATAGAGGATCGGCTTGCCGAGCGCTATGGGAGACAGTTGTGGATTTCCGCCGGCGTTGTCCGTGATGGAGATCCAGTCGACATGGTCACAGCGAACGAGTTGATTAGCGAAAGCGCGGGTTTGGATCGCCTGCTGATCGACCATCGTCCCGCGTGTGGAGACGAGTTCGACGCCCAGCAGGAAACGTTTACCTTCTGCCGCGGCGGCGAATTTTTCGTGCAGGGTGTACACGATCGGCTATATTGTATACAACGTTCCCTGTGAAATTTGTATACAATTTCTCGCCGCCGGCCGTGATGGACGCACAACTGGCGTAGTCGGCTGAATTTACAATCGCAAAAACGGGAGCAGCATGCTGCCACACCAATGGGAAACCTATAAGCGAGCCGCCCGGCTCGAAAAGCTCGAAAAGATCCCCATGGCGCTGATTATCGACAGCCCATGGATCCCGGGCTACCTCGGCATCAGCCACCTCGATTACTTCCTCGACCCCGAGCTGTGGTTCCAGTCGAACCTGAAGATCATGCGGGAGTTCTCCGACATCATCTTCGTCCCGTCCTGGTGGATGGAGTACGGCATGGCCGCCGAGCCGTCGATCCTGGGTGCGAAGATCAAGTTCTGGCAGGACAACACGCCCAGCGAATATCACCGCCTCGATCGTCTCGAAGACATCGACGGGCTGCCCGAATATGAAGTCGAGGCCGACGGCTTCGCCGCGCTGACGCTGCACCGCTACAAGATGCACAAGCAGCGGATCCTCGACGCCGGCTACATCTTCCCGTTCGTCACCGCGCGCGGCCCGCTCTGCACCGCGGGTTTCGTCCGCAGCACGACGAACCTGATGATCGATCTCGTCGAGAACCCGGAAGGCTCGCACAAGCTGATCGACCTCTGCACGCGCGTCGTGATCGACTGGCTCAAGGCGCAGCACAAAGTCCTCGGCAACACCGTCGAAGGCATCTTCGTGCTCGACGACATCGTCGGCTTCATCAACGAAGAGCACTACCAGGAGTTCGCGCACCCGTACCTCAAGCGCATCTGCGACGCGTTCCCCAAGGACTGGGTCAAGCTCTATCACAACGACGCCGAGGTCGACGCCTGCCTCGATCATCTCCCCGACTGCGGCTTCAACGTCCTGAACTGGGGCAAGCAGAAGGACATTCGTGAGGTGAAAGAACGCGTCGGCGATCGCATGTGCCTGATGGGGAACGTCAATCCGCTCGAGGTCGGCGTGCGCGGGACGCCGGAGGAAGTGAAGGAAGCGACCTTTGACGTGCTCGAAGGCGCCGGCGGCGAAGGGATCATCCTCTCCGTCGGCGGCGGAACCAGCCCCGGCATGCCGCGGCAGAACATCGTCGCCATGCAGGAAGCGCTCGAAGAGTTCAACGCCAAGCGGTTCAGCCAGGTTTAGTGGAGTTGCTGCGATGCCCGATTACGCGTTGATGAATCAGAACCTCTACGAAGGTAAAGCCAAGGAAGTGGAGGAGATGACCAAGGCCGCGCTGGCCGAAGGCCGTCCGGTCCAGGAAGTGCTCACCGACGGCCTCATCGCCGGCATGAGCGTTGTCGGGGAAGACTTCAAGCACAACATTCTCTACGTGCCTGAGGTGCTGATCGCCGCGCGCGCGATGAAGGCGGGCATGGCGGTGCTCAAGCCGCTGCTCAGCGCGAAAGAGAACGCGAGCAACCGCGTCGGCACGCTGCTGATGGGCACCGTGCGCGGCGACCTGCACGACATCGGCAAGAACCTCGTCTGCATGATGGCCGAGGGCGCGGGCTTCGAGGTCGTCGACATCGGCGTCGATCAGTCGGTCGAGAAATTCATGGCCGCCGCGGATAAGTGCAATCCGAAGATCATCGGGATGAGCGCACTGCTGACCACGACGATGACGTACATGAAGACGGTGATCGACGGTTTCCACGCCGCGGGCCGGGATGAGATCAAGTTCGCGGTCGGCGGCGCTCCGATCAGCCAGATGTTCGCCGACGAAATCGGCGCCGACGGCTACGGACAAAACGCCTCCGCGGCCGTCGATCTTTTCCTGCGTTTTGCAAGAGGGGAATCCGCTCCTGTCCCTTCACAATCCGCGCAAATCGAGGCCAAGCCGGCGGCTCCAGTCGCCGGACGCCGCGGAGAAAAATCCACCTTCAAAATCCTCTACTGGCAGGAAATCCCCTCGCAGGTCAAGGTCGAAGACGACGCCGGCAACGAAATCAGCGTCGAGCTGGGGCAGAAGGTGACGGAGCACATCGACGCGACGGCGCAGAAGCGCGGCTTCACCAACTCCGACGCGTACCTGGCGCAGTGGAAATGGAGCGACGAACAGGAGCGCCCCGGCTCCGCGCACGAGGTCGCCGAAGCGCTCAAGAGCGAGCTGCTCGCGCAGGTGGGGCGATAGCGCATCGATATGCCCGTCACGCTCACCATCAACGGCCGCACCACGAGCGCCGCGGACTGCGGCGCAAGCTCGTCGCTTTTCGACTGCGCCGAGCGCGTCGGCGTGCGCGTCCCCACATCGTGTCAGAAGAACGGCAAGTGCAAGGAGTGCATCGTCGAAATCACCGAAGGCGCCGAGTTGCTTTCTCCGCCGACGCCGCAGGAAGCGCACCTCAAAGGCAGCTTCCGCCTCTCGTGTCAGACGCGCGTGCTCGCGGGCGCGGGCGAAGGACACGTCAAATGCCACACGATGCGCCGCGGGGAGATGCGCATCGAGAGCGCCGCCTCCGGCTTGCCTCTTCGCGAAAAGGTCGCGATCGATCCCGCGGTGACGCGCGACGGTGAGCGCATCCTGCTCGACGGCGTCGAGATCGAGCGCTCCGATCAACCGGTCTTCGGCCTGGCGATGGACCTGGGCACGACGACGGTCGTGCTCCGCTTGCTCAACCTCGAAACCGGCGCGATCGTCGCGACATCGAGCTTCGAAAACCCCCAGCGTTTCGGCGGGTCCGACGTCATGTCGCGCATCCATTACGACACGCAGACCGGCGGCAAGCTCCTCATGCGCACCCTCGCCGGCTACCTCACGCACGCGATCGAGGAATTTCCCGTCGATCCCAAGTGCATCTACGAGATGGTCGTCGTCGGCAACTCGACCATGCGCGATCTGTTCTTCCGCCAGAACGTCTACTCGATCGGCCAGACGCCGTACCGCTCGATCACGGAGATCGAGGTTGCCGAGGGCAAGCGCACGACCACCAGCCTGGCCGACAACGCGCGGCGGTGCCTGCTCCCGATCCACCCGAAGGCGCGCGTCTACGGCGCGCCGATCATCAGCGGCCACGTCGGCGCCGACGCCGCCGCCTGCATGCTCGCGATCGACCTGGCGCACGAGGAGCGCGTCGTCGCGATCATGGACATCGGCACCAACACGGAGCTGATCGTGGGCAACAAGGACCGCATTTTGGCCGCGTCCTGTCCCGCCGGCCCCGCGTTCGAAGGCGGCGCCATCTCCTGCGGCATGCCCGCTCTGGACGGCGCGATCGAAGACATCACGATCAATGACGACGGCATGTTCTCGTTCAACGTGATCGGCGCTGCCAAGCCGGCGGCTTCAGCCGCCGGTGAAGTCGAAATCGCGCCGCAAGGCATCTGCGGCTCCGGTCTGGTCGACCTCATGAGCGAGCTGCTGCGAACCGGAAGAATGAACGAGTTCGGCCGCTTCGAAGACGGCGAACCGCGCATCACGATCGACGCTAAGAACGAAATCTTCTTCCTCGAAAGCGACGTCAACGAGCTCGCGCAGGCGAAAGGAGCCAACGTCGCCGGCCTCCAGGTCGTCTTCAACAACTTCGGCATCGATTTCGACGAGATCGACGTCTTCTACCTCGCCGGCGGCTTCGGCCGACATTTGAAGACCGACGCGTCGAAGCGGATCGGCCTGATCCCGAACATCGCCGACGAAAGAATCGTGCAGGTCGGCAATGCCGCCATCGAAGGGGCGTGCCTGGCGCTGCTGTCAAAGGGGAAGCGGCGGGAACTGGAAGATCTGGTGAAGCGCGTCGAGCACTGCCGGCTCGAGACGCACCCGCGCTTCTTCGATTTTTTCGTCGAAGGGTGTCAGTTCAAGCCGGTGGAATCACCAGCGCAGGTGGCCCCATGAGAGGCTTGTTTGTCACGGGCGACTTTTCACGTGGCCTGGGCGTCGGCTTGGGCGTCTCGCCCGAGCGTTCCCGCGGAGCGGCTCATGCCGCGAGTGCTCGGGCGAGACGCCCCGGTCACAAAACAAACAGCGTCGCCGCATGATCGAACTGATCGACACATTACCCGACGTGAACGTTCAGCCCGCAGAATACAAGCGGCTGCTCGGCTTCCCGCGCGATCACGTGCTCGCCGGGCGGGCTCGCGATCTCGCCGACTGGGCGCGATCCTGGTACGCGCGCAACGGACGGCCGTGGGTGTACGCGCGACACGTCGATCAACTCGCGGTCGCAGAGAATTCCGTCGCCATCGACGGCGCGGCTTTCCGTTCGACACGACTCGCAAAAACGCTGCGCGACGCCGAGGCGCACGCCGCCGTCGTCGTCGCGGTCAGCGCAGGAGCAGAGATCGAAACAGCAGCGGGGCGGCTCTGGCTCGAAGAAAAGCCCGACGAATACTTCTTCCTCGAAATCTTCGGCTCCGCCGTCGTCGAGCACCTGACGACGACGACCGGCGCGCGCCTGTGCGGCTGGGCCGACAATCAATCGCTGGCGGTCCTTCCGCACTACAGCCCCGGCTATCAGGAGTGGGACATCAGAGAGCAGGCGGCGTTGCTCGATGTGCTGCGGCGCGGCGCGAAGCAGCCGCTGCCCGGGCAGATCGAGGTGCTCGACTCCGGCATGCTGCGGCCCAAGAAGTCGCTGCTGGCGGTGTTCGGCCTGACGCGACACATCGATCGCGTGCGGCGACTGACGGACCTGGTTCCATGCGAGAACTGTTCGTTCTCGCCGTGCCAGTTCCGGCGCGCGCCGTACCGCCGCGCGGTCGCGGCAATCGAGTCGGTCGCGAAGCGCGAAGAAGAGCAACTCGACGGATCGCCGGCGCAAGAAGTCGAGCCGATCGCGCCGCTCGATCTCCGGGCGAAGTATTCGATCAACCGCAAAGCCCTCGCCCGCTGGGTCGCCGATCGTCTGTCGCTCAAGTTCAACGACGACGGCACCATCGATGCGCTGTTCCGCTACGAAGGATCCACCTGCAGCAACATGGGCCGCACATTCACGTTTCACTACGCGGTCAAGCTCGGCCCGCGCGAGGACGGCTACCCGATCCGCGAGCAGCTCTGTGCGCCCGCGCCGGGCGACGAAGGCCACCGCTTCATGTGCCGCTTCATGAGCAACGCCGAGCACCTCATGGTCGCCATCGACCACGAAAAACCGCTGCTCGGACAGAAGTTGAATGACGTGCTCAGTTGGCAGCGCCCCCTCATGGCGCCGTCGTGCTACTGCGAGCCGGCGAGTCGAAAGCACAAGTGGGGTTTAGTTTTCGAGACGATCCATTACGCGCTGGTGGAGCGCGAGCGACAGCAAGAGCGGGATCAAGTAATGGAGGTGCTACCGTCGGCTGCCGGCTAATTCCCACTGCCGTGCGCGAGCAGCCAACGCGTCGGCGTGTAACGGCCAATCATGCAGCGTAGCCGGATCAAAATCGGCGCCGTTGGGCCAAACGAGGGTGTGAACTTCCGGATCGATGCGCACTTGCTCGAAGAGTCCGGGATCAGACAGCGGGCCATACAGCTCGCCCTTTAATACCGGTTCAAAATTGATTATTTGTTCGCTCTGATCATCAAAGACGACCCGCAGTGTGTGCGGCCCGTGTACTTCGACCAACGACACGCGATGGATGGGATGTGACATGACTAGTACTCGCTACTTTAACGGATCGATCGGTCGCGGCGGGCGGCCCGACTGCAGCAGTTCCCAGTCGGCCGTTAGCTCCGCCTGGTGTAACTCCGCCCACGCTTCAACGAAACGACCCCGTCGCGTCGGCAGCGAGCCGGCGATGAGGTTCACCGGCTCAATGCTGAACACTGCTGCATGTTCCTGATAATATGCATGAAAGTGTGGCAACTGGTGCTGAATTCCGACTTCCATGTACATCCGAATGATGATGCCGAAGAAGACTGAGTTCAGGCACACGCGAATGATAACAAACTGACGCGAGAGCGCGGCAACGATGCGAAAACCAATCCTCGAAGCAATCAAGGATCGAACCCTTCTCGGCGACGGCGCGATGGGCACGCAGCTCATGCTCGCGGGGCTCGAGCAGGGCCATTGCGGCGAAGCGTGGAACCTCACCCACCCGGACCGGGTGCTCGGCATTCAGCGCCGCTACGCCGAGGCGGGCTCCGACTGCATCCTCACCAACACCTTCGGCGGATCGCGCATCATGCTCAACCGCCACGGCAATGCCGACAAGGTCGTCGAGATCAATCAGGCGGCGGTGAAGATCGTGCGCGACGCTTTCAAAGCCGTCGGTCGCGAAGGCTACGTCATCGGCGACGTCGGTCCGTTCGGCGGATTGATGCAGCCGTACGGCGAATTCTCCGAAGACGAAGTGCGCGCCGCGTTCACCGAGCAGGCGAAGGCGCTCGTCGATGCCGGCGCGGATGCGATCATCGTTGAAACGCAGACGTCGCTGGAAGAACTCGGCATCGGCATCGCCGCCGCGAAGGAAGCTCACGCCGCGTGCGTCATCGGCTCGATGGCGTACGACGTGACGCTCGACGGCTCGACCTTCCGCACGATGATGGGCGTCGATCCGGAGCGGGCGGCGGAGTTCATGCAGCAGAACGGCGTCGACATCGTCGCGCTGAACTGTGGCACCGGGATGAACATGCAGCGCGCCGCCGACGCGGTGCAGCGCTACAAGCAATCGTGCGAACTTCCGGTGATGGCCCAGCCCAACGCGGGACAGCCGAAGCTCGTGAACATGAAGATCGTTTACGACGAGACGCCGCAGGAGATGGTCAAGGGCGTCGTCCCGCTGCTGGAGGCCGGCGTGAACATCCTGGGCGCCTGCTGCGGATCCACGCCGGATCACATCCGCGCCTTCCGCGCCGCGATGGACGAATATCAGAAAGTGATGGCATGACGTGAAGCACAAGCTCTGCGACATCAACGCGGCGGCGACGGAGAAGCTGCCGGGCAAGACAGATGACAAATCCGGCGTCGGCGTGCACTACATCGATGCGTACGTGAAGCCCATGAACGCGAAGCTGCCGGACGGCACCGCGGTCAAATGCAAGCGGCGCGGGCTGAAGGTGACGCTGACGGTCGGCTCCAGGAAAGGCGACGGTTTGATGCGACGGTTGCAGATCGGTCCGGACCCGCTCGTCATGCTCGAACACGCGCTGCAGGAGGCCGCCAAAAATGCGGGCGTGGAGCTGACGGTCGAGGACGGTGCGATCTATCTGTCGTCCCCGGGGTAATTAAGGCAGAACCTTTCCACATCCTGGGCCGTATCAAAGGTGGCTCGGCGAAACCGCCTCGCCTTGACAGTGAGCCTTTGCCGGCTAGCATTGTCAGACTAACGATCGCGGGGTAGAGCAGCCTGGTAGCTCGTCGGGCTCATAACCCGGAGGTCGGAGGTTCAAATCCTCCCCCCGCTACTGATTGCAGGAAAAGGACTTGCGGTGACGCGAGTCCTTTTCTTTTTGCCCGTTTTGACCCGGACGTACACCAATCCGTACACTGTCAGCGGGTAAACATGTGAAGGACTTGCCGAGAACCGTGGTCCCCTTGCCGGGAGCCCGTCATGGCAGGTCTCATCAAGCGGCAGTTCAAGTCCGGTTCCGTCTGGTACATCCAATACTGGGAAGGCGGCAAGCAGAAGCGCATCCGGGCGCATGAGTCGGAGCGAATCGCAGAGCAGATGAAACGCGATTTCGAAGACGCCCAAGCCCAGGGTGATGCCAGCCTCGCGTTTCCCAGCCGTACGCCCATCGCCGCGGTCGTCAGCGGCCACATCGAGCACATTCGAACCGCCAAGACGCCGAAGTCGGCGCAAACCGACATCTACTATCTTCGAGACGTCTTCGGGCCGGTCTGCGAGGCGTTGAACATCACGGGTCGAAAAGTCTCGCTCAAGGTCAAGAAGCGACCGCCGAAGCTTGGGCAGGACCGGCGAAGAAAGTCGCCTGTCATCGCGGCGTCGCATTTTGAGGCGATCACCACGGCACAGATCGCGACATTCATCTCCGGCCGGATGGCCAGCCGGGGACTAAAGCCCAAGACCGGCAATCGGATTCGCGACACGCTTTCCTCACTATTCAGTTGGGCCATCAAGCAGCGCGGTATTCGAATGCCCGGTGAGAAGAATCCGGTGGGTGCTGTCGCCAAATACAAGGAGTCCGCCCCCGAAATCCGCTACCTGACGCGCGAGCAGATCGCATCTCAACTGGACGCCCTCGAGGAACACGTCCAACTGCAGGCGATGGCAGCGACCCTGATTTATGCGGGCCTGCGTCGGGAGGAACTGATCTGGCTGACCAACGAGGACCTGGACCTCGCTGCCGGCAAACACGGCATGATTCGCGTCAGGGCCAAGACAATCGCGAATGAATCTTGGCAGCCCAAGACCAAGAAGAATCGGGCGGTGCCCGTCAGTTCACAGCTCCGCCACTACCTCGATAAGTGGCGTCTCAAGCATCACGGCGGAAGGTGGCTGTTTCCCAATTCCGAGGGTGGCCGGTACGACCCGGACAACTTCGCGTCGGACCTGCGGGCGTTGAATGTCAAGAAAGAGGTGGGCTGGAAGGCCGACGAAGGAGATCTGTTTGTGCCCTTTGGCTGTCTTCATTTCCGGCACACGTTCGGATCGACCCTGGCACAGCGCGGGGTGAGCCTCTATCAAATCAGCGCGCTCATGGGAAACTCCCCGGAAATCGCGCGACGACACTACGCCGCATTGATTCCCGAAGCGATGGCGGATCTCGTGGAATTTTATCCGGCGCCGGCGGTCGC
>JAICTV010000345.1 GCA_025936175.1 Phycisphaerae bacterium
AGCCTCCGCTCGAGCGGCTGAAGAGCATCCACACCAACCGCGGCCAGTACGGCACCCGCGCGCTTACGGTACGACATTCAAAAAAACCTTTAATTCAAAAGAGAGAGAGAGGAGTCTCGGCACGGAAGTTCGACGCAGCGATCAGACAGCAGTGATCGCCGCTCCGCGCTGCCGGACGCGCCTGTGGTATCGGCACAGGGGCAAAAGCACGGGCAACAAAAAGAGGCGCCCCCGACCGGAGAGGGCTCGGTCGGGGGCGCGGCGGGAGGATGAGAACGCGAGGAGCAGACGATTTCCCGCGGCGACATGGTTCATGTCATCACGCGAGCTCGACTTGCTCTCGTTGTATTGCCAGTGCGACCCGCTTCCCCAGCACGTTAATGAGAAGCACAACATGGCCGCGCTTGGCCGCGGCGCTTTGAAACGCGCCACAGATTCCGACGAACGGACCGGAGGTCACGCGTAACGGCGCGCCGCGCGGAATGGAAAGCTGCGACAAGCGCCCGTCGTCGTCGCGCTTCGCTTGCGGAGCTTCGCCGGTGACCCCGGCGCAGCTCTCGCCCGGCAGCAACATCAGTGATTTGCGTAGCATGTCCCCAACGCCCTTCTGATCGCCAGATTCTTCCGTGAGCGCGGATGCGCGCGTGTGCGGCGCGAAGCCAAAGCGGCGCGGTGCACGGTGAGGCGCTGGCGAACTTCAAGAGCGATCAGCGGACTGCCGTCGTACCCGCCCTTCCCTCACACACAAAACCATCCGAGGAAGGTGCCCGATCTAGGAGAGAGGGTACGCCATACAAAATCTTGCGACCATTGGGATTACTACGCCGAAGGGGAAAGAAATTCCCTATCCGCTCGCCGGCGGTACCCCTCACGGGGCTGCGGAAAACGTGTCTAACTGCCACCGCAGCGTCCCTGAAGGTCTTTTGACGTGGCCGTCCCTGAATCGTAAGCATTTAATACAGAACGCGCTTCGGCGTTCGCTCGGCACCGGGGCTAGGGAGGGGCGCGACCGGCCTGGTGCGAGTTAAAAAGGGATCGTCTTGAGCAAGAAGCTGCTTATTCGCCTGCACCTGGACCGAATCCGCGCCAATCTCGCGAAGGAGGACGGGCGGGAGTGGTCGGCGGACGATGTGCGGCGGTGGCTGGTGGAGGCCGGATTCACGCCGACCGACGCCGGCTGGCTCGTAGACGAGCCGAACCTGGGCCAGTTGGATCCCTCCGAAGTCGCCGCCGTCGAAGACGCGCCTTGACGCGCCGGCCGGCTACGGTCGCTCCCGTCGCACCGCCGCCCGGCTCTTGATACGGGCCAGCAGGAACAAAGCGTCGTTCCACCAACCACGCCATGACGATCGCCGCCGACGCCGGCCTTCGCGCGCTTCTGCGCAGCTTCGGATCAGCATCGCGAGTTCCGCCGCCGCCGTGTCGATGTCGTCCGCCTTGGCGATGTAGCGATCGCCCCACCGCAGGTGCACGGCGTGCAGCTCGACGCGTCCCTGGACGATGCGCGTCTCGATCCAGTATTGCTGCCACGAAGCGTTAGCGAACCAGGCGCGGCGTTTCCTGGCTGGAACGGCGGATGTGGTCAGCATCGGATTTCCTCCGTGTGTGTCCGATTTGCCCGGCAAACGGCGCCAGGCGCGTGCGCATGTTCATCACCCTCACGACGGGATGATGTCGTCGTCGAAGCGGAACCCCGCCTGCGCGATCTGCAACTGCACGCGAAACTGCATGAACACTTCGAGCAGACGGCGGTTCTGCGCGTCCTCGGCGGGAGACTGCGGCTCCTGCCGCGGATCGATGAGCAACGTGTCGAGCGAGGCGACGGCGGCGGCGGCACAGGCGGTGCGCACCTCTTCAAGATCGATGGCGAGGGCGATCCTGATCAGGTTTCCGATGGTCGAGCACACTTCGCTCACGCGCTCGTCCGTCACGCGGTCCTCCGGTGATCGAGGAAGATGCCGATGCGCCGCCCGGGCCCGAGCCGCTTTCAGCTACATCCATGAGAGGACGTCGCCGGCCTGGTTGATCTGCGAGAAGATGGTGTTCGCTTCGTTCTGCAGCGACGCCGCGGTGTAGGACGTGGTGCCGATCTTGATGCTGGCGGACCAGAGCACGCCCTTGACGGCGAAGGAGTTCGTCCGCGTCAGCAGGTCCCACACCGAGACGCTGGTGTTGTCCGCCGAGACGTACGCGCCCTTGCTGTTCTTGGTCGCGAACGCGTCACCGTTGACGCCGAGATTCCACGTCTTGTAGCGCAGGTTGTTTGTCTTGTCGGTCTGCGAAGAGAGGATAAAGCCGTGCTGCTGCGCGAATGATTGGCCGGCGGACGTGCTGTTGAGCTCCTTGGTCGTCGTATAGATCGCGAAGACCAGGGCCATGAGCTGGGCGTCGAGCTTGGGCGGGTTGGGCGTGTTGAACTTGGTGATGAACAGGTTGGCGATGTACGCGTTGGTCTTGCTGCTCAGGTTCATCGTGCCGGCGCTGGAGCCGTAGATGTTCGGCCAGTTCGTCGCCATCCACGAGCCGAGCTTCGTGGAGGTCGAGCTGCCGTTGAACAGGTTGATCATCGCCTGGCCGTTCTTGTTGGCCCAGAAGCCGATGGTTCCGGTCAGGCCATGGAGTGTTCCCACCAGGCCGGCGTCGACGGTGGTGTTGTTCTGCCCACCCAGCAGCGTGTAGCTGCCCGTCTTCCCGGTCGTCTGGTTTGCGTCACTGTCGAGCGCGTCGTTGCCCTGATCGGCGAGGGTGAAGTTGTAGCCGGTCGGCTTGACGAACTGCACGCTGTACGTTCCGGGCAGGAGGTTGATGAACGAATAGTTTCCGTTCGTGTTGGTCGTGGTCGTCTTGATGACCGTGCCGGAGGAGTTCAGCAGGTTGACCGTCACGCCGGAGATACCCGGCTCGTTCGCGTCCTGTTTTCCGTTGGCATTGACGTCCTCCCAGACGAAGTCGCCGATGCTGGCGTACTGCACCGGATAGATCGTGACGCTCGACTGATCGTCTTCGCCGGCGTTGTGATTGTTCGGCGTGGAATCGAGGTCCGGTTGATCGGCGGCGGTGACCTCGGCGGTGTTGGTCACGGCGGCCGGCGCCGAAGTGCTGGTGGTGGCGGTGATCATCAACGTCGTGCTCGCACCGCCGGCCAGCGTGCCGACCGACCAGACGCCGGTCGTGCTGTCGTAACTCCCCTGCCCCGCGGCCGACCTGCGGGACATGAACGCAAAGTCCGCTTCCGCTCTCGCCTTCGCCGCGCTCCTCGCCAACCTCGCGTTCGCCACCACCGGCTGTGACGCCTTCGGCGGCGGCGAGGATTCTTCGCCGGCCAATGAAGCGCAGAACGCGCCGGCTCGCGACGACGC
>JAICTV010000277.1 GCA_025936175.1 Phycisphaerae bacterium
CCAGGAGTTGGAGATTGCCCGCACGCCCCGCGATGTCTGCGGCGGTGAGCTTCGCATCGTCATCCTCGCCGTTGTCGGTGCAGACCGCGTTGACGTTGGCGCGCCGCGCGGTGAGGAATTTCGCCATCTCGACGTGCCCGAAGCTGCATGCGCACATCAGCGGCGTGGCGTCCCCGCCGCCGCGATCGATCTCGGCGCCCGCGTCGAGCAGCAGCGTTGCCGCCCGCACGTCGTTCAGCCGCGCCGCCGCCATGAGCGGCTTGGGATCAGCGTGTGCCTCGAGCAGCAGGGCCGCGACGGCGGGATGCTGGCGCGACACGGCGAGAAACAGCAGCGTGCAACCTTGTGCGTCGGCCGCGTTGGCGTCGCCGCCGTCGGAGAGCAACTTCTTCACCGCCGCCTCGTCCCCCGCGTCGACGGCGGCGAAGAACGTCGGCGGCGACGATCGTTCCGCCGGACGCGGCTTCGGATTCGCCGGTTTCTTCGCAGGACCCGGCGGCGGCGGCGGTGTCGGCGGTGGCGATGGCTGCGATGCCGCGGCCGCCGCAGGGGCGGCATCGAGTAGCTTGAGGATCTCGGCGTTGTCTCCCGCGAGGGAGCGCGGCGAGCGGCCGCGCCGGTCCGCGGCGTCCGGATTCGCGCCGGCGTCGAGCAGCATCTTCACCAGCGCCGGCCGCCGCCGCATCGACGCGGCCATCAGTGCCGTCACGCCGCCTTCCTCCGCGCGATTGACGTTGGCGCCGGCGTCGAGCAACTGGCGCATAATGCGTTGGTCGCCGCGCCGCACCGCCTGCACGAGCGGCACGCTCGTCAGCCCGCCGACGTTCGGGTCGGCGCCGGCCGCCAGCAGCGCGGCAACGATCGCCGCATCGCCGCCGTCGCGACGCCCAGCGGTGCCTTTTCCTCCGGAATCTCGTGCACGATCCCACGGCCGCCGCCCGCGATGAGCTCGCGGACGCGGTCCGCGGCGCCCGCGCGGATCGCGCGGATCAACAAGTCGCCGCTGGTCGGCGCCGCGCCCGCCGCATCGTTCTTCGCCACGCTCCTGCGCCTCCGTTCTGTAATCGTTTTCTTGATCGCCCGACCGCTTTCGATCAGACTCTGCCGCCCGGCGAGGAAAACCAGCTTAGCAAAAGGAAGGAAGATGCCCGACTTCGCCCCCGATTCCAAGCTCAAGTTCACCTTCGGCCTGTGGACCGTCGGCAACATCGGCCGCGACCCGTTCGGCGGCCCCGTGCGCGAGGCAATCTCGCCGGTGCAGATCTGCGACCTGCTCGGCGAAGTCGGCGCTTACGGAGTCAACTTCCACGACAACGATCTCATTCCGATCGACGCGACCGCGCAGGAGGCCGAGCGGATCAAGAAGGATTTCAAGAAAGCGCTCAAGGACAACGGCCTGGTCGTTCCGATGGCGACGACCAACCTGTTCTCCGATCCCGTCTTCAAGGACGGCGCGTTCACCAGCAACAACGCCCGCGTCCGCGCCTACGCGATCCAGAAGACGATGCGTGCGATGGACCTGGGGGCGGAAATGGGCGCGAAGATCTACGTCTTCTGGGGCGGCCGCGAGGGCGTGGAATCGGATGCGACCAAGGACCCGGTCGAATCGATCAAGCGCTTCCGCGAGGCGATCAATTTTCTCTGCAAGTATTCGATCTCGCAAAGGTACGGCTATCGGTTCGCCTTTGAGGCCAAGCCCAACGAGCCGCGCGGGCACATCTACTTCGCGGTGACAGGCTCGTATCTCGCGTTCATCCCGACGCTCGATCACCCCGAGATGTGCGGCGTGAATCCTGAGGTCGCGCACGAGCACATGGCCGGCTTGAATTTCGTCCACCAAGTCGCCGCCGCGCTCGAGGCCGGAAAACTCTTCCACATCGACCTGAACGACCAGGAGTTCGGCCGCTACGACCAGGACTTCCGCTTCGGCCAGGCGAATCTCAAGCACGCGTTCTTCCTCGTGAAGCTGCTCGAGGACTACAAGTACAACGGCCCGCGCCATTTCGACGCGCACGCGCTGCGCACCGCGAATTACGACGACGTCAAAGCCTTCGCCCGCGGCTGCATGCGGACGTACATGATCCTGCGCGAGAAGGCCGCGCAGTGGAACGACGACAAGGAGATTCAGTCACTGCTGAAGACGATCAATCAGGATGATCCGATCGGACGGGTGACGAAGAAGTTCTCTTCCGCGAACGCGAAGAAGTTGCTGGGCGCGCCGCTCGATCGGGTGAAGCTCGCGGAGGAGCCGCTGCCGTACGAGCGGTTGGATCAGTTGACGATGGAGGTGTTGATGGGGGTGAGATAATGCTACGTGTCGTTCGCGCGAAGACCGGAGCTTCCGCTTCCGGCTACGACGAAAGACGCTGTGATGACGAATTACCAATAGCCGGAAGCGGAAGCTCCGGGGTCTTCGGGGGGACGCGTTCCAGTGAGTGTCCACTGTGGAATTTCCGGAAGTGGCATCCCCTCGCGCCAGAACACTGCCGGATGATCCGGGAAGTACGTGTCGAGGAGGTAGTCCAGATGATCACGATTCGAAACACGCTTGCGGCTTCCTCCCTCAACGAATCACGTTCGTCCTTCGATCCCCGTCCATCGTCCAAGCAACAAGCTCAACACGTTCTTCAGCTTGTCGCGCACATCCTGCCAGTGGATGTATTCCTTCCAACCGATCGCCGCATGAAAGTGCGACGGATCATTCCCCGTTCCGTGCAGGCGCCACCCGCGCCGCTCACAGACGTCGTATGTGCCGACGACCAGGATTCGCTGCATTATCTCATCAAGTTTAACCAGCGGTTGCGACAGGTTCTGCTCTCGTCGTCGCTGTTCCTCCGCATCCGGAGCTTGATATCCCTCACCGCGCACCGTGTAGCCGCGCCGATGATCCGCGGGCCACGAGCCGAACGTGTGCAGCGTCAGGTGATAAACCGCCACGAGTTGCATCGTATCACCGCCCTCCCGTCGAGCGCAAGATTGGCTGTCTTCTTGATCATTGTCATGAATGCCGCGTTCGCGGCCGCTTCCACGCCGTCGTTGCGGATCGCGCTACTCGGCAATCCCAACACCGTGCCGGAGTGGACTGATGAGCAGGTGCAGGCGCTGGTTGACGCGGGCTTCAACGCCGTGCAGCTCAACGTCGCGTGGGGCAGTCGGCCGCAGAATGAGCCGCTGAATCTGTGCGACGTCGTCGCGATCGCCGGCCAACCGATCGATCCGGTCGTCGCCAAGCGTCAGCCCGAGCTGCGCAAGCGCATCGACCTGGCGAAGAAGCACGGCCTGCGGACGATCTTCCATTTTGGCTCTCCATTCATGTGGCGCAACCCGGCGACGGGCGAGGTGAAGCGCGGCAAGAGCGACGCCTTCCAGGCGACGCCGCCGTGGTTCGATACCTCTGACCCGCGCGTCGTCGAATACGAGACGGGACTGCTCCGCGCGTTCGTGGAAAACTTCGGCGACGTGGACGACATCCTCGTCTACACCTACGACCAGGACGCGTGGCAGGCGTCGCAGTTTCAGACCAACGCCGCCTCGCGCGGCGTGCCGCTGCACGAGCGGCTGCCCAAATACCTCACCACGCTTCATGAGATTTGGACGAAACGGGACGGCAGCCACACGATGTGGTGGGAGCCGTGGGAGCTGTCGGCGGGCCAGATCTACAAGATCGTGCCGCAATTGCCGACCGATCATTTCGGAGTCTCCATCCACAACAACATCGCCGAGGCGGAGATCGCCAAGCCGGTGGATCTCTGGTATCGCACCCTCGCGCACATGTGCCGCCAGAGGAACATCCCTGTGATCGGCGAAGGATATTTCTGCGCCGAAACCGAGGAAGTGCAATCGCTGGCGATCCCGTGCCCGCGGCTGGTTGATGAAGAATATCGCGCGATGACGAGCGTGGACGGGATCGTCGGCGTGAAGGAATACTTCGGCGTCCTCCCACTCATGCCGGACCTCAATCTCGCGATGTTCACGGCCCGGCTGAAGGACGCGAACGCGACGACCGATCAACTGCTCGATGAGATCACCTCGCGCTTCGGCCCGCAGCAGGCGGAGGTGAAGAGGGTCTGCGAGGAGCTGTCAGAGGCGATGCGCTTCATGCCCTGGGAAGCATCCTGGCACCTAAGGTTGCTCAGCAAAGCGTCCATCGATCACGGCTGGTCTGCCGCGACGATCCACGGCGGGATGGCGGACACGCCGTCGTGGAACTCGACCCGGCACGCGATGTTCATGAAGTGCGACAACGCGCAGCCGCACCCGGACATGCTCGAGGACGTGCAGCTCCGCTGCGAGATCGCCGCCGATCATCTCGAATCCGCCGAGGCGCTGCTTCCGGCGCTAATCGATAAGTCATCGGCCGCCGATCCGCAGATGTTCCAGCGGCTGGCGAAAGACGTCGATCATTTCCGCCGCGTCGCGACGAGCTATGCGCTGCACCTGCGCGAGACGAACGTCGCGATGCTGCTGCGCGGCGACGTGGACGGGAAGCGCGCGCCGACGCCGAAACTGGTCGAGGAGATGAAGCGGCTGTTCGATGCCGACGTCGAAAATCAGCACGGGCACGGCCGCGTCGTCGAGAAGCGCGCGGCGTTCAATGCCGATCCGGCGAAGTTCGTGAAGGAGCAACTCGTGCCGACGGACAAGACGCCGCTGGAGAAGGGTGTCTTCACCCTCACAACGCGGTGATGCGGCGGTAGCGTCCGAGCACGAGCATGTACAGGCCGTAGGCGATCAGTCCGAAGGCGGCGACGGCGAGGAAGAGGTGTCCGTGCGGCTCGGCGGCGATGGCGCGAAGCGTCCCGCTCAGTCCGCGCGCCTCGCGCGCGTTGAAGTCGTACGCGGCGCGCATCAGGAAGACGCCCAGCAGTCCGAAGACGACGCCCCGCGCGGTCATCCCGAAGCGGCAGACGCCGCGGATCCACCGCTTCGCCGCGTTCGACAGCTCGCGCAGCGCCAGCCGCGGGTCGAGCTGATCGAGCAGGCCGTGATGGATCTGGAGCAGCCCGTAGATCAGGATTCCGACGCCGACGCCGGCGATTATCCACCGCCCCAGCGGATAGGAGAGCGCGGTCGCGGTCCAGTCGTGCGCTTCGCGCTCGTCGTCGCGCGTGGCGTAGCCCAGGATCAAGTGCAGCGCGGCGATGACAAGGCCGAAATGCGTCAGGCCGCCGAAGAACCAGCCGGTGCGCAGGCTGATCGCCTTCCAGCTTCGCCCCTCGTGTTCCGGATCGGCAAGTGCGCGGATGATGAGCCAGATTCCAAAGGTCGCGAATCCGAAAGCGATGGTCATGAGGAGGAAGGTTCCCACCGGCTGCCGCAGCAGCGTCACCAGCGCGCCATGCACGCCGGTGGGGTGGCGACGAAGTCCCACAGGCGCGAGCGCGGCGAGATACCCGATGACGATGTAGACCACGCCCTTGGCGGCGAAGCCGAAGCGGGCGAAGCGCTCGATGAAGGGGCTGATTTGTTTGGCGACATGTTCGACGTGGTCGCTCGCGTCGTGCAGATTGGGCGAAAGCTCGGTCATTGGGGTGACGGTAAAGATGCAAGCGGTGCGCCAGAGACCGCCGTCGAATCGGGCCGGAAATCACGGGCTTTGAAATCCTATGATCGTTCCTGTAAGACTTCCGGATGGTTCACGACCAAGTCATCCCGATCCTCGATTTTGGGTCGCAGTACGCGCAGCTCATCGCCCGGCGCGTGCGCGAGAAGGGCGTTTACAGTCTGCTGGTTCGACCCGACATTTCGGTCGCCGACCTGAAGAAGCTGAACCCCAAGGGGCTGATTCTGTCGGGCGGTCCGAGCAGCGTCTACGAGCCCGATGCGCCCCAATGCGATCCGAAGATCTTCGAGCTCGGCGTGCCGATCCTCGGCATCTGCTACGGCATGCAATGGGCCTGCCAGGCGAGCGGGGGAGCCGTGAAACCGGGGCAGTCGCGGGAATTCGGACGGACCGAATGCCGGCTGATCCAGCGGGACGACTTCATCGCCGGGCTGCCGGAAACATCGACCGTCTGGATGAGCCACGGCGATCAGGTCGAACTGCTGAACGGCGAATACGTCGCGCTGGCCCAAACGCCGACGTGCCCGTTCGCGGCCGTGAAACATCGCGTCCAACCAATCTATGGCCTGCAATTCCACCCGGAAGTGACGCATTC
>JAICTV010000170.1 GCA_025936175.1 Phycisphaerae bacterium
CGTAGGATCTTTGACGGCACCTCTTCCATAGTACGAGAGGATTTGGAAGGACGGACCCCTGGTGTACCAGTTGTCGCGCTAGCGGCACGGCTGGGTAGCTATGTCCGGAACGAATAAACGCTGAAAGCATCTAAGCGTGAAGTCTATGCCAAGACGAGAGTTCCATGGGGGCTTGCCCCCGAGAGACCCCAGGTAGACCACCTGGTTGATAGGCCGGAGCTGTAAGAAGTGAGAGCTTTTCAGGTTACCGGTACTAACGGTCGATCGCTTGACCGCTTTTATCGATCACCCTCAAGGACATCGAAAGATGTCCGGGGTGACCAGAAGAAATGCGGGTCACAAGCAACAAAAAGTGTGTTCGACGAAAGTCGCTGAACCTCATCAATTACTGTCGAAACTAAACCTCGGCAGTCGGGAAACCGGCTGCCGAGGATTTGTTGGTGGCTATATCCGCAGGGTCACACCCGTTCCCATTCCGAACACGGTCGTTAAGCCTGCGGAGCCGATGATACTGCCTCAGCGGGAAAGTAGGTCACTGCCAGCATTTACATACGGAACCCCGGTGCGAAAGCATCGGGGTTCTTTTTTGCGCCGCGCACGGGATTTTAGTGTAGCTGCGCTATCGTGCGCGCAGGCGGATATGAACGTTCGAACGTTCGGTCGTCATTGACGACGGACCGACGACCGCGCCGGCGGCCACTTTGCCGGCCACCGCTGCAGCGCTACGATAAGCGTAGCGTGAGCGGAGATTTGGAAAGCGTTTTCGATCAGTCCGTCGCGTTCGATCCCAGCGGCGATTTCGAGGCGTTTCTCAAATCGGTGCCGGGGAAGTGGGTCGTCTACCTGATGGCGGACGCGGACGCGAAGCCGGTGCAGTTGCTGTGTGTGAAGAACCTGCGCTACAGCCTCGAGCGGCGGCTGGGGAGGGGCGAACCGCTTCCCGGCGGCGGCGCGGGGCCGACGAGGAAGGTCAATTATCGCGAGATCGTCCGCCGCGTGTTGTGGCGCCGCGTCGATTCCGCGTTCGAGGCGGACATCGTCTACCTCGACGCCGCTCGACAGATCTTCCCGCAAACCTATCGTGGCATGACCGGGCTTCGGCCGGCGTGGTTCGTGCACGTCAATCCGAAAACCAACTACCCGCGCTGGGTGAAGACGAACGATCAAACCGGCCGCACCGGGACGTACTTCGGTCCGATCGAAGACAAGCACGCGGCCCAGAAGCTCGTCCATTTGATGGAGAACCTCTTCGACCTGTGTCGCGATTATTCGATCCTCACGCAGTCGCCCGATGCCGGACCGTGCGCGTGGAAGCAGATGGGCAAGTGCGTCGGGCCGTGCGATGGATCGGTCTCGCTCGAAGCGTATCGCGAGCTGGTCGGTCATAGCGCAAGGGCGCTGGCCGATCCGAAGGATTACGTCCGGCAGGAGACGCTGCGGATGAAGCAGGCGGCGGCGGAGCTGCGCTTCGAGACGGCGGCGAAGATCAAGGCGTGGGTCGAGCAGTTCGCACAGATCGGCAAAGGCCCGCTTAGACATTTGCGGACGTTGGAGCAGTTTCAATACGTGACATTGCAGCGCGGTCCGCGTGCCGGCACGGCCAAGATCTTCCTGATCACGCCCGGCCGCATCGATGAAGTGGCGGGGCTGATCACCGAGCCCACGCATCCGGGCGACGTGCTGCGCGTGATTCTCGGACTCGCGCACGACCGGCGTGATTTTGTCATCGACGACCAGGGCGCCGAGCGCGTCGGCATGGTCGCGCATCACCTGTTTCAGCCCAAGGCCAGGCAGGGCGTCTTCGTGCCGCTGGAGCACGTGGACGAGAAGACGTTGTCAAAATCCTATCGCGATTTGATGAACCAGAAGCCGCAGGACGAGGCGATCGGCGAGGGCGTGACCAAAGAATTGCAGGCGCTGTGAATTCGCGGCCGATAAGAAACGTGTGCACTGTCCGTTCTTGAATCGTTCCGACAGTCGCTGCTCCGAGTCGTTCACGCTGGATCACTTGCGGCACGCGCTCGAGCACTGCTTCGACCGTTACACCGCCTGCCCGGTGTACGCACAGCTGCTGACCGAGAGGCAAGCGAAGCGCGGTGGCCATCACAGCTACGTCCAAGTCTCGCTCTCCTCTCGGCAACTCGTCGGGTCAGCCGCCGATCGTGCGGCAGTTCCTGCTGCACCTGGCGTCTGAGCGCGGGCTTGCGGAGAACACGCTGCTCGCCTACCGCCGGGATTTGGCGGATCTGACGGCGCATCTCCAGGATCGTCGCAAGCCGCTGCTGAAGGCGAAGGCCGACGATTATCTCGATTACCTGAAGGACCAGCGCCGCGCCCGCAAGGCGACCAAGACGGTGGCGCGACGGATCGCCGCCATCCGCGTTTTCCTCCGCTACCTCGCCGGCGAAGGGCACAACGTCGATCGCATCCTCCAGCAGATCGAGCGGCCCAAGCCCGAGCGCTCGCTGCCGAAGATCCTCGGCCGGGCGCAGGTCGATGCGCTGATCGCGGCGCCCGATCCGAACTCGCCGCTGTTCGCGCGGGATGTCGCCATTCTCGAATTGCTTTACGCATCAGGCCTTCGCGCGACGGAACTGTGCGAGCTGAAGACGCGGGATGCGAATCTTCAGGTCCGCGTCGTGCGCGTGCTGGGCAAGGGGCACAAGGAGCGGATCGTGCCGCTCGGCCGCGCCGCATCCGAAGCGATCCAGCGCTATCTGACCGACCTGCGCCCCAGGCTCGATCGGCATCGCAGCGAGCGACTCTTCCTCTCGCGCTCGGGCAAGCCGATGGAGCGGATCGGGCTGTGGATGCTCGTCGAGAAGTACGCGCGAAAAAGCGGCATCCTCAAGAAGGTCTCGCCGCACACGCTGCGGCACTGCTTCGCGTCGCACCTGCTCGGCGGCGGGGCGGACCTGCGCGTCGTGCAGGAGCTGCTCGGCCACAGCGACATCCAGACGACGCAGATCTACACGCACGTCGATCAGTCGCGGCTCAAGAGCCTGCACAAGAAGTTTCACCCGCGGGGGTAAGGCGATCAGATCACCGTAGACGCGCGACACTTGTCATCCCGAGTATTCCGAGGGATCTCGGAGCCGATTCGCGTCCGAGATCCCTCGCGGAGTACCGCTCGGGATGACACTCATGGTGTTCTCATGGCATGGAAGCGGGTGCGGTCGCTGCGGCGGGCCGCGTGCTCGTCGCCTCCATCCGCACCGTCATCTCAACGACGCTGTTGATCTCTTCCTCGACCTTCGCGCTCGCCGGGTCTGGGGAGGAATGCGAACCGACGGTGAAGACGCCGTCGAAGTAGCCGCGCCGGCCGCGGGCTTCGAAGGGGATCGAGAAGCGCGATGCGTCTTTCGGATCAGGTTGGCCGGCGAAGATGCGGATCTCGCCCGGCGCGGCGATGCCGCTCATGTCGATCGTCACCGTGCCGCCGCGGAGGATGCGGTAATCGCCCTTGAGCAGGCCGATTTCGTTGAAAGGGAAGCGGAGGATTTTGCCGTCGAAGATCGGACGCTCGACGGCGATGAGCCGCGTCAAGCCGTGGGCGCTGGTGCGAAGATGCACGAAGAGCATCGCTTGATCCGGCGCGGCGGCAAGGATCGGCTTACCGTCGCCGGTGAAGAGCGGCAGGCGTTCGACGGTCGACCCGCCGTAGCTCGCAGCACCGGTGGTGACGTTGCTGCCCGAGACGCTGTAGGAGTGAACGAACCCTCCGCGCGGCGCGTCGGCGGGATTCTCGGTGTACTTCAACTTTGTCGGCGGCTCCGAGAAGTTGCACGCGGCGGCGTACCAGCGCGCGGCTTCGTGACGATACGACCACAGCTCATACCACGCGGCGACGCGCGACGAGGTCATCCATCCCGCGACGATGACCGCAACGCCGATGACGGCTGGCACAATCACGCGACGACGTCGCCACGCCGGCGCCCGTCGGCCGTAGCTGAGCGTGATGCGAGCGGGATCTTCGGCCATTCAACGTGTCTCGCACCAGTGTTGCCACATCGTTCGGTACGCCGACTCCACGTTCCGCGCGAAGCGATCGGCGTCCACGAGCGGCGATCGTCGCATGCGCTCGCGCAGGTCGCGACGCAGCGCCGTGCGGCGCGGCACGTCGCGTGCCAAGGCCGTCGCAATCGAGACGTACGCGGCGCGACCCGTGGCGGCGAGATCACCTAAGCCGACGGCGGACAACAAGCTCACCCCGACGCGCGAGACATGCGTTTGCCCCGCGAGAGTGACGACGGGCACGCCCATCCACAGCGCTTCGCAGGTCGTCGTCGTGCCGTGATACGGGGATGTGTCGAGGGCAATGTCGATGCGGTTGTACAGGCGGAGATGCTCGCTCATGTCGCGCAGGTAGCCGATCAACTCGACGCGGTCGGCGGCGATGCCGAGCTTGTCGAACGCCGCGCGGATTTGCGGATGCGCGAGCGCCGGCAGGCCGTGCCCGGTCTTGAGAACGAGCCGCGCGTTCGGCGTCGCTCGTAGGATTTCCGCCCACATCGCGATGAGCGGCGGGTTGATCTTCGAGGCGACGTTGAACGAGCCTAACGTGATGTTCTCGCTCGCGTCCCGCGGCTCGACCGGCGGGCTCTGATCATCGGGCCGATAGCACCAGGCGCAATCCGGCAGGCGGAGAAGCCGCTCGGTGTGGAGCGATTCCGTCATGCCCGGCGGGTCCGCATGAGCGTCGGTGAGCCGATAATCGATCGCGCGCATGCCGGTCGTGTCGGGATAGCCGAGGTACGTGACCTGGATCGGCGCGGGCTTGCGCGCGAAAACGAGCAGGCGGTTCTCCTGCGAATGGCCGGCGAGATCGACGAGAATATCGATCGCCTCGGCGCGGACGATTTCCGCTACATCCGCGTCCGACTTTCCGGTGATGTTCCGCCACGCCAGGTCATAGCCGCGGATACGCGCTGTCGTCGAGTCGTTGTTGAACTCATCCGCGTAGCAGAAGACCTCGACGTCGCGGCGATCATGCGCCCGCAGCAGCGGCTCGATGAAGTGAGCGACCGAGTGCCGGCGAAAATCGCGCGAGACGTAGCCGACGCGCAGGCGGCGAGAGGGATCGCGGTTGTTCTGGTGCGGCCGGAGAGTTGATCGGAGCGAATCGGCGAAATCGCGCGCCCACTGCACGTGCTGCTCGAAGAGATCCCGCGGATCGGTCTCCGGCAGGTGATGCTGAAAATGCAGGAGCATGTCCCGCGCCATCGGCATCGGCGTGATGCGGTCGGCCCGGCGGAAATGCTCGAGGGCCGGGCGGACGTCCATGCCCATGACGAGGCATGCGCCGAGATTGAAGTGAGCCTGCGCCAGCTTCGGATCGAGCCGCAGCGCGCGCTCGTATTCGGGGATCGCTTCATCCCGCCGGCCGGATCGATCCAGTGCCACGCCGAGGTTGTAGTGGGCGTGCGCCGTGGCGGGGGTGGAGCGGATTACCTGCCGAAACAGTTCGATCGCCTCGGCGTACTGCCCGGTCATGAGCAGCGCTTCGGCGAGCGCTCGGCGGGCGTCGAGGCTGTCGGGGTGCAGCCGCGTGGCTTCACGAAGGTCCCGCAGCGCCTCGGCGCCGCGCATCAGCTTGAGCAACGCCTGTCCGCGGTTGAAAAGCCCCTCATAAAAGTGCGGCTGCACCGCGATCGCGCGATCGAAGCTCGCGAGCGCCTGCTGCAACTGTCCGGCCTCGCGCAAGACGTTGCCCAGGTTGTTATGAAAGTCAGACCGATCCGGCAGAAGCTCGATCGCGCGTTGCAGAAGCTGCACGGCCGCACTGTCGTTTCCCGTTTGATGCGCGAGAAGTCCAAGGAGATGCAACGCATCGCCGTCGTTCGGATTTGCCGCGAGGATCTGGCGATACATCGCTTCCGCCTCGCGCAGCCGTCCCGCTTGATGATGTTCCCACCCGGTTTGCAGCGAGGGCGCCGGCATCGATACTGCAATCGTACGGACGGGGCGAAAACGTAGATAGTGGATGGTAGAGAGTGGATAGTTAGGAGGCGTAATGGCGCTGGCAAAGAGCTTCCGAGAACTGGCGGTCTATCGACTATCGAGGCGCGAATCGTCGCGCATCTTCCGGATTACGCAAAAGTTTCCGCCCGCGGAAAAATACGCGCTCACCGATCAGATCCGGCGATCCTCGCGCGCTGTGGGAGCAATGATCGCGGAGGCGTGGGGAAGGCGGCGCTATTCTGCATCTTTCACGGTGAAGATTGTCGACGCCTTAGGTGAAGCGTCTGCAACGCAAGCGTGGCTCGATGACGCCCTGGACTGCGGATACATCGACGACGACACACATCGTTCCTGCGACGGTTCATGGCAGCAGGTGGGCGCGATGCTGAACACGATGTGCGAGAGCGCCGAAAGCTTCTGTCAGGCGCAATCGGTGAAGTGATCGCGTCTTACCATCCACGATCCAGTATCTACTATCTACGTGTTTGAGTCAGGCAGCAATGTCGGGCAGCCGCTGGTTCTGAAGGCACATCGCCACGAAAACGTGACGGAGCTTTTCCAGCGGAAGGCGGCCGAGGTATTCGGGAGTGAAGTCGATCGGGAAGCGGCCGTGGTAACAGTGGAACTGGTCGATGATCGAGTCGCGGTCGAGGCCGGAGACGAGGGTGAGCAACTCTTCGATTTGCTGCGATTGCAACACGGCTCACAACTCCTGCCGATCGTCCGATCCGGACGACCTTTATAATCAACATCGGGCGGACGACCGGTGAACTTTATGCGACAAGACCGCTCAGGCCGCGCAAAGTTGGCGTTCACAGAGGAAAAATGTGCGGCCGGCGACGGATGTGACGCCGGTGCGGTCAGTCCGCTATCCTGCGACCTCGAACCATGCGGACGGACGATCTCGATTTTTACCTCCCGCCCGAGCTGATCGCCCAGACGCCGGCGTCGGACCGCGCCGCCTCGCGCCTGCTGCATTACAGACGGACGGATCAGACGATTGCGCATCGGACGTTCGCGGATCTGCCGACGATGCTGCGAAACGGCGATCTCCTCGTCTTCAATGATGCCCGCGTCGTGCCCGCGCGGTTCAGTTTGAAGAAGCCCAGCGGCGGGCGGATCGAGGCGCTGTTCCTCAAGGAAATCTCGCCGCGGCGATGGAGCGTTTTACTCAGGGGCATGGGGCGATTTCACGGGCAGCTCGAGTTTTCAGACCTGCCCGGCGTGACCGCGACGCCGATCCGCGCTGGTGAGGGCGGCGAGTTCGAGATCGAAGTCTCCAGCGATGAGCCCGCGCTGGTCGTGCTCTCGCGCATCGGCCGGATGCCGCTGCCGCCTTACATCAAGCGCGACAAGGATTATGACCAGCGCGACGCCGCCGATCGCGAGCGCTATCAGACGGTCTACGCGCGCCAGCCCGGCGCCGTCGCCGCGCCGACGGCGGGGCTGCACTTCACGGATCAGTTGATGGGACAGCTCGACGACGTCGGCGTGGAAAAAACGTTCGTCACGCTCCACGTCGGGATCGGGACGTTCAAACCGGTGACGGCCGAGACGCTCGAAGATCACGTCATGCACAGCGAGGCATATTCGATCAGCGCGGAGGCGGCGGCCGCGCTCAACCGAGCGAACGAACAAGCCCGCCGCATCATCGCCGTCGGGACGACTTCCGCCCGCGTGCTGGAAAGTCAGCCGGCGGATCAGCCGTTCGCGTCGAAAACGGACCAGACGTCGATCTTCATTTATCCGCCGTATGCGTGGCGGCACATCGGCGCGATGATCACGAACTTCCATCTTCCGCGCAGCACGCTGATCGCGATGATCGCGGCGATGGTTGGCTTGAACGAGCAGCGACGGATCTATCAGACTGCAATCGAACGGCGCTATCGCTTCTTCAGCTACGGGGATGCGATGTTGATTGAATGACGCCGTAAGCGCCGGCAAGCGACGTCAGGCTGAGGTACTCCCAAGCATCTGGGTGCGGGCACGCAGATGCTTCGGAGTACCTCAGCATGACAATTCTTGATCGCCCGTTAACTACTCGGCCGCGGACGCCGTCCGATTGCGATAGATCGCCTCGCTGTAATTCACCAGCACGCTCGCGATCGCCGGCGGCGGAGGAGGCAGCTCCGGACTCGAGGGAACCTGCAAATACGCAAGGCTGCGCTCCAGTACCCGGCCTGCCGCCGGCGCGCTCACCACGCCGCCGTAATGGCCCAGCGCCTTGTCCGGCTCGTGGATGATCATCGCGATGACCAGCCGCGGGTTTTCCGCCGGCGCGCCGCCCATGAAGCTGCTGTTGAGCTTCGTCTCGCTGTAGCCGCCCTTGCCCTGGCTGATGTGCGCGGTGCCGGTCTTTCCGAAAATGTTCCACGTCGCGCTGCGCGCTTTCATCGCCGTCCCGCGCACGACCACGTCGCACAGGATCCGCTTCATCGCCGCCGCCGTCAGCGGATCGATCGCCTGCGGCATCAGCTTGAGCGCCTTGGGTTCCGTGCGGCTGACGATATTGCCCTCGGCGTCGAGAAAGCCTTTGACCAGTCGCGGATCGATCAAGCGGCCGCCGTTCCCGTAGGCGCAGAACGCCCGGCAGATCTGCATCGGCGTGACCATGATCTCGTAGCCCTGCGAGACGGAGATGGTGCTGTCGCGTCCCCACTCACGGAGCGGGCGGACCATGCCCGGGTCTTCGCCCGGCAGCTCGATACCGGTGCGGTGACCGAAGCGGAAGCTGTCGAGCGCCTCGTGCAGCTTCGGGTTGCCCATGCGCGTGCCGAGCATCGACATGCCGATGTTGCTCGACTTCACCAGCACATCCCACATCGACAGCGGGCCGTAGTGGTGCACATCGGTGACGATGCGGTGGCCGAACGGGTTCCACTTGATGCTGGTGATCGGCCAGACTTCGTTGGGCCGAGTGATGTTCCACGCCAGCGCGGGCCCGGCGATGAACGGCTTGATGGTCGAGCCGGGCTCGTACGGATCGGTCAGGCATCGGTTGCGGCGGACTTCCGGCGTCGAGTCCTCGATGTTCTGCGGGTTGAACGTCGGCCAGTTCGCCAGCGCCAGAACGTCGCCGGTCTTCGGATCCATCACGATCACTTCGCCGCGGCGGGCCTTGTACTGCTCGCAGGCGCGCGCCAGTTCCTGCTCGGCGATCATCTGGATGTTGCCGTCGATCGTGAGGATGAGATGCTGCCCGTGCTGCGGCGGGAGATAGTCTTCCGCGGCGACAGCGAGCGGGCGGCCGCGGAAATCGCGCAGCGTGCGCTTGAAACCGTCCTTGCCGGCGAGTTGTTTCTCGAACTTCAGCTCCAGCCCTTCGAGGCCGATCCCGTCCTTCTGCATCCCGCCGAGGATGTGCGCTCCGAGCGCGCCCATCGGGTAATAGCGCAGGTTCGTCGGCATCGTGCCGACGCCAGGAAGATCCATCTTCTCGATCTGCGCGACGGTGGATTCGTCGAGATGCTCGGCGACTTTGACGAACCGGCTCTCGGCGCGATCGCCCAGCAGCTTGCTCAGTTCGAACGGACTCTTGTCCACGATCTTGGCGAGCTTGGCGACGCACTCGTCCATCTCGGCGAGGCTGTGGCCTTCCTTCTGGAACTGGTCCTGCATGAACTTCGGATCGACGAAGAGCGTGCGCGTCTGCACGGTGCCGGCCATCAGCATGCCGGTCGAGTCGAAGATCCCGCCGCGGCGGGCGGAGATGGTTTCTTTCGTGTGCTGCTGGCGCTCGGCGCGGTCGAGCGTCTGCTGCCGGCCGTAGGTTTGCAGGAAGACCACGCGCCCGATGAGCGCGGTCAGAAGGACGGTGATGCCGAGCATCACGAACGTGGCGCGGGATGGCGAAAACGTACCCATGGCGCGGCTGACGACAGAAGGAAGTCAGTCCGATAAAGATCGGCACAATGGGGTTTGCCGCGAGACTTTTTGTGGTGTTGCCTGGAAGCCAAGCACGCTTCGCCGACAAGCGACGGTCATGCTGAGGTACTCCGAAGCATCGGCGCTCGCAGACCCCTTCGGAGTACCTCCCGATGACGACTTTCTTCCTCGTGCGCATTTCCGAGCCGCGGCCCGCCAGTTACATCCGGAAAAAGAGGAAGGCGAGCAGCACCAACCCGATCACGATGATCACGAACCACACGCCGCGCGAAATCGGCGCGTCTTCCGCCGAGAGGTACTCGCCGCAATGCGGGCAGCGCTCGGCGTCCTCGACGATCATCTTGCGGCAGTGCGGGCAGACCTCCAGGTCCGCCTCGTCGCTGTAATCCATCTCGGACGGATCGGGGCCTTCGGGATCGAAGTCGTCGTCGTCGTCGGGATCTTGAACGTGAGACATGGCGGTATTGGGAGGGCGAGGCTCCTGCCGAGTCGTTTGCAGCGTCACCGACGAAAGCCGGCTCGGCGGGAGCCTCGCCCTCCCGAGATCGACCGTCCCGGCCGGTTTAATCGGTGGGCTGCTCGGCCGCAGGCGCGCCGCCGACGTCCATCCAGTTGGAGGGGCCGACGTGCGTGGGCGATTGCGGGACGAGCTTGAGGTCACGCTCGCCGACGGTTTTCGAGATCGCGTTCGGGGCGGTGTAGACGGCGATCTGGAGCTGCTGGCTCCAGAGCTTGGCCTGCTGCGATTCGATCTGGTTGTGCAACAGGTTGGCCTGGTGATCGAGCTCGAGCCGCTGCTGGCGGAGTTCCAGCAGCAGGACCGCGAGCAAGACGGCGGCGACGAGACAGAGGGTGAGCTTCAGCATCGCATTACTCCCGCGCTCCGGCGCGCCCGCGCCCGCGACTACTGAACCGCCGCCGCGATCGGCTTGGCGGGCAGACGCAGCTTCATGTTCGGGTGGATCACGTCGCCGCCCTTGAGCAGGTCCTTGTTCAGGTCGCGGATCGCGTTGACGGCGCCGGCGGAGCCGAGCTGCTCGACGGCGATCTTCGTCAGGCTGTCGTTGGGTCTGACGGTGTAGAAGTATTCCGGCGACGACGAGGACGACTGAGCGACCTGCTGCGGCGCGGGCGGCGCGGATTGAGCGGGCGCCTGCGGCGCCGATTGCGGCGGCGGCGTCGCGGAAGCGGTGGATGAGCCGCCGGCTGCGGGGATCACGTACGCGCGACCGGCGACGACGATGTCGGGATTCTTCTGCAGCGACGGGTTCGCCGCGACGATCGCCGCGCGATTCGCCGGCGTGTTCGCGCCCATGAATCGGCCGGCCAGCTTCGAGAGCGTGTCGCCTGCTTCGGCCTTGTACTGCTTCGCGCCCGGCGGGAGCTGCGTCGACGATGCAGGTTTGGCGGCGGCCTGCTGCTGTTGCGTCTGACCCGCGCCCGTCGGCACGACCTCTTCGCCCATCCGCTTGGCGATGTCGCCGAGCGAACCGGGTTTGTCGTCCGTCGGGCGCGCGATCGGAACCGAGTTGCTGCCGGTCCCCGTCACGCCTTGTTCGGCCGAGAGCGACCGCGGCTCATCGGCCGTTCGATTCTGCGCGACGTGCTGGTTCTGCGACGACGGTCGCGTCGCCGGAGCGGCGCCGCTCCCGCCGATCTGCACGATCTCGACCGGCGGCTGCCTGGGCGTCAGCTCTTCCTTGGTCGGCACCGTCTGCTGCGGCTGAACGGGTTGCTGAGCGGTTGTGACGGGTGCGGTCGGCGCCGGCGTGCCCGGAACCGTCACGCCGCTGCGAACGCTGTCGCCCGCGCGGGCGAGCTGCGCGGGCTGCGGCTCGTTGGTGCTGGTCAGATGATCGGAGAGCAGAATCCCGATCACGATGATGAACGCCAGCCCGACCAGCAAACCGATTTTCGTTTCCCGCGTCATGAGCGCCTCGTGTACGAATCGAGGGCGACGCAGGCGTCGCCCCTACAATCTCATCGCTACGCGGAGCTTGGCGGATCTGGATCTGGGGTTGCGGCCGAGTTCCGCGTCGGTGGGGGAGATGGGCTTCTTGGTGAGGATCCTCAACAGCCCGGTCTGCTCCGCCGACCGAAACGCCTGCTTGACCATTCTGTCTTCCGTCGAGTGGAAGCTGATGATCCCGAACCTGCCGGCGGGCGCGAGATGCTTGGGCGCCGTGGCGAGCAGGGTTTCGAGGTTTTCAACTTCGCGGTTC
>JAICTV010000331.1 GCA_025936175.1 Phycisphaerae bacterium
CAGCCTGCTGATCCTGGCCGGCATCGTCGCCCGCATGCCCAACGCATTCGCCGAGCTGATCAAGCAGACGAACCTCAGCGCCAACTCCGACGCGGCCCACCCGATCAACGCCGGGAAGATCCTGTTCCTGGTCTTCTCCTTCGTGTTTATCATCGCCGGCTCGATCCTGATCACGCAGGCGCAGCGGCGGATCCCGATCCAGCAGGCCAAGCAGACCCGCGGGCGCAAGATCTACGGCGGCGCTCGGCAGTACCTTCCGCTGCGCGTGAATCACGGCGGGGTCATGCCGATCATCTTCGCGCAGTCACTGATGCTCTTCCCGGGCATCGCGCTGGGTTATCTCAACGGGTGGTTCCCCAACAGCAGCGTGATCTCGTTCCTCAACGCGGAGTTCGCCCGCAGCGGCTTCCTCTACATCATGACCGAAGTGGTGATGATCTACTTCTTCGCGTACTTCTGGACGACGGTGCAGTTTCAGCCCAAGGAGATGGCCAGCCAGCTTCGCGACTACGGCAGCTTCGTGCCGGGGCTTCGTCCCGGCAAGCGCACGGCGGATTACCTGGAGAAGGTGATGATGCGAATCACCTACGTGGGCGCGGCGTTTTTGTGCATCATCGCGGTGGTGCCGGCGGCGCTGAACTTCTCGCTGGACATCCCGTTCCAGATCACGGCGTTCCTCGGGGGGACCGGGCTGCTCATCGTTGTCAGCGTCGCGCTCGACATGGTCCAGCGAATCGAAGCCAACCTGCTCATGCGCAACTACGGCGGCTTCCTCAGCGGCCCCGGGCAGAAGGGCAAGCGCATCAAAGGACGCCAGTACTAGAATCCTTCCGTCATGGCGATTGTTCTAAAGAGCCGCCGCGAGATCGACATGATGCGGGCGGCGGGAAAGCTGGCGCACGACATCATCGTGAAGATGGCGGCGCTGGTTCGGCCGGGCGTGAGCACGCTGGAGATCGACGAGCTGGCGGAAGAGGAACTGGTTAAGGCGCACGCCATCGGGCTGAGCAAAAATTATCCGACCTACAAGCCCGGCGAAGGTTTCCCGGCCAGCACCTGCATCAGCGTCAACGAAGAGGTCGTGCACGGGATCCCGTCGAAGGAGCGGATTCTCAAAGAGGGCGACATCGTCACGCTCGACATCACGCCGCGGATGAACGGGTATTGCGCCGATACGGCGATCACGCTGCCGGTCGGCACGGTCAAGCCGCAGATGCAAAAGCTGATCGACGTGACGAAGGAGACGCTGGAGATCGCCCTGCGTCACATCAAGCCGGAGAAGCGGTGGTCCGAGATCGCCCGGCTGATGCAGTACAACGTGGAGAAGAACGGGTTCAGCGTGGTTCGTGAGTTCGTCGGTCACGGCGTGGGGCACAGCATCCACGAAGACCCGAAGGTGCCGAATTTCGTTACCAGCGAGCCGGTCCGCGGCGACTTTATCCTTCGGCCCGGTATGACTTTAGCGGTCGAGCCGATGGTGGTAGCCGGAAGACGGGACGTGCAGCTTCTGGACGACGGCTGGACGGTGATTACCGAAGACAAACAACCCGCGGCACACTTTGAACACACGATCGCGGTGACCGCGAGCGGGGTGGATGTGCTCACGGACGGAAGGGAGCCGTGGGCGCTGTGACATGCGCAGCGGAGCTGCCCAGCGCCGGGTAAAGTCAGGCGACCTGATGCGAACGGCGTGCCCTCCTTGAGTGCAAAAGTTTTTTCGGCTATACTTGACGATTCGACTTCCCCGGCAGGGGTCCGTACTCACCGAAACAGGTAACGAGCCATGAAAGTAAGAGCAAGCGTTCGCAGGATTTGTGAGAACTGCAAGATCGTCCGCCGCAAGGGGATCGTGCGCGTGATCTGCACCAACACCAAGCATAAACAAAAGCAGGGATAACTGGATTTGCGATTTTCAATTTGCGATTTGCGATTGCAATCAAATCGCAAATCGCAAATCGCAAATCGAAAATTGGAGCAAAGCGACCATGCCTCGTATTTCCGGCGTCGACATTCCCGCGGACAAGCCGATTCGAATCAGCCTCCGCTACATCTACGGCATCGGGCCGACCAATGCGGATCAGATCCTCAAGGAGCTCAACATCGACGGCCAGCGCCGCGCGAAGGAGCTTTCCGAAGAGGACCTGGCCCGGATCATCGGCATCATCGATCGGTCGTTCCTGGTCGAAGGCGCGCTGCGGCGAAACATCCAGCAGAACGTCGCCCGCCTGCGCGACATCGGCTCGTGGCGTGGCAACCGTCATCGCCGCAGCCTCCCCGTCCGCGGGCAGCGCACGCGATCGAACGCCCGCACCCGCAAGGGTCCGCGCAAGACCGTCGCGGGTAAGAAGGGCGTGAAGGAACTCGGCAAGTAGGAATTGAGCCATTGAGTCATCGGGTCATTGATTCATTGATCAATGACGCAATGACCCGATGAGCAAATGACTCAATCGGCAACGCGGGGACGACGCAGGTCGGTTGATCCGCACAGCGAGGAATCAAGAGACATGGGTGAAGCAGCAAAAACCGCCCCCGGCGCCAAGGCCGCGGCGAAGAAGAAGATTCGCAAGGGTGTGACGCGTGGGATCGCGCACATCAAGGCGACGTTCAACAACACGATCGTGACCATCACCGACACCAACGGCGAGACGATCGCCTGGGCGTCGGCGGGGAAGGGCGGCTACTTCAAGGGCGCGCGCAAGAGCACGCCCTACGCCGCCGGTCGCGCGGCGGAGAACGCGGCGCAGCAGGCGCGCAAGGCAGGGATGGTCGAAATCGAGGTGAAGGTCAAAGGCCCGGGAGCGGGCCGCGAACAGGCGATTCTGAACCTGCAGAACGCAGGGTTGAAAGTGACCGGGATCGAGGACGTGACGCCGTTGCCACATAACGGCTGCCGTCCGCCCAAGAAGCGTCGCGTCTAGCGCGCGACGTTCGCGGTGAGACGCAGACGTAACGACATCAAATCAAATCAGCGCGCCTCGTGACGAGGTGGAAGCACAGATGGCTCCGGCTTCTCGGAGCGGGAACCTTCCGCGATTCGCGAGCGACGCAAAGGAGAAATCATCATGCGGATTCGTTGGCGTGGATTGGAACTGCCGTCGCGGGTTGTCCGTGATCAGCAGGTTTCGACCGACACGTATGCCAAGTTCACCGCCGAGCCGTTTGAGCGCGGGTTCGGGACCACCGTGGGCAACAGCCTGCGGCGGATCCTGCTGTCCTCGCTCGAAGGCGCCGCCATCACGCACATCAAGCTCAAGGGCGCGGACCACGAGTTCAGCTCCCTTCCGGGCGTGATGGAAGACGTGACGGACATCATCCTCAACGTCAAGTCGCTCATCGTGAAGCTCGACGCCGATGAGCCCAAGGAGCTGAAGCTCAGCGCCAACAAGGCGGGCGCGGTCACCGCGGGCATGATCACCGGCGATCCCGCCGTCACGATCATCAACAAGGACCTGGTCATCGCGACGCTGACGGAGAACGTGCACTTTGAGATGAACCTGACGGTCGCCAAGGGCCGCGGCTACGTCACCGCCGCCGAGAACATCGAGGACATCGACGAGCAGGAGCTCGGGCTGATCGCGGTCGATTCGATCTACTCGCCGGTCACGCGCGTGCGCTACAGCACGGAAGACGCCCGCGTGGGGCAGAAGACCGACTACGACCGGCTGATCCTCGAGATCTGGACCAACGGCACGGTCACGCCGGAGATGGCGCTGGTTGAGGCGAGCAAGATCCTCCGCAAGCACCTCAACCCCTTCGTGCAGTACTTCGAGCTGGGCTCGGATACGGCCAACGACGAGGCGATCGCCGGCCTGCGCGATTCGAGCAAAGCGCTGATCGACCCGGACCTGCAGCAGAAGCTGGACATGACGGTGCAGGAGCTGGACTTGTCGGTCCGGGCGAACAACTGCCTGGAGTCGGCGAAGATCGGCAACGTTCGCGACCTGGTGAAGAAGACCGATGCGGACCTGCTGAAGGTTCGCAGCTTCGGCAAGACCAGCTTGCGCGAAGTGAAGCGCAAGCTGGCGGACCTGGGTCTGAGCCTGGGCATGGACCTGGACAACAGCCCGACCGGCGGCGCCGCCGCCGCGTACGTCAGCCCCGAGGGCGACGAGGCAGAAGAAGCCGAAGCGGGCGCCGCCAACCAGTAACCGTTCACGAATGTCATCCCGAGGATCTCGGAGG
>JAICTV010000090.1 GCA_025936175.1 Phycisphaerae bacterium
CGAGCTGCTGCCGACGTTCGCACCGGCGTGGAACAATCTCGCGCACATGCGGATGGTCGCACACCGCCCGCGCGCGGCGGCGGAGGCGTACGCCACCGCGATTCGCCACGACCCGGGCCTCGCCGAGTCGCACAACGGTCTGGCAATGGCTTACAAGAACCTCGGCCGCGTCGACGACGCGATCGCAGAGTTCCGGCGGGCGATCGAGCTGAAGCCGGCGTACGCCGACGCCCACAGCAATCTGTGCTACACGCTGCATTTCCACGACAAGACCGGTGCGGAGGCGATTCTGGAGGAGCATCGCGCCTGGTCGCGACGTTTCGCCGATCCGCTGACGGCGGCGGCGAAGCCGATCGTGGCGAATCGCGATCCCGATCGGCGATTGCGCATCGGCTATGTCTCGCCGGATTTCCGCGAGCATCCCGTCGGGCTCTCGATGCTTCCGATCCTCTCGAATCACGATCGTAAGCGCTTCGAGATCGTCTGTTTCTCCGACGCGCACAGCGGCGATGACGTGACAGCGACGCTGCGGCAGCACGTTGACGCGTGGCACGAGACGTTCGAGCTGAACGATGCAAGGTTCGCCGAGTTCGCGCGCGAGCAGGAGATCGATGTCATGCTCGATCTCACGATGCACATGAACAACAGCCGGCTGCTCGCGTTCGCGCGGCGGATGGCGGCGGTGCAGGCGTCCTTTCTCGCGTACCCCGCAACCAGCGGCGTCAGCGCGATCGATTATCGCATCACCGATCCCTGTCTCGATCCGCCGGGCGAAACGGAGCGGTCGAACACCGAAGCGCTCATGCGGCTCGAGCACAGCTTCTGGTGCTACCCGGATCTGGGCGATGATCCGCCCGTCGCGCCGCCGCCGGCCGACCGCGACGGCCACATCACTTTCGGCTCACTGAACAACCCGTGCAAAGTGACCGACGCGACAGGGGAGCTGTGGTCGAAAGTGCTCATGGCGCTGCCGGATGCGCGGCTCGCGCTCCACTCGCTCGATGAGGAGCCGGCGCGGGCATACGTCCTCGATCTGTTCGAGCGCCACGGCGTGGCGCGTGGTCGGATCGATCTCGTCGGCCGTCTGCCGCGGCGGGATTACCTCCGCGCGTACGACCGCATCGACATTGGTCTGGACCCGCTGCCGTACAACGGACACTTCACGAGTTGCGATTCCTTCTGGATGGGCGTGCCGGTCATCAGCCTGCGCGGCAACACCAGCGTCGGCCGCGGGGGTGAGAGTTTGCTGACGGCACTGGGCCTGACAGAATTGCTCACGCGGACCCCGGAGGGGTTTGTCTCCACCGCAGTCGCCCTCGCGAATGGCCGATCGCGGCTGACCGAACTGCGACGAACGCTGCGCCGGCGCATGCGCGCATCGCCGCTGATGAATTCGCAATCGTTTGTGCGCGATCTTGAATCTTCGTATCGGTCGATGTGGCAGAGGTGGTGTACGACCTGACGCGGCAGGGTTGGTCGCAGCGGTCTGATCCGGCGTCAAGCCGGGTATTTCGGTAGTGGCCCGAGCTTTGCACAACCTTACTTCACGTCCCGACAAGGAGAACGCAAATGCAAGCTCCAACCTACGTTGCGAAAAAAGTCGGCGATCAGTATGTGGTGGTGCCGAAGAATCCCGAGGCGACCATGAACCTCGACCGCGGTCCCTGGCTCGCGGGCGGTTTGCTGCTGGGCGCGATCGGGATCGCGCGCGGCGGATTGAGTGGAACGCTGCTGACGCTTGTCGGCGGCACGCTGGTCTACCGCGGGCTCACCGGATGCAACGTGCTGTCTTCGATGTTCAACGCCGAGACGGCAGGTAACGATGACGGCCATCAATCCCCCTCCTATCAACACGATTACGCGAAGTCCCGGCAGATGCCGGAGGATGAGGTGGACGAGGCGTCGATGGAATCATTCCCGGCGAGCGATGCGCCGGCGAAACACAGCAGCACCCAGGTCTGACGCGCGGCTACGTCTCGGGCATGAAGAACGGCGCGAGCGCGACGATGACGCACACCGACACCATCGCAATGATGTTCGTGATGAAGTAAGGGCAGGTCATCAGCGCCACGCCGGCGACGAGGTGCGGGATCTTTCCCGCCTTCTTCCCGAACATGAACAGCGCCATCCCCACCGCCCCGAAGAGCAGCGAGAGCATGAGGTAGTTTGAATCGATCTCCATGGCGTGCCGATGAATTCATCGGCACATTCACGCCGGGACATGACGATCGCGCGGGTGGGTTCGATAAAAACGAGCCGGATTCGTGATCTGATCATCTCAAGAGCTGGTCATCTGACCGTTGAGGACAGGATCAGATGATCAGATCGTTAAATGATCAGATTCTCACCATCTGTCCGCTCCGCGTGCTCTGCACTTCCGCCTCGACGATCTTGATGCTTCGGACGGCGTCGTCGCCCGTCACCACCGTCGGCTTCTGCCCCTTCTTCACGCAGTCGACGAAGTAGCGCAGCTCGGCGGCGTAGCCGAAGCCGGGGCCGCAGTCGATCGGCTCCGTTCTGCCGTTCTCACTGAGGCGCAGCGGCTGCTCGCGCGCCAGGTCGAAATCCGCCGTCGCGTTTTCGAAGTTCACGTTGCACTGCATGGTGAAGCCGTACCCGTCGCCGAGGCACCAGCTCCCCTCGGCGGTGACGAGCGGGACGTCGTCGTAGATGAACTGCGTCGCGATGTGATCGATCTCGCCGGAGGTTTTCGCGTAACCGCGCGAGCTGACGGCTTTCGGCATGCCGAAGAGGTATTGGACGAAATCCGTGTCGTGGATGTGCAGGTCGAGCGCAGCGCCGCCGGAGATCTTGCCGTCGCGATACCAGCCGGCCGGCATCGACGCGACGCGGCGGAAGGTCGCAGCGCGCACGGCGCCGTAGCGCTTCTCCGCCACCGCCTGCTTGATCCAAGCCCACTGTGGCCAGAAGCGCATGCACATCGCGGGCATGAAGAAGCCCTTTGCCGATCGCGCGGCGGAGGCAATCTTCTCGGCATCCGCGCTGGTGCGCGCCAGCGGCTTCTCGCAGAGGACGTGCTTGCCGGCCTTGAGCGCCGCGGTCGCCAGCTCGACGTGCTGCGTCGTCGGGACGCACACGTCCACGATCTCGACGTCGCTCATGTTGATCAGATCGAGGAAGTTGGTCGTCCCCTTAATTCGATCCATCGGCAGATGCGTAAGGCCGCCCTGGAGGACGTTCCCGCCGGTGCCGGAGAGATCGCCGGAGGCGCGCTTGGGATCCTGATCGGCGACGGCGACGACCTGCGCGCCGTCGATTTCCTGATACGCCTCGTAATGGGTGCGGCCCATCATGCCCAGACCGATGATTCCGATTCTCATGCTTGATCCTCAGAGTTTTCTGGAGTTTGTCATGCTGAGGTACTCCGAAGCATCCGGGTTAGTTGAACCCGATCCTTCGCAGTACCTCACGATGGCATCGAGAGCGCGCCTCACATGGCGATGATCTTGTCCATCGCCGCCTTCGTGCGCTGCAGGAGCGTCGGATCGGGCGGCATCATTTCGGCGACGATTGTTTCGTCGTAGCCGATCGATCGCAACGCGGACATCGTCTCCTTCCATGGCACATCGCCGGCGAGCAGATCGCAGAAGCCCGCCAGCGTGCCGACTTCCTTCTTGAAATCCTTGATGTGTACACGCCGGATGCGTGGCCCGAGGATCTCGATCCAGTGCGGCGGATGCTGGTGATAGCCGAGCACATTGCCGACGTCGAAATACGCGCCGACGCGCGGGCTGCCGATGGAATCGATGAACGCCGCGAATTCCAGCGGCGAGTAGAACATGCCGTTCCAGACGTTCTCGAGGCAAAGATCGACCCCCAGCTTTTCCGCAAAAGGTGCAAGCTTCTTCGCCGCCTCGCGCGCCCACTGCGCCGCTTGATCGTATTTGACGGGGCCGTACTTCGGCTCCCACGCGATCGTGACGGCGCCGGGCACCATCAGCATCGCCTTGGCCCCCAGCCAGGCGGCGCGCTGGAGCGCGTCGGCGTGAAGTTGCAGCGATTTCTCGCGCGTGAAAGGATCGGGATCAGTCGGGCTGCAGCCCCACGACAACCCCGCGGCGACCGTTTCGACGGCCAGCCCGCTGCGTTGAATCAGCGCGCGATATTTCTCGCACGTCGCCTGATCGGTCTTGGTCGAAAGCACGCCGTCGGTCCCAACGGCCAGCTCGAGGCCGTCGAACCCGGCGGACTTGGCTTCATCGAGCGCCTGCTCGATCGGCCGGGTGCCGGCCAGGCCACCCTCGAGCGACCAGTAACTGATGCACAGCTTCATCTCTGCGACTCACTTTCTGCTCTCTCGTTCAGTCCCAGATGTTTCGCGAGGAAATCGTACGCCACGACGCCGTTGATGCGGTGGCGGCCTTCGAAATAGTCGGTTTGCAGATTGTCTTTTTTGCCGAAGACCTTCCACGCGCGGCGCGCCTTCTCAACGGTTCGCTTGACGTGCGCGATCGGGAAGATCTCGTCGCGAATGCCGTGCTCGATCAGGCACGCCCGCGGCGCGATCAGGCCGGCGAGGTCGGAAAGCTCGCCGAGGTTCAGCAGCCCGGGGACGAAGTTGCACGTGCAGTGGTAGATCGAAAGGATGCTGTGCCGCCAGTCGCAGAAGTAGCCGCTGACCACGGCGGTCTTGATGCGCGGGTCGAGGGCGGCGGTGAAGAACGTGTGCATCCCGCCGCCACTGATGCCCATCGCGCCGATGTTGTCGCCGTCGATCTCACCGCGCGTCTGCAGGTAATCGACGATGCGCAGCGCATCGAGCGCGCGGATGCCGGCGGCGGATTTGCCGAGCATCATCGCGTACGTGGCGACGTTGTGACATGAGCCGGACATCCCGTTGGCGCGAAACGCCGCGACGCGCTGCGGAGACATCTGCCGCTCGCCGAAGCAGCTGATCTCCGGCGCGGCGACCACGAAGCCACGCTCCGCCATGGCGCAGCCGAAATCGCGGTGATATCCGTCCGGCGTGAGCCGCTCCGATCCGTCCTCCCACAGCCCGACGATGTCCTTGACGCCGTACCCGTGCCCGTGGAGCGCGAGCACGCAGGGCCGCGGCTCCTTGATTCTCTTCGGCACGAGCAGATAAAGCGGCAGTTCCGATCGCGGTGTCGTGCGGATGACGATCTTGTGCCGGCAATAGCTGCCGCGATCCACCGGCTTCTCAATCTCGCGCGGCCTGGGCGCGACCGGCTCTTCATCGACGAAGCCGAGGCAATGGGCCAGCGCCGACCGCGCGGTGCGCTGCCACGCCTTCGCCTCCGCCGGCGTGCGCGCGGTGAAGGCGAAGGGCTTGGGCGTTCGCTCATTTTCTGCATCGAGCAGCGGGATCGGATCGTACTGAGGCATCGTGAGCGTCGCAGTTTCGCCGAAGAAGTGGACGGTTGCCAGTCCGCTTAGGGGTGAAGATCAAGCTGGAATGCCACCACGCGCGTGTGGCTCACGTGGAGGTTGCCGTCGGTGTCATCCACCACACCGATCACCGCAAACCGCCGCGGGCCAAACGCTGGCCCTACGCACAAACCTTCGAGATTCTCGCCGTCCGCATCACAGATGAGCGCATCGAAGAGCGGCGTCTTGCGAACTTGTCTCACATCCTTGCTCGCGATGCCGGCGTCGTAAGGGGGCTTGCTGACGTCGGTGGCGCCCGCGAGATCGACGAGGAAGATTCGAGTCCGGATTGTCGCTTTGCGCATCAGGCCTTCCGCCGCCGACCGCTCGAGCGCGAGCAGGCGCCCATCGCGAAGCGCAGCCAGATCGCACAAACCGTTCGTCCCGCCGAGGTCGTGCACGCGGCCGGTCTGATACACGAACTGCTCAGCGGGCGCCGCGTCGCCGCTGGCTTCGAGCTTGTAACGGAGCAACCGCACGCGCGTTGTCGATCCGATCGGCTGCACGATCGACGGCGGATGGCCGTCCAGGGTCAGCGCCTCCTCGTTCGCCGTCCAGAGCGATTTCCCGTCCGGCGACAGCGTGAGCGACTCAAAGCCTCGGTTGGAAACGGTATGACCGTGAAGAAAGACGTCCGGCGTCGGCAGCGCCCGCAGGCGGCGTCCATCGACGAGGCTGTACTCGCGCACCGACGGCGTCGTCTCCTCGCTGACGAAGACGCTGTTTCGCCCGGCGGAGAACGCGATGCCCTCGTTGTCGCCGCGGTCGGCAATCGTCAATTCGCCGACAACCTTCGCGGATCGGATCGAACCATCGTCGGCGAGATCGATCGCGAGCTTCAGGAGCTTATCGTTGTTGTCCGCGACGGCCCAATAGGTGTTGTTCCCCGCGCAGGTGATGCCGCTGAGACCGTGGACCTCGGTCTGAATCTCCGCGCAGCCGCGGAACTGCATCGTCGCCGGATGCGTCGTCGCCACCGCGCCGCTCGTGCTCGCCGGATGCGTCTGCGCGCAGGCGGAGGAGACGAGGACGAGAACTAGAAGCGGGAATTTAATCATCTGATGATCTGATCATCTGATCATTGATTCAATGGTCGGATCATCAGATCATCAGATCGCACTCATGTCGCGTCACTTCGACACAATCGTCATCGGCGTCGGCGGGATGGGATCGGCGGCTTGCTATCACCTCGCCAGGCGCGGCGTCCGCGTGCTCGGCATCGAGCAGTTCGATCTGCCGCACGACCGCGGAAGCAGCCACGGCTTCTCGCGCATGATCCGAACCGCGTACTACGAGCACCCCAGCTACGTCCCACTGCTCCAGCGCGCGTGGGGATTGTGGAAACAGCTCGAAGAGGAATCGCTAAGCAAACTGCTGCACGTCACCGGCGGACTGTATCTGGGAACGCGCGAGTGTGAGTTGATCGCCGGATCATTGACGGCGTGCCGGCAGCACGTGCTGGCGCATGAACTGCACGATCATCGCGAGCTTGCCGGGCTGTTCCCGCAGTTTCGCGTGCCGGAGACGTTCGTCGGGCTTTACGAATATCAGGCCGGATTTCTCCTACCCGAGCTCTGCATCGCCGCGCACGTCGATCTTGCGATGCGACACGGGGCGGAGATTCACGGCAACGAGGCGGTCGTGAAGTGGAAGACCAACGACCGCGGCGCGACGGTCACGACGACGCGCGACACGTACACCGCCGACGAGATCGTATTCTGCGGCGGGGCATGGACGTCCAAACTAGTCCGCGACCTTGGCATCGAGCTGCTCGTCACGCGGCAGGCGCTGGGCTGGGTCCAGCCGCTGCGGCGGGATCGGTTTCAGCTCGGCGCGTTCCCGGTCTGGGCGATCGGCCACGAAGACGCGTCGCTGCACTACGGTTTCCCGATGCACGCGGAGGCGCCGGGGCTGAAGGTGGCGCGTCACGCGCCCGGGATGCCGGTCGATCCCGATGCGATCGAGCGCCGGCCGCATCGAGAGGACGAGGCGAGCTTCCGCCCGATCCTCCGCGAGTATTTGCCGGAAGCGGACGGGCCGACGCTTTCGGTCCGGATCTGTATGTACACGAACAGTCCCGACCACCACTTCATCATCGATCGTCACCCGCAGCATTCGCGCGTCACCTTCGCGTGCGGGTTCAGCGGGCACGGATTCAAGTTTGCGAGTGTGGTAGGGGAGGTGGTTGCGGATCTGGCGATGAAGGGCAGGACTACGCTTCCGGTTGAATTCCTCGGGATTTCACGATTTTCTGCGGTGGAATCCGGGCCTTCCGACCCGGCTTGAGGGCTTGCCCGCGCCATTAGTCGCCCTGTGCGGCGGCGGCGGTTCGGTGTCTTAGCTGGTCGAGCGCGACGGCGACGATAATGATCGCGCCGGTGATGATGCGCTGGGTCGAGTTCGCCCAGCCCAGATGCGAGCCGCCGGCGCTGATCGTCGCCATGATCGCGGCGCCGATCAGGCTTCCCAGCGCCGAGCCTTCGCCGCCGCTCAAGCTCCCGCCGCCGATGACGACGGCGGCGATGATATCGAGCTCCATGCCCTGCGCGATCGTCGGATCGCCGATCGTGAGGCGCGAGTACTGCATCAAGCCCGCGATGCCGGTGATCAGCCCGCCGAGCGTGTAGACGAGCACTTTGACGCGCGTGACGGGGATGCCGCAGAGTCGCGCCGTCTGCTCGTTGGATCCGACAGCGACGACGTGGCGGCCGAAGCGGGTGTAGCGCAGCAGCACCGCCGTCAGCGCGACGATCACCAGCATGATCCACACACCGGCCGGGAAGATCTTCCATCGCTCGGCCGGACCCAGCGCGGCGATGATTTTTTGCAGGCCTTGCGGCTTGGAATAGATCGGCTGCTCGTGGGCGAGGTGCGTGGCCAGGCCGCGCAGCGCTTCGAGCATGCCGAGCGTGACGATGAACGGCACGACCCGCAGCGACGTGATGAGCAGCCCGTTGAGCAGCCCGCACGCCGCGCCGGTGAGGATGCCGGCGACCGCCGCGATCCACGGCCCCGCGCCCGCCTGCAGCACCATCGCAATGACGACGACGACCAGAGCAACGATCGAGCCGACCGACAGGTCGATCCCGCCGGCGACGATGATCAGCGTCATCCCCATCGCGCCGATGGCGACGGTGGTCGTCTGACGGGCGAGGGTTTCGATGTTCTGCGCGGTGGGGAAGCTCTGCGGCGCCATCACCGAGAAGAAGCCGAAGACCAGCAGCAACGCCGCGAACGTGCCGACCACATTGAGCCAGCCGAGCACCTTTTGTGACAGCGGCGTCGGCGTGGTGGGGGAACGGTAATCGAGGGTGGCGGGGGCTTGTTGTTGGGTCATTGGATGTATCAGCTCGCGCGAGCTTCGATGGCTGTCATGCTGAGGTACTCCCAAGCATCTGCGCTCGGCAGGCAGATCCTTCGCGAGTACGCTCAGGATGACAAGCCTACGCGCGCTTAGTCGAATGCGCGACTTGTTCTACGATCCCGTCGCCTCCAGCATAATCTGGTGGGCGTCGATCTGCTCGACGGGCTTCGCCTGACCGAGCACGCCGCGCGACATGACCGCGACGCGGTCGCACGTGCCGAGCAGCTCGGGAAGATAGCTGCTGACCATCAGCACGGCTTTGCCGCGCGCGGCCAGCTCGTCGATCAGCCTGTAGATCTGCGCCTTGCTGGCGACGTCGATGCCGCGGGTCGGCTCATCGAGCAGGAGCACGTCCACGTCGTGATGCAGCAGCCGCGCGATGGCGACTTTCTGCTGATTCCCGCCGGAAAGCGTGCCCACGGCCTGGCGCGGCGAGCGGCACCGCACGCCGATACGCTCCACCCACGTCTGCGCCGCCGCGCGCTGCCGCCGCGGAATGATGAAACCCGGCGGGCCCAGGCCATTGAGCCGCGACAGCGTGAGGTTGTCGGCGATGCTCAGGCCCAGCGCGAGCCCCTCGCGTTTTCGATCCTCGCTCAGCATGCCGGCGCCCTGCTGCCATCGCTGCGACGGCGCGGCGTTGCCGTGGAAGGCGAGCAGTCGCACCTCGCCACTGCGGACCGGGTCGAGGCCGAAGACCGCGCGGAGAAGCTCCGTTCGACCCGCGCCCATCAAACCGGCGATGCCGAGCACTTCGCCGCGCCGCAGCGCGAGCGTCGCGTCGCGCGGCTTTTTCTTCCCCGACAGCGACGACAGCTCGAGCACGATTTCGCCCGGCGTGCGCTTCGAGCGCGGATACAGATCGTTCACCTCGCGACCGACCATCATCTGCACGATCTGATCCGTCGACGCCTCCGCAGTCACGCCCGAGCCGACCGATTTGCCGTCGCGCAACACCGTGAAATGATCGGACACGCGGCGGACTTCTTCGAGGAAATGCGAGATGTAAACGATCGCATGACCCTCCGCCTTGAGCTGATCGACCAGCTCAAAGAGCGCCTGCGCGTCTGCCTGCGAGAGGCTGCTGGTCGGTTCATCGAGCACGAGCACGCGACAACCGATGGCGACGGCGCGGGCGATCTCGACGAGCTGCTGCTTCGCGTTGGACAGCTTCCCGGTCATCAGCGCCGGCGGGATTTCGGCGTGTCCCAGTCGCGCCAGCGCCTCGCGGGCGCGACGGCGGATTTCGGCGCGCCGCAGAAACCCGGCAGCGACGGTCGGCTCCATGCCGAGCAGGATGTTTTCCTCAACCGACAGGTGCGGGCAGAGCGACAGTTCCTGATAGATCATCGCGACGCCCGCGCGCCGCGCGTCCATCGGGTCGCGCGGCGCGTACGGTTCGCCGTCGAGCCGCATCGCGCCCTCGTCGGCGGGGTGCGCGCCGGCGAGGACTTTCATCAGCGTGCTCTTGCCCGCGCCGTTCTCGCCGACCAATGCATGGACGCTTCCGGCGGGGACGGAAAAGTCCACGCCGCCCAGCGCGGCCGTCGCGCCGAATCGCTTCTTGACGCCGAGCATTTCCAGGCGCGGGGGAGTCATTGAGCCGCAGAAAATAGCTGAGCTAACATACGTTCGCAACGACTCTGCCGCGAGGACGCAAGCGAACGGACGCCGATTAGTCCTTGAGGTATTTCTCCAGCGGCGGATGGATCAGCTCCTGCACGTCCTTGTCGTTCAGGTTCGCCTTGGTGATCAGCTTTGCGCCGGTGTCGATCTTCTTCTCGATCTGTTCCCCGCGCAATGCGAGCGCCATCGTCTTCACGCCGATGTACCCCATCTTGAACGGGTCCTGCGACACCAGTGCTTCGATCTCCCCGCTCTGCAGCGCATCGACGAGTTTCGGCGTGGCGTCGAAGCCGACGAAGTGCACTTTGCCGGCGAATTTCCCGTCCTCCAGCGCGCGGAGCATGCCGAAGGTGGATGATTCGTTCGGACAGAAGATCCCGTCGATCGACAGCGCGCCGTCGCCTTTCTTCAAGGGGGCGAGGATGTTCTCGCTCTTGGCCTGCGCGCTCTCGGCGGTGGCGCCGGCGTACTGCTTGTTGTCGATGACCTTGATGTTCTTGTGCTTGCTCATCGCGTCGAGGAACCCGGCCTCGCGGTTGGTCGTGCTCGCCGAGCCCTCGTTGTAGCGGAGCAGGAGCACCTGCGCGTCCTTGTCGCCGAGGATGCGCGCCAGCTCGTCGCCCGCCATCTGCCCGCCCTTGAAGTTGTCGGTCGCGCAGAACGAGGTGTACGCGTCGCTCTTTAAGTCCGAGTCGATAATGACGACGGGGATCTGATGATCCACGGCGCTCTGCACGACCGGCACCAGCGCCGTGTCATCCAGCGGCGCGAGCACGATCCCGTTTACGCCGGTGTTGACGAAGTTCTCGACCACCTTGATCTGCTCCTCGCGGTCGTCTTCCTTCAGCGGGCCTTTCCAGATGATGTCGACCTTGTAGTCCTGCCCGGCCTTGACCGCGCCGGCGTGGATCGTCTTCCAGAACTCGTGCGTGGTGCCCTTGGGGATGACCGCGACCTGGCGCTTCGCCGGCGCCTTGGGCGTCTCGTCCCCCTTGCAGGAGGCGAAGTAAAAGATCGCGGCACAGCAGCAGAAAAGAAGACAGATGGTCATGGAGAGTCGTCGAGTCATGCGCGCTGGACCTTTCTGATGGATTGGTGTGGCGTTTAGATTCCCGCGCCGGCGCGAAAAATTCAAATTGACGTGGGATACATAACCGCGGGGCGCCCCCAAGCGTGCGCGCACGATTGTCATCCCGAGGTACTCCGAGGGATCTCGGAGTCGATCGCGCCCGAGATCCCTCGGAGTACCTCGGGATGACAGTTGGCGCAGTTTGGTAGATGCTAGAACAGCTTCAGCGCCGGCCCGAGATCGCTTCGTCCCATCAGGAACTCATCGACGCCCCGCGCGGCCTGGCGGCCTTCACTGATCGCCCAGACCACCAGCGATTGTCCGCGACGCATGTCGCCCGCGGCGAACACGCCAGGGACGCTCGTCATGTAAGTGTCCGGATCGGCGGTGACGTTGCCTCGGCTGTCCAGCTTCAACCCGAGCTGACCGACCGGGCCGTCCTGCTCCGGCCCCAGGAAACCCAGCGCCAGGAAGCACAGATCGCAGTCCAGCTCGAACTCGCTGCCGGGGACCTCCTTGAACTTCATCGGCCGCCCGCCGGCGTCACGCTCCCACTCCAGGCGGATGCCGTGGAGTTTCTTCACGACGCCCCCATTTGCACCACCGTCGCCGCTGAAGGCCTTGGTATTGATGGCGAAGTCACGAATCTTCGGCGCGATGATCTTCTCCGCCTCCTCGTGCGCGCTGCTGGTGCGATAGACCATCGGCCAGTAAGGCCACGGCGCGACGCCCTGCGTGAGGTCGCGCGATTCCGGCGGACGCGGGAGCAGCTCGAACTGCTTGATGCTCCTGGCGCCCTGGCGCACGGCGGTGCCGAGACAGTCCGCTCCGGTGTCGCCGCCGCCCAGGATGATCACGTGCTTGCCCTTGGCATTGATCTGATCCGCGACGTCGTCGCCGAGGTTCACCTTATTCTGCTGCGGCAGATACTCCATCGCCAGATGGACGCCCTTGAGATCGCGTCCGGGCACCGGAAGGTCGCGCGCCTTGGTCGCGCCGCCACAGAGCACGATCGCGTCGAAGTCCTTGCGCAGGTCTTCGACCTTCACGTTGTGACCGACGTTGGCGTTGGTCTTGAAGATCACGCCTTCGGCTTCCATCAGCTTGATGCGGCGTTCGATGAAACGCTTCTCGAGCTTGAAGTTGGGGATCCCGTACATCAGCAGCCCGCCGACGCGGTCGGCGCGCTCGAAGACGGTGACGGTATGCCCGGCTTTGTTGAGCTGCGCCGCGCATCCGAGGCCGGCGGGCCCTGAGCCGATCACCGCGACGGTCTTGCCCGTGCGCGTCTTCGGCGGATTGGGCTTGATCCACCCGTTGTTCCACGCGTGCTCGATGATCTCGTACTCGATGTTCTTGATCGTGACCGGCTTCTCGTTGATGCCGAGCACGCACGCTTCCTCGCATGGCGCCGGGCAGATGCGGCCGGTGAATTCCGGGAAGTTGTTGGTCTTGTGCAGCATCTCGATGGCTTCACGCCAGCGATTTTTGTAAACGAGGTCGTTCCACTCCGGGATGATGTTGCCCAGCGGGCAGCCGTTGTGGCAGAACGGGATGCCGCAATCCATGCAACGCGCCCCCTGCGCGCGGAGCTTCTCGTCGGCGAAGGGGTTGTAGATCTCGTTCCAGTCGAGGATGCGCAATTCGACGGCGCGCCGCTTCGGCAACTCGCGGGGAATCTCTTTGAATCCTGTCGGCTTACCCATTCGTGATCCCGTCCTGCCTTCGTTAAAAACTCTTTAGCCGGCGCGAGCTGCCGTCATCTCCTCGGGGGTGAACGTGAGAATCGCGGCGACTTGAAGCTGCTCTTCCGGTGGAAGATGCTCGCGAAGGACGCGCCAAAGTTGTCGCTGTCGTTCGATCTGTTCGGCGCCAACGAACCCCTCCCACGTGATTAGACCGCCAACGCGTCGGGGCCCTGCGATTTCGAACTCCGTCTTCGAGTTCGGAAAGTGCTGTGCGAGCAACGCCGTCAGTCTTTGAATGAACTCTTCCATCGTGCTACTCCCAAGTTAACGATCGTACTGGCGGAGTTCACCAACTGCCGCGTGCGCTCTTTCACGAAATCGCCTCTGATGCCCTCGTACAGCTTTCGCTTTGTCCATCGCTTCCGAAGGGCCACTTCCGTCAGAAACCGATGATCATTTGACCACAGGTTGACGACATCGCCGAGCGCAGCCGTCACCTCTTCAACCCGCTGACTCGGTACCACGTCAGCAAACTTTGCCAGCGAATACAACTTGTCCAAGTCGTGCCGAGAATCGAACTCCGGATCGATCATGACACGGTATGCGCGCAGGACGCATTCCACTGCCAGTCCCGCAGCATAGTTCGCAAGCACAAATCGCCCGGAGTCATACAACTCGCGTGCGACGGTAATGTGCTCTGCACCGGCGTCGCGGTAAGTCCGTGCACGCGCTGCCTGCTCCTCCGTCGCCATTTGCCGCGCCGCCCCGTTCAAACTGCGGCCGTCTGACGTTCGGCCAACTTCCTCGCCCGTTCGTCGATCTCCGCCTGGTGCTCCAGCACGCGGCGGTAATCCGTCGGCATCACTTTGACGAACCAGCGGAGCTCCTTCTCGAAATCATCCAGCACCGCGTTGGCCAGCGGCGATTTGGTGAACTGGTAGTGATTCGTGAGCAATCGCCGGATGGTTTCGTGGTCTTCGGGCTTGTCGGCCTTCTCCAACTCGACCATTTCCATGTTGCACTTGCGGGCGAACTGGCCGTCCTCGTCGTAGACGTAGGCGATGCCGCCGCTCATGCCGGCGGCGAAGTTGCGCCCGGTCTTGCCCAGCACGATCACGCGCCCGCCGGTCATGTATTCGCAGCCGTGATCGCCGCACCCTTCGACGACCGCGCTCGCGCCGGAGTTGCGGACGCAGAAGCGCTCGCCCACCACGCCGCGCAGGTAGACCTCGCCCGCGATCGCGCCGTAGCAGATGACGTTGCCGGCGATGATGTTGTCCTCGGCCTTGAAGCCGGTCTTGAGCGTCTCGCCCGGCGGATACGCGATGATCCGCCCGCCGGACAATCCTTTGCCGAGGTAATCGTTCGCGTCGCCTTCCAGTTCCAGCGTGACGCCCTTGGCGAGGAAGCAGCCGAAGCTTTGCCCGGCGTTGCCGTTGAACTTGAAGTGGATGGTTTCGTCGGGGAGACCGTTGAAGCCGTGCTTTTTCGCGATGATGCCCGAGAGCGTGGTGCCGACGGTGCGATCGACGTTCTCGATCTTCAGCTCCGCCTTCACCTTCTCGCCGCGCTCGACCGCGGGCTCGGCGAGCTTGATCAGCTTCGTGTTGTCCAGCGAGTGCTTTAGACCGTGGTCCTGATCCTGCACGCGGCGCAGCGCGACCTTCTCGCCGACGCTGGGCTTGTGCAGGATGACCGAGAGATCGATGTGCCGGGCCTTCCAGTGCTCGCTGACGTCCTCGAACTCGAGCATCTCGCTCTGCCCGATCATCTCTTCGAGCTTGGTGAATCCCAGCTCCGCCATGATCTCGCGCACTTCCTCGGCGATGAAGAAGAAGAAGTTGATCACGTGCTCCGGCTTGCCCATGAACTTCTTGCGCAGCTCCGGGTCCTGCGTCGCCACGCCGACCGGGCAGGTGTTGAGATGGCACACGCGCATCATGATGCAGCCGGAGGCGATCAGCGGCGCGGTGGCGAAGCCGAATTCTTCGGCGCCCAGCAGCGCGGCGACGGCGACATCGCGACCGGTCTTCAATTGCCCGTCGGTCTGCAGATAGACGCGCCCGCGCAGGTCGTTCAGCACGAGCGTCTGCTGCGTCTCCGCCAGCCCGAGCTCCCACGGAATGCCCGCATGCTTGATCGACGTCAGCGGCGAGTTCCCGGTCCCGCCGGAATCGCCGGAGATCAGGATGTGATCGGCTTTGCCCTTGGCGACGCCCGCAGCGACGGTGCCGACGCCGACCTCGCTCACCAGCTTCACGCTTATGCGCGCCTGCGGGTTCACGTTCTTCAGGTCGTGAATGAGCTGAGCCAGGTCTTCGATCGAATAAATATCGTGATGCGGCGGGGGCGAGATCAGCCCGACGCCCGGCGTGCTGTGACGAATCTTGCCGATGTACTCATCGACTTTGTTGCCGCTGAGCGCGCCGCCTTCGCCCGGCTTGGCGCCCTGCGCCATCTTGATCTGAAGCTCCTCGGCGTTGACGAGATATTCGACGGTGACACCGAAGCGGCCCGAAGCGACCTGCTTGATGGCGCTGCGACGGCGAAGGGGTTCACCATCGGGCCATTTATTCTCGGCATCGGGCTTGAATCGCCGCGCGTCTTCACCGCCCTCGCCCGTATTCGATTTTCCGCCGATGCGGTTCATCGCGATCGCCAGGTTCTCGTGCGCCTCGGTCGAGATTGAGCCGAGCGACATCGCGCCGGTGCAGAAGCGCTTGACGATCTCCTTGGCCGGCTCGACCTGTTCGATCGGGACCGGCGGGCGGATTCCATTGCGGAACTTGAGCAACCCGCGAAGCGTGCAGCGGTGCTTCGCCTCTGCGTTCACCATCGCCGTGTACTCTTTGAACGTCTTGAAGTTCTCGACGCGGACTGCGTGCTGCATCTTGGCGACGGTCTCGGGGTTCCACATGTGGTACTCCCCGTCGCGCCGCCACTGATACATCCCGCCGTTCTCGAGCACTTCGCCGTTGACCTTGATCGGCGGGAAGCCGCGGCGATGCCGCTCGAGCGCTTCGAGCGCGATCACGTCGAGGCCGACGCCCTTGATGCGGGATGCGGTCTTGGTGAAGTAGCGATCGATCACTTCGTCGCTGAGGCCGATCGCTTCGAAGATCTGCGCGCCGCGGTAGCTCTGCACCGTTGAGATGCCCATCTTCGACGCGACCTTGAGAATCGCCTTGTTCGCCGCCTTGATGTAGTTCTTCTTCGCGTGCGCGTAATCGAGGTCCGGCGGGAGAAGCTTTTCCTTCGCCAGGTCAGCGAGCGTCTCGAACGCGAGATACGGATTGATCGCGCCCGCGCCGTAGCCGATGAGCAGGCAGAAGTGGTGCGACTCGCGCGCCTCGCCGGTCTCGATGACTAAGCCGCACTGCGTGCGCGTGCCTTCGCGAATCAGGTGATGATGCACCGCGGATGTCGCGAGCAGCGCCGGGATCGGCACGCGATCCGCGTCCACGCCGCGATCGGACAGGATCAGGAGCGACGCGCCGTTCTTCACCGCGTCGGCGGCCTTATTCAGCAGCTCTTCGAGCGACCGCTTCATCCCCTCTTCGCCCTCGGCGACGTTGAAGAGCATCGGCAGCGTCACCGCGCGCAGATCGCCGACGGCGACCTCGCGCAGCTTCTCCAGCTCTTCGTTGCTGATGACGGGATATTTCAGCTTGATCAGGTGCGCGTGCTTCGGCGTTTCCTCGAGCAGGTTTCCTTCGCGGCCGAGGTACGTGTACATCGACGTGACCAGCTCCTCGCGGATCGCATCGAGCGGCGGATTGGTCACCTGCGCGAAGAGCTGCTTGAAGTAGTTGTACAGAAGCTGCGGCTTCTCAGAGAGGCACGCCAGCGGCGTGTCCGTGCCCATCGAGCCGATCGCCTCCTGGCCCGTCACGGCCATCGGCATCATGATCATCTTCAGGTCTTCGACCGTGTAGCCGAACGCGTGCTGGCGGACCATCAGCGTGTCGTGGTCGGGCGGGTTCACGTTGCGCGAGGAGGGGAGCGACTCGAGGTCGATCATGTTCTCCTCGATCCATCGCTTCCACGGCCGCTTGTCAACGAGCTCGCGCTTGATCTCGTTGTCGTCAACGATCCGGCCCTGCTGCATGTCGACGAGGAAGATCTTCCCCGGCTGCAACCGCCACTTCTTGGCGACGTTGTTCGGCTCGACCGGCAGCGCGCCGACTTCCGACGCCATGATCACGCAGTCATCTTTCGTCACGTAGTAGCGCGACGGCCGAAGACCATTTCGATCGAGCACCGCGCCGATCTGATCGCCGTTGGTGAACGCGATCGACGCCGGGCCGTCCCACGGCTCCATCAGGCAGGCGTGGTACTCGTAGAACGCCTTGAGGTCCGCGTCCATCAGCGTGTTGTTCTGCCACGCCTCCGGGACGAGCATCCGCACCGCGTGCGGGAGCGAACGGCCGGTCTGAAGCAGCAGCTCGAGCGCATTGTCGAAGTTGCCCGAGTCGCTGCCCTCAGGCTGCAGCACCGGCAAGATGCGCGTGACGTCGGCACCGAACTTGTCGGTCTGGAGCGACAGCTCGCGCGCGCGCATCGAGTTCACGTTGCCGCGCAGC
>JAICTV010000055.1 GCA_025936175.1 Phycisphaerae bacterium
GGAATGGCTCTCGGTCGACCGGGAATGGCTCTCGGTCGACCGGGAATGGCTCTCGGTCGACCGGGAATGGCTCTCGGTCGACCGGGAATGGCTCTCGGTCGACTAGGAATGGCTCTCGGTCGACCAAGAACGACTCTCCGTCGACCCGGACCCGTTGCCGTCTACAGAGACCGCCTCCCGATCGACAAGCTGTGGGACGTGAAACGATCTGCAGCCGCCTGAGAGTCGCCTGATAAAGCATGAAGAGCCGGCCTGCTTTCGCGTCCGCTTCTTCAGCCCGCGCCGCAGATCGCTCGGTATGGTGACCCGCGTTAGCGAAAGCCCCGGCCGTCTGCTCGGCGGGATGCTATCTTGCGCACAAGTCGAATTAGTCATAGTTATCCGGTCCATGAGCGTTAATCATTCGTTACTGCCGGTCAGCGAGAGCGAGCTTGCGTCATTGCTGGCCGCCCCGCCGAGCATCCGCGGCTTCGTGGAAAGCCGAGCGGCGGAAGTGCGACGGCTCTTGATGGATGGCCTCGCAATTATCTCGCTGACTGCGGAGGACGAGAGGGACCCCCTCGCCTTCATGCAGTCCGGCGCGCCCGACTCCGTTTCGGGTTGGATCGGCGACGAGGATGACGTCGAAGCGGACATGGGGTACGGTCCCGCCTCGTACTACAGGAATTCATTTGTGACGGAGGTAGCGAAGCGGCTCGAACTTTGGCCGGTGGAAACGTTCGCCAGGCACTGCGACGTCGACTTCCTCGATCAACACGACACCTATCCCGGCGGCTGGCGCACGCCGGGCCGGAAGGAAGCGCTGATTCGCTCGTTCGGCGTCTACCGTGAGTGCGTGACGTCCACGGCTCAATCAGGGATGCATCTCTTAGTGTGGAACGATTGAGCATTCACGGCCTCACCCACCCCGTCCCCACGGTCACGTAAACCGTCCAATCCCCGTCGTCGCCGTAGCCGACATCCAGACCCATGCGCATGCCTTACTGGCGGGCGATGAGGTAGCGGAAACCGCCGCCGACGGCGGTGTGATTGTCGCCGGAGCCGACGTCGCCGAAGGTGTCGGCGACGCGGCCGAGGCCGGCGAAGCCGATCAGGCTCCAGCGATTGGTGATGTCGTAACGCAGCACCGCCTCGGCGGTCTGCTCAACGTCGTCGCCGATTGCGCAGTACTTTCTATCGAGACGACGACGCCCGCCAGCAGCGTGTGCCACACACGAGTGCTCATCACACGGTTACCACCGCTTTCGCTGGCTCGCGACCTTCATCGGCAGGCCGAAGAGATCGATGAACCCGCGGGCCGCCGTCACGTCATAACCTTCCATCGAGAAGCTGGCGAGCTGCGGGTCGTAGAGCGTGTGCGGACTCTTGGCGCCGATCTGCATCGCTCGGCCTTTGAAGAGCCGCACCTTCGCGGTGCCGGTCACCGTCGCATTGGTGTGATCGACGAACGCCTGCAGCGCCTCGCGCAGCGGGTGGAACCATTGGCCGTTGTAGACCAGATCCGCGTAGCGCAGCGCCACCTGCTGCTTGTAATGCAGCGTATCCCGCTCGATGCAGATCTGCTCGAGGGCCTTGTGCGCTTCGTAAAGGATCGTCCCGCCCGGCGTTTCGTACACGCCGCGCGATTTCATGCCGACCAGGCGGTTCTCCGCCAGCACCGTCACGCCGACGCCGTGTTTGCCGCCGATCTGGTTGAGCGTCGCGATGATCTCGTGGGCGGGCAGCTTCTTTCCGTTCACCGCGATCGGCGTGCCCGCGTCGAAGTCGACCAAGACGATCTCCGCCTCGTTGGGCGCTTTCTCCGGCGGGACGACCATCGTCAGACACGCCTCCCAGTTCGGCTCGGCGTCCGGATGTTCAATCTCCGCGCCCTCGTGGCTGATGTGCCAGAGGTTGCGGTCCTGCGAGTAGATCTTCTTCTTGCTGACCGGGATCGGCACGCCCTTCTTCTGCGCGTAATCGACCGCCGACTCGCGGTCGCGCAGCTCGAACTTGGTGTCCTTCCACGGCGCGATGATTTTCAATGACGGATCGAGCGCCATGTACGTCAGCTCGAAGCGCACCTGATCGTTCCCCTTGCCGGTCGCGCCATGTCCGACGGCATCCGCGCCGGTCTGATGCGCGACTTCGACCTGCTTGGCGGCGATGAGCGGCCGCGCGATGGACGTGCCGAGCAGGTAATCCTGCTCGTAGATCGCGTGCGCGCGGAGCATCGGGAAGCAATACTTCTCGGCGAATTCCTGGCGCAGGTCCATGATGACCACTTCGTCCGCGCCGCTCTTGCGCGCCTTGTCCTCGATGCCCTTGAGCTCATCGCCCTGGCCCAGCTCAGCGGCGAACGCGACGAGCTTCACGCCGGGATAACGCTCTTTGAGCCACGGGAGGATGACCGATGTATCGAGACCGCCGGAATAGGCGAGGACGATCTTCTTAGGGGGGGTTGGGGCGTTGGGTTCACTCATGGGAGGGACAAGTATACGCGCGACCCCCGAATGTCGGGAGGGCGACGCTCCTGCCGAACCGACCGCGCTATCGATGCCGCAGCGTGGCTCGGCGGGAGCCTCGTTCTCCCTCAGCCATCGGCGCTGATCGAGGCGGCGGCCTCGGGGCGCAGGATGATCCTGCCGCGGCGCCGGCGGAGATGCTCAATCGCCGCTTCACGGCTCGTGACGATGCCGGCGTGGATCAGGTAGGAGCCGACGATCGCGCCCGAGCGCGAGTAGCCGGCCTTGCAGTGGACGTAGACCGTCCGCCCGGCGGCGAGCTGCTCGTCGAGGAAGGCGATCGCCTCGCGCTTCTGCTGCGGCGTCGGGGCGGTCAGGTCGAGGATCGGGATGTTCAGGTAGTGCGGCAGCGCGCGGAAGACCCGGTTCTCCGGCAGCTCGACGGTGACGTCGAGCACCGCACTCACACCCTGGGCGATCGCATCGGCGGCTTCGCGATCGTTCAGCACGCGGCCGAGCCAGAGGCGATCGGTGATCTCATCCCACGCCTTCGAACGCGCGCGATAACGCAGCAGCGAAGCGCGCTGGCCGAGAATGATCGGCCACATCATCAGCTTCGTCGTGAGCGGGAGTTTCCCCGCGCGCTTGCGGAACACGCCGGCCGCGGGTCCGAAGCCGAAGTAGGCAAAGGACAGGATCGCCGGCGTCGTCGCCGGCCAGAGCAGAAGCAGCCACCAGCGCGAGCGCGTCACCGCCAGCGGCATCGCGATCGCCGTCAGGGCCGCCGCGGCGCAGAGATAGATGACGCCGACCTTGCAGTTGGGCGTGACGGACGGATGCGGTGGTGGCTCGGTCACTTCCGTGGGCGCGGGCTTCCGCCGGCGATTTCACTCCGGCGACGCCGGCGTGATCGGAGATCCCTGCTGCTTCATCAGGATGTGCTTGCCCAGCTCCAGCCGGTTGATCATCTGGTCCATGTCCGCCGGCCGCTTGCTCGGCTTGGTGGCGATGCATTCCATGACCAGGTTGCTCACCGCCGGCGGCGTGCGCGGGTTCAAATCCATCGGCGTGTCGAACTTGCTGTCGAGCAGAAAACTGTTCTCGCCCTTCTTGTTGACCGTGTAAAGCGTCGGGATCGGCTTGCCGGTGATCGCCCAGTACAGCGTCGCCCCGAGGTTGAACACATCCGTCTGCACGCTGATCGGCCGGCGCGTCACCTGCTCGGGCGCGATGTAGTCCGGCGTCCCCTGGATGCGCTCCTTGACCGTGCCGATCTTGCAGCTCTGCCCGAAGTCGATGACTTTTACTTCGCCGCGATCGTTCCGCAGGATGTTGTTGGGCTTGATGTCGCAGTGGGCGTAGCCCATCTGGTGCATCGCGCGCAATCCCTGCGCGGCGCCGATGAACGTGTCGAGGATCTCCATCATGTCCGAGGGCAGTCGAACGTCGAGCGGCTTGCCGTCCACCAGCTCCATGACCAGAAACGCCTCGGCGACTTTCAGGAGCATCGTCTTGATGATCTTGAGGTCGTAGCTGCGGCGAAGGTTGGGGTGGGTGAACTGGCGTGAGATCTCGAACTCCGTCTCCATCTGCTCGATGAAACGGAGGTCCTTGGGCTCGGCGCGGACGACGTGCTTGAGCGCGAAGATCTTTCGCGTCTCGGGATCGACCACGGAGTAGATCGTGCTGCGCGCACCCTCTCCCAGGCGCTCCAGCACTTCATAGTGAAGCAGTTTTTGGGCCATCAATAACCACCCAAGGCGGAAGCGTTGCCCCGATTCCACGTCTCTCGCTAGCGTTCAGCCCGGAAGGTGGGGTCCGGAACTGGGAATCTCTGCGTCGGCGCTGCCGCCCGATGACGATGGATGAATGATAGGCGGCACGACAGCGCGACAGGGCGTTGCCCCGACGGTCACGTCTTCAGTTGTAAATCCCCGCGGCGCACGGCGTTAGCGGCCGATGGGCGGCGACCCTGCTCACGGCAATACGACACAGGGAGCAGGCGCTCGCCCTCTCGCCAGACGAATCCCCCGCGCGCCTCAGGTCTGGGTACCTTACGGAAAGCATTAAGTTTGAGCAAGACTAAGTTTGCGCCGCGATAGGGGGGTACGAGAGAGAAGAACGACTCACCACCAAGTCACGAAGAGCACGAAGCGTCTGACGGACCGGGAACCGCTTCGTGTTCTTCGTGACTTCGTGATGAAAATCATTTAGAGCGAGCCGTTCGACCGCCCACATCGACTGGAATCGATCCGCTCGCCTGTTAAGATATCACAGCACAATTCGATCCGCTGCGGCGGCGAAGTGATCACGGATGATCGTCTCGACCGCCGCACACGTCAGGGCCAGGGCAACGGAATGCCGGCAGTGCCGCGAATTCCCCGCACAATTTCTGCTCAAACCCGCGCCGTCGCGCCGATGATCCTATTGCCACGCGACGGCGGGCACGTTTTATCGGTCGCGCAATTCGCGCCGCCCGCCCCCGACGTCGCATCCACCCCGTACCTCGGCGGACACGCCAAGTCCGCCCACACGCCATGAAAAAGGCACATCGCAAAGTCCTGGTCTTCTCCACGCTGCTCGGCGTCCTCTCGCTCACCAGCGCCTTGCTGATGGCGCTCGCGCCCGCGCCGATCGCGCCCGATGCGGCGAGCAGTCTCTTCGCCGTCGATGCGCCCACCAGCTTCGACCCCGTCTTCGAGACCCGCCGCCCGCTCGCCGCCGATCACTGGAAGTACATCTTCATCCACCACAGCCACACGAGCACCGGCAACGCCGTCACGCTCGGCCAGGGCACGGCCGGCGCGGGCGGGGTGGGGGATCATTTCGTCATCGGCAACGGCGACGGCGCCGAGGACGGCGAAGTGCAGATCACCCAGCGCTGGGTCGAGCAGGCCGCCGCCTTGCCCCCCGCCGGCGCGAACAAGATCGACGCCGCGTGCATCAGCATCTGCCTGGTCGGCGACTTCGACGCCAAGATCCCGACCCAAACGCAACTGGGCCGCCTGAACCAGCTCGTCGCCGCGTTGCAGTCGAGACTGCACATCGACGCGACGAACATCCTGCTCATCGACCAACCCAACGCCGGCGCGGGCATCGGCCGCTACTTCCCCAAGTCCGCCTTCCGTGCGAAGTTGCTTCCGTAAATCACCGGCCTCACGACGAAGCAGTGCCGCAAGCAGATTCATTCGATAAAGACCTTTGCGCGGCGTGAAACCGCGTGCCTCCGCTCGCAAAAGACCGCGCACGCACGCGGAGGCGGTCGCGCGCGATGCGCTAAATAAGGCAGGTTGCCGTTGCTTTGCCAACCTGCCGGTCCGTGCTTGCCAATCCGCGCGCATAATGCCGCGAACCATGGCGAACGCATCGAGATCCGCGATTATTCTCGGCGATGATCGCGAAAGTCACGAGCTCCTGATTACGCAAAGGGACTGGGGCCTGCTGTTCGGCGCGGGCTTCACGGAAGGGCCGCTGTTCAGCAGTGCGTTCGGGGTGTACGACAACTTCAGCGTTGCCGGCGGGATCGCAAAAGATTCGCGGGTGCCGCGCCTCGGCAAACCGCTTTTCGATGCCGCGCGCGTCCTCGTCCGGGCGATCGAACGAGACGCCGACCTGCTCCGCCACGATTACACCTACTCGGCCGGCGGCGAGCGAGCGCGCCACAGCGGGGCGCAGAGCGTCCGCGTTCGCGGACGTGACGGAATCATCTCAGCGCGGCCGAAGGGGTACTGCTCAATTCAGCTTTTCGATGCCCGGTCAAAGACGCCGCGCGTCGCCGAATTCATTGATCTCCGAATCGTCAAAACAGTCGAGACCGAGGGGTCGGGCGCGGTTCGGAGCTTCCGCCGCGAAGCGGAGATGCACTGGCTCGAAACGCTTCCGCCGTGGATCGAATTTCTACGGCCTCGCGTAGGCTCGGAATTGATGGTCGAGCACGTCGTAGCGCGCGACCGGTGGGCATGAAAGGGGAAGCGGAGAGAGGAGTGGTGGAAGAGAGCCCGAGAGGAGGGACCTGCGGTCGGCACGACCGAGGAGAGAACACTTGGGGGCGATGGGGTCTTTGCGTGCCGCCTTCTCTCGGATTCGCGCTCATGAACGGCGATTGAAGCGTCCGCGTCGTGTTGAGCGGTGACGCCTTATCTACTTCTGCGCGGGCGCCGGCGCAGCAGCGCCGTCGCGGCCACGCCGATCATCGCGGCCGACGTCGGCTCCGGCACGGTTCCAATCACCACGTAGCGCGCCCCGGGGGCTTGCGTGAAGAACGCGCCGTCGCTCTGGCGCAGCGCGTAGGTCTGGAAGATGCCGTTGTTGGCCGCGACGGCATCCCACTTGGTCACCGCCAGCGTCCCGCCGGTGGCGCCGAATTTTCCGGAGCCGAAGACGATCCCGTAGAAGCCGGGCGCCAGGTCCAGCGAGAGGTTGCCGAAGACGTCGGCGCTCTGGCCCGCCGCCGGCAGCGTGATCAGCGTGGTGGCCAGCACGTTGCTCGAGAGGTCCGCCGGCACCGGCGGGGACGTCAGGCTGGCGACCGGGACGAGCGCGCCGAAGATTTCGCCGTTTCCGGGTGAGACGAAGTCGCCGAAGTTCCCGCCGATCTGGCTGACGTGCTCGCTCGTGCTCACGTGGAAGTTGACGCCGGAGAAGAAGCTGGAGTCGGTCCCGACGCCCGACGGGTTGGTCATCGAGCCCGAGAGGACGTTGGTCGCCGACTGATACAGCACGTCGCCGAGCGCGATCTCCGGCGCGACGGCGGCGATCATCGCCGTCGCTGAGCCGAGCAGCGTGAACAGCACGATGTGACAACGACGACGCGTATTTCGCATGATCTTCCCTCTCGAGGTGGTGATGACGCCAAAGCATAACGGCGGGACGGCACGGTGAACAAGCCCGCCGCCCGCGTTGCGGCTACTCGCGAGGTCTGCCGCGTCCGGCCGCGAGAAGCTGGGGAAATTGTGACGGCGCGGGCATGGCAGCGGCATCAAGCCACCGATGGCTTCGGCCGCGAGCTCCGCCGGACGGCGCAGCGGTGAACGTCGATTTGAGGAAAATTAAAGGGGACGCGAGCTCGCGTCACCTTTATTTCCCCGCGTCACCTTCAATTCCTTTGAAATCCGAATGACGAAACCAGAATCCCGAATCAAATCCGAATGACGAATGACGAACCGCGCAGGTCGCGGCCTTCATTCGTCATTCTGGCTTCGCCATTCGTGCTGGCGCGATGTTCATCTGAAAACCAGAATCCCGACCAGGACGAGGATGATTACCACCAGCACCGCGACGACAGCGAGGAGGAGCTTCTTGCTGTCCTTCGCGGGGGGCGGGGGGGCGACGGGAGTGGCGGCACGCGTTCGCAGCGCGCCGCGGGCGAGGCCGCTGCTGCTGGCTACGGCGCCCGCTAAATCATCGAGACCGCTGCCGGATTGATTGGCGCTCTGCGCGGCGGCGGCGCGGCCTTTTTTTTGATAGAGGGTCTTGGCGCCCGTGGTCACCGGAGGCGGGGCGCCGGGGCGACTGGCGATCTTAGCGGCGGAGGGGACCGTCTGGATCGTGCCACAGAACTGGCAGCGACAGACGCCGCCGGCGAAGGCGTCGTCGATCTGGAGGGTCTTTTTACAACTGGTACAAGTCAGGGAGATCATGGGGATTTGCAATTTGCGATTTGCAATTTGCGATTGGAATTCAAATCGCAAACCGCAAATTGCAAACCGGCAATGTCATCACGGGTTCCAGAGGTAGTAGAAGCCGCCGGGCAGCAGCGGGCCGCCGGGGAGTTCTAGTTTCGTCACGTTGCTCGCCTGCGGCTGCGGGACATCCGTCTCGGCGTAGATGGAGCCGCGGTAGCCGTAGGGGCGTTTGTACATGACGACTTTGGCATCGGGCGCGCCGGCGAGGCGCCGCGCGGCGTTGATGGCGTCTTCGAGCAGGCCGGTCTCGTCCACCAGTCCGTGGCGCTGCGCGTCGGCGCCGCTGAAGACGCGGCCGTCGGTGAGCATCTTGATGTTGCCGGTGTCCAGCGGCTTGCGGTTGGTCGTCACGACCTCGATGAAGCGCGCGTAGTACTCGTTGACGATTCCCTGCATGACCGCGCGCTCGTCTTCCGTGAGCGGCTTGAAGGGCGAGCCCATGTCCTTGAGCGGGCCGCTCTTGATGGCGACGGAGCTGACGCCGATCTTGTCCATCGTGCCGGAGAAATTGAAGGTGTTGAAGATCACCCCGATCGATCCGATGACGGTGGTCGGCTGCGCGTAGATCTTGTCGGCGGCGCAGGAGACGTAGTACGCGCCGCTGGCGCAGACTTCCTGGCAACTGGCGACGATGGGCTTATGCGTCTTGGCGCGGAAGCGCTGGAGGAGCTGGTACATCGCGTCGGAGGTGGTGACCGTGCCGCCGGGGGAGTTGACGCGGAGGACGAGCGCCTTGACGGACTTATCCTTCTCCGCGGCGTCGAGTTGTTGGGTGAAGACCGAGAGCGGATTCTCGGTCGGTTGAAGGAATCCGCCGGACTTGGCGTTGATGAGCATTCCTTCGATCTCAATCATGGCGATCTTGGAGCCGCCTTTGCCGGGGGCGACCTGGATCTCGTGCATCTCATTGGTGTTGGAGACGGGCGTGATGAGGAAGCTGGGGACGCCGCAGCCGGCGAGGGCCGTTAGCAGGACGAGGACGATACAGCGCATCGTAAGCACCTGGTGTTCGAAATCGTGGATAATAGATGGTGGATAGTGGATGGTGCGCATCGACCATCTACTATCCACCATCCACTATCTACGTGTTTTCAGCGACAGCGGTCGCGAGACGGGCGGATGATAACGTGGCGTATCACGTGAGCAAGGCGGCGTTCGGGAAGCTCGTCGAGCGGGCGCTGGCGGAATTGCCCGAGCCCTTCGCGACGCACCTGGAAGAGGTGCCGGTCGAAATTCGGCAGCGGCCGACGACAAGGCAGCTCAAGCAAGTCGGATTGGGAGAAGGTCATCTGCTGCTCGGTTTGTATGACGGGCTGCCGCTGACCGAGCGCAGCGTGGAGCACTCGGGCGTGCGGCCGGCGGTGATCTATCTGTTTCAGGAGGACATCGAGCAGGCATCGCATTCGGAGGAACAACTCGTGCGGCAAGTACGGACGACGGTGCTGCATGAGATCGGGCATCATTTCGGGATGGACGAGGATGACCTGGACGAGCTCGGGTATGGGTAGCGACGAGGCACCCTCGCCCTCTTTCGAATGACGACAACGTCGCGAACGAAGAGGGCGACGCAGGCGTCGCCCCTGCACGCGTCCAATAACGGTTTGGCTCGATAGTTTGCGGTCTTTTGTGATCCTTTTGGCCGAAGGTGTGAAAACGGACTTGCGACGGCGGATACATTATGTATCAAACGAGACGGCCGCCCCGAACAGGGACTTGCGACGGGGCGTAAGATAAACTCCACGCCGGTCGTTCTAAGGCGCTCGACGGGCCTAAGCCTTGAATTAGCAAAGGGAAACGCACTTATGACGAAGAAAAACGCTTCGCGCACCCGCACGGCCGCCGCTTGTTTCGCCTTGTCAGCTCTTCTGGTTGGCGGCAGTGGACTCTTTGCCCAGCAGGCACCCACGCAGCCGGATGCGACCGTTTCCGGAATCACAAAGCCGTCGGTTCACGCCAAGCTCGGGCTCAATCAGCTAGGCGTGGTGCTCGATCTGCCGGTGAAGGAAGGCGATCATGTCACCAAGGGCCAGCTCCTCCTCCAGCAGGATGCCCGCCAGGAACAGGCCGCTTTGGAGGCGATGGAGCTCGAAGCGAACTCAAACGTTCGAATCGAGGCCTCGAAGGCGGATGCGGACGTGAAGCGGATCCAGCTCAAGCGTTACCAGGATCTGGCTGCCAAGGGGTCGTCCAATCCGTCGGAAGTCGAAGAGGCCCAGGTCAAGGTCGTCTATGCAGACGCGCAAACGAAGCTCGCCGAGCTCGAGCAGCAGCAGAACAAGCTCAAGGCCAAGGGGCAGGCGGTCAAAGTCGAGCAGATGAAGATCACCAGCCCGGTGGACGGCTTCGTCGAATCGATCGACGTGAGCGTCGGCGAGGTGACCGATCCGCAGCGGCCGTGCATGTCGGTCGTGCAGAACGATCCACTCTGGGTCGAGTTTTACCTGCCAACGACGCAGTCGCTGAAGCTCAAGGTCGGGCAGCCGATGGATGTGAAGTATGACGGCGAGCAGCAGTGGTCGCCGGCGAAGCTGATCTATCGTGCCCCGGTCGCGGACGCTGCCAGCGGGATGCAGAAACTGCGCCTGGAGCTGAAGAACGCCGAGAATAAAGACACGGGTCTGCAGGTTCAGGTAAAGCTCCCTGCGGAACTGGGTCCGGCGGCGGCGCCGAATCCGGCCAACGCGGCAGCGACGGCCTCGCCCGCAGCACCGGGAGACGCGGGGACTCGATAACCGATAGTTTTTGGTAGGATGGGACGTTTCGCATCCGTTTCCCAAGGCGGATGCCAAGCACTGTCATCCCGAGGTACTCCGAGGGATCTCGGGGTCAATCGGCGTCCGAGATCCCTTGCGGAGTACGGCTCGAATGAGCTCGCCGAAGTCCGCTCGGGATGACAATCATGCTGATCCGCGTCGTCGCGGCAGATGGCATTCAAGCAAAGGTGTGCCTGTGGCTTCAGGAATCGTCGAATCGTCATCGCAAGGGAACGAAGGTCAGCAGCAGACGACCGGCGGCGGCATCAGCCGTTCGAAGCTGGTCGCGCGTCTGCTCGCCACCGGCGCTAATTTGCCGGCGTTCATCAATGACCTGATCCACACGCAGGCGGTGACCGTCGCCGGCACCGAAGCCGCCGGCTTCCTCGTCGAGCGCGCGCAGGACGAGAAGGGCGAGCCCACGTTCGGGCTGCGCCCCATCGCGCACATCCGCCCGGATCAATCCACCGCCGAGACGCGCGCGGCAGCGCTTCAAGCGTTCCAGGAACTCGTCGGCCCGTGCGTCGCGCAGGGGAAAGACGGCGCGATCGAGGTGGGCGGCGCGGGCGACACGATCGATCCGCAGTTCTGCCTCGTCACGCTGCTGAGAAACGAAGGCGAAGTCGTCGCCGCCAGCGCGGTGATCACCCGCTGTCGCGACGTCGCTCGCGCACAGGAACGCTTGACGGGAATGCAGCTCGTCGCGGGTTACTTCGATCTGTACACGCTGCGTCGCACCAGCGAGCAGGCGCGGATGATCGCGCAGAGCCATCAGCACGTGCTGCAGCTGGCGACCGCCGTCGCCACCGCGCAGGGGTTCCAGGCCGCCGCGATGAACCTGTGCAACGAGCTGGCGACCCGCACCGGCTCCAGTCGCGTGAGCATCGGCTGGGTCAAGGGTGAGAAGGTCAAGGTCAAAGCGCTGTCGCACACCGAGGAGTTCGACAAGCGGCAGGAGCTGATTGTCGAGCTCGAGCGGGTGATGGAAGAATGCCTCGACCAGGAAGAGGTCGTGCAGTACGAGCCGGACGGCTCATCGTCGGCGAACGTCACGCGCGAGGCGCAGGCGCTGAGCCGGGCGCAGGGCAACAACAGCGTGATCTCGATCCCGCTGCGGCGGCAGGCGGACATCATCGGCGTGCTGACGATGGAATTCGCCCCGGGCTCGCAGCTCGGGCCGCAGGCGGCGACGGGCCTCTCGGTTGCGGCGGATCTGCTCGCGCCGCAGCTCTATGACCGCCACGAGAACGATCGCTGGATGATCACCAAGGTGGGCCTGGGCATCTACGAGGGGTACAAGGCGACCATCGGCCCGAAGTATTGGCTGGCGAAGACGCTGACCGTCGTCGTGCTCGGGGCGCTGTGGCTGCTCGTCGGGGGGCCGTTCGTCTGGTACTCGCAGGGGCGGTTCCACCCGATCTCTGTTTACAAGCCGATGTACACGGTGGTGGCGCCGTTCAGCTTCGCGGCCAACGAGCGCCGCACGGTGCACGCGCCGCTCGACGGGTTCATCAAGGAAGTGAAAGTCCGTCCGGGCGACAAGGTGAAGAAGGGCGACGTGCTCTTCTCGCTCGACACCGCGCAGCTCGAGCAGAAGTGGGTGCAGGCGAAGAACGATGCGCTCTCCTACGAGAAGCAGCGCGACAAGGCCCGCGGCGAGGCTATCAACCCGGCGGTTCAGGATCGAAACACCAAGATGGCCGAGGCTAACATCGCCGAGGCCCAGCGTGCCGCCGCCCAGGCGCTGGCCGAGCAGTATCAGCTCGACATCCAGCGCTCGACCGTGAAATCCGACATCGACGGCGAAGTGCTCGAAGGCGATCTAAAGGACAAGATCGGCGCGCCGGTGAAGCTGGGCGATCAGCTCATGGTCGTCGGCCAGCCGAAGAACCTTCGCGGCGAGCTGCGCGTCGCCGAGCGTGATGTGCAAGATGTAAAAGTGGGAGCCAAGGGCAAGCTCGCGATCACCTCGTTGCCGCAGGAGCGCTTCCCCTTCACCGTCGAGCGCGTCGTCCCGAGCACCGAGGCGAAGGAGCAGAGCAGCTACTTCAAGGTGATCGTGCAGCTCGACCAGACCCAGCCCATCTGGCTGCCGGGCATGGAAGGCGAGGCCCGCGTGGATGTCGGCCCGGCGAGCTGGGGCTGGCGGCTGACGCATCGCGTCGTGGACTTCGTGCGACTGAAACTCTGGATTTAGTCCGCCCAACGGCGCCGCCGCGCTGTCATCCCGAGGTACTGCGAGGGATCTGGCATGGAAACATCGTTCGATTCCGAGATCCCTCGCGGAGTACCGCTCGGGATGACATGATCGCGTCGTTCGTGAGATGGCCTTGTAACGTTTGACGATCGGTTCCTATGCTTCAGCTTCGACCCACTTTCTCCGAGTCCTGGTACCGCGTCGTCAACCTTCGCGCGCGGCTGCGGCCGAGCGCGCAGATCTCGCGGCAGTACTACCGCGGCGAGCGCTGGTATGTCGTGCGCGATCCGGCGGGCAACCAGTATCACCGTCTCTCCGACGCCGCGTACCGCTTCGTCGGCCTGCTCGACGGCACGCGCACGGTCGGCGAGGCGTGGGAACTCGTCGGCGGGCAGCTCGATGACGAGGCGCCGACGCAGCCGGAAGTCATCCAGATCCTCAGCCAGCTCCACGCCGCCAATTTGCTCGAATCGGACATGACGGCCGACAGCAACGTCCTGCTTCGCCGGCACAAGATGCAGGTAAAGCGGAAGATGCAGGGGCGGCTGATGAACGTGCTGTTCCCGCGCATCCCGCTGTGGGACCCGGACCGCGTGCTCAAGAAATGGCTGCCGCTGGCGCGCCTCGTCATGAGCACGCTCGGCGCGATCGTCTGGCTCGCGGTGGTGATTCTCGCGATCGTGGTGATGGTGCCGCATTGGTCGGAGTTCCAGAAGTCGTACGCGCAGGTGCTGTCGTTCGGCACGAACCCGGAAAAAGCGGTTTACCTCTTCATCGTGTTCTGGATGCTCAAGCTCTGTCACGAGATGGGTCACGCCTTCTCGTGCCGGCGCTTTGGCGGGGAAGTGCACGAGATGGGGTTGATGCTGCTGGTGTTCATCCCCACGCCGTACGTGGATGCGAGCAGCGCGTGGTCGTTCCCGAGCCGCTGGCAGCGGATGTTCGTGGGCGCGGGCGGGATGGTGGTCGAGCTGTTCCTCGCGGCGTTGTGCGCGTTCGTCTGGATCAACACCAAGCCCAACGTGCCGGTGTGGGGTTTGCCGCTCAATGAGCTGGCGTGCGACGCGATCTGGATCGCGGGCTTCACCACCGTCATCTTTAACGCCAATCCGCTGCTGCGCTACGACGGCTACTACATGCTGTCGGACTTTTTGGAGATTCCCAACCTCCAGCAGAAGAGCAAGGACTACCTGCTCGGCCTGATCAAGCGGCACATCTTCCGCATCAAGAGCCAGCAGCCCCTCCCGCCGGTCGGACAGCGATTCCTCCTGTTCTTCTACGGGCTCGCTTCGACCGCGTATCGCGTCTTCGTCGGCGTGATGATCATTTTGCTCGTCGCCTGGCAGGTGCCGGTGCTGGGCGTGCTGATGGCGCTGGGCGGCGTGGCGACGTGGCTCGCGGTGCCGATCTTCAAGACCTTCAAGTACCTCGCGCTCGAACCCGAACTGCATCGCAAGCGCGGCCGCGCGACGATCTTTGCGCTGGCGGTGATCGCTCTGGCCGTCGTCCTCGTCGGGTTGATCCGCTGGGACGTCCACGTCGACGGGACCGGCGTGCTCGAGCCGCTCAACCGCGAGGTCGTCAACGCCAGACAGGGTGGCTTCGTCAGCGACATCCGCGTCCACGACGGACAGTGGGTGAAGCAGGGCGACGTGCTGCTCGTCCTGGCTGACCCCGAGCTCGACGCCGAGGTGAAAAAGCTCGACGGGCAGCTCAAGGCGGCGGTCGTGAAGGAGCTCCAATCCCGCAACAGCGGCGACATGGCGCAGAACAACCTCGACAAGATCTCCGTCAACACTTACCGCGCCCAGCTCGATGACGCCGTTCAACGGCACAACGATCTGACCGTCCGCGCGAGCATCGACGGCCAGGTCGTCGCGCCCGACCTGAAGTTTTATCCGACCAGGTACATCGCCCGCGGCGGCGAGCTGATGAAGATCGAAACCAGCGACAAGCTCATCGTCCGAAGCGTCGTCGAACAGCGCGAAGTTGCTCTCGCGGCGCAGCTCTTGAAGGAAGACGGCCAGATCGATCTGAAGAAGCCGCCGGAGATCAAGCTCGTCAGCAATGTCGATAAGACGGTGACCGGCACGCACCCGCGCTTGATCAAGAGCAAGCAGTCGGAGCTTCCGAGCAATACGCTGTCGGTGGTTGGCGGCGGTGAGATCACGGTCGACCCGCGCGATCCGCAGGGCAAACACGCGGACGTGGAGCAGTTCGAGATGCAGGTCGATCTGGCGAACCCGGATAATTTCTACGTGCCCGGCCAGCGCGCGTGGGTCCGCCTCACCGTCGGCCGCAAGCCGCTCATCTGGAAAGGCGTGAACATGTTCCTGCAGTTGATCGAGGCGAAGAACCAGACGAGCAAGTGGACGCAGATGTAGGGACGGGCGTTCGACGGGGAGGGAGAGGCTCCCGCCGAGCCACTGCCGTAGCCGCGAAACCGGCTCGGCAGGAGTTTCGCCCTCCCGAAGACGAGCAGCAATCGAGACGCGATGACAACCGTTGCCAATAGCGAACTCTGGGCGATCTACGACGCGCGGCGCGTGAAGGCGCCGGAGCTGCGCGGCATGGATTCGATGGTCAACGGCGTCGTCGGGTGGTTCAAGAACCGCACGCCCGTGCTCGGACAGCTCAAAGCGCAGGCCAAGCGGGTGGAAGCGCTCGAGCCGGAGATTCACGCGCTCTCATCCTCGCGATTTCGCGAAGAGATCATGAAAATCCGCGACGAGGCGCGGGTTGGAAATCTCGAGGCTGATATGGAGGACCGCGCGCTGGCGATCACCCGCGAGGCGGTCGTCCGCGCCATCGGCAAGCGGCCGTTCCCGGTGCAGATCATGGGGGCGGCGGCGATGATCCGCGGGGCGGTCGCGGAGATGGCCACCGGCGAAGGCAAGACGCTCACCGCCGCGATGGCCGCGTCGATCTGGGCGTGGGGCGGCCGGCCGGTCCACGTCATCACCGTCAACGACTATCTCGTGCAGCGCGACGCCGAGCACATGGGCCCGATCTACGAGCTCCTGGGAATGAAGGTCGGTTTCGTGATTCACGAGACCACGCCGCAGGAGCGGCTGGACATGTACCGCCGCAACGTCGTGTACGTGACGAGCAAGGAGCTCGTCGCCGACTTCCTGCGCGATCAGATCCAGCTCGACGCGATGGCCAAGTACCGCCCGATCACCGCCGAGCGCGAAACGCCGGTCTGGGGCGGGCAGGATTCGCTCGGCAATCTGCGCACGCCCGCTCAGGCCAGCGCCGGGTTCCTTGCGACCGGACAGACCAACGCGCGGCTGACCGTGCCGGGCCTGTTCAAGGTCATCGTCGACGAAGCCGACTCGCTGCTGATCGACGAGGCGGTCACGCCGCTGATCATCTCCAATTCGCCCGACGACGAGGCGAACGCGCAGCTCTATCGTGCGGCGCACGAGCTGGCGGAGATGCTCGAGCAGCACAAGGACTTCATCATCGACTTCACCGTCCGCAACATCGATCTGACGCAGCGCGGGCAGGACCGGCTGGACGAGCTGTCCGACGCGTTGCAGCAGGGCAACTTCTGGAAGGGCCGCCGCCGGCGCGAAGAGCTCGTCACGCAGGCGCTTGTCGCCCAGTACTGCTACGTGCGCGACGAGCAGTATCTCGTCACCGAAGACAACAAGGTGCAGATCATCGACGAGTTCACCGGCCGAATCATGGCGGATCGCTCCTGGCGGCACGGGCTGCACCAGGCGATCGAGGTCAAGGAGAACGTGCCGGTGACGGCGGACAAGGAGAACCTCGCACGCCTCTCCTTCCAGCGCTTCTTCCGCCAGTACCCGATCATGGGCGGCATGACCGGCACCGCCTGGGAAGCCGCGCCGGAGCTGTGGCAGATCTATCAGCGGCCGGTGATCAAGATCCCGACGAACAAGCCGTGCATCCGCAGGCAGCTTCCCACGCGCATGTATGACACGATGGAGCAGAAGTGGGAGGCGGTGACGCGGCGGATCTGCGAGCTGAATGAAACGGGCGTGCCGGTGCTGGTCGGCACGCGCTCGGTGCTGGCGTCGCAGGAGGTCTCGCGACGCCTGGCCGCGCTCGGCAAGCCGCACCGCGTGCTCAACGCGACGCAGACCGCGCAGGAAGCCGCGATCGTCGCCGAAGCGGGCGGCGAAGGGAAAATCACCGTCGCGACCAACATGGCCGGCCGCGGCACCGACATCATCCTGGGCCGCGGCGTCGCTGAGAACGGCGGCCTCGCCGTCGTCTCGACCGAACCCGCCGCCAGCTATCGCGTCGATCGACAGCTCTTCGGCCGCGCCGCTCGTCAGGGCGACCCCGGCACGGCGCAGATGTTCACCTGCGCGGACGATGACCTTTTTCTCCGCCACGCTCCGCGCCAGCGCAAGCTCTGGCGTGCCATCGGCGCCAACCGGCTGATCAAGATGGCCCAGAACCGCGCGGAAAACCTCGCCCGCTTCAACCGCAAGCAGGTCCTCAAGAACGACGACTGGATGGACGAGGCGCTGCCGTTCTGATCGCCGGCCCGCGCCGCACCCGGATCTCATCGCGAATTGTTCCCCTGAAGTCCGGCGATGCACTCGCGCGCGATGTGGCGGCGGGACAATCGCTTCGCATAATCCTCTGGCATGCCGATGTTCCTCGCCGTCGTGTTCGCCGTCGTCTCACCCGCGTCACGTCCCGCCATCGGGCCGACGACTGCGCCCGCCGGATGGAAGCTCGCCTGGTCGGATGAATTCGATCGCGACGGCGTTCCCGATCCGTCCATCTGGCAGTTCGAGAAGGGCTACATCCGCAACAAGGAAGCTCAGTTCTACACCGAGCGACCGGAGAACTGCCGCGTCGAAGACGGCTGCCTGGTCATCGAAGCGCGGAAGGAATCGATTCCCATTCTCGGCAAGGACGAGGAGAAGACGTCCTACACCTCGGCCAGCATCGAAGCGCGCGGCGCGCACGCCTTTACCTTCGGTCGCGTCGAAGTGCGCGCCAAGATACCGAGCGGCAACGGCACGTGGCCGGCGATCTGGACGCTGGGCGAAGGCATCCGCCGCCTCGGCTGGCCCGACTGCGGCGAGATCGACATCATGGAAAACGTCGGCTTCGAGCCGGACAAACTGCACGGCTCCATTCACACCAAGGCGTACAACCACGTCATCCACACCGAGAAGACGAAGGTCGTCACGGTGCCGCAGATGGCGGAGGCGTTTCACATCTACGCGGTGGAGTGGACGCCGCAGAAGATCGATCTTTTCGTCGACGGACGGAGGTACTTCACGTTCGAAAACGAGCATAAGACCGACGCGCAGTGGCCATTCGTCCGTTCGCAGTATCTGAAGCTGAACCTGGCGATCGGCGGCGCGTGGGGCGGGCAGAAGGGGATCGACGATTCAATCTTTCCGCAAAAGTTTCTGGTCGATTACGTGCGCGTCTACAAAGCGCGCTAACGGCGCACGCGATGCCGAAAGATGCCATCCCGAGCGTACTCGCGAAGGATCTGGTGTCCGCACCCAGGCGCTTCGGACTGCCTCAGCATGGCGTCCCGGATACCACCACGGTGCCTGCTCGGGCTACTCGTCTGTCACGCAGCCCTGCGACGCGTCCTTCACGTTCTTGATGTACTTGTAGAGCGTGCCGCGGCTGGCCTTGTACGGCGGCTTCTTCCAGGCGGCTCGGCGCCTGGCGATCTCCGCCTCAGGCACTTCGAGATCGATCCGTCCGTTGTCGGAGTCGATGGTGATTCTGTCGGCATTCTGCGCGAGCGCGATCGGCCCGCCTTCAATGGCCTCGGGGACGACGTGACCGATGATGAAGCCGTGCGATCCGCCAGAGAAGCGGCCGTCCGTGATCAGCGCGACGTTTCCGATCAGCCCCGCGCCCGCGAGCGCCGCCGTCGGCGTCAGCATTTCTGGCATGCCCGGGCCGCCCCTGGGGCCTTCATAGCGGATGACGACGACGTCGCCCGGGCCGATTGTCTTGAGCCCCGCGAGCATGTCTTCCTCGGAATCGAACACCTTCGCGGTGCCCTTGAAGACCGTCCCCTCCTTGCCGGTGATTTTGCCGACGCATCCGCCGGGGGCGAGCGTGCCCTTCATGATCTGGATGTGCCCGTCCTTCTTCACCGGCTTGTCGAAAGGCGCAACGATGGTCTGATTGATCTTGTCGATCGGCTTGGTCTCCTTGAGGTTCTCGGCAATCGTCTTGCCGGTGATCGTCTTCTGCGCGCCGTCGATGAGATCGCGCTCGAGCAGCATCTTCATCACCGCCGGCACGCCACCGACCTGATAGAGGTCTTCCATCACGTACTTGCCGGACGGTTTGAGATCGGCGAGGAACGGCGTCTCGTCGCTCATGCGCTGCCAGTCGTCGATGCTGAGGTTGATGCCGAACGCGCGGGCCATCGCGATCGAGTGAAGCACGGCATTGGTCGAGCCGCCGAGGATGATCGTCAGCCGCATCGCGTTCTTGAACGATTGGAGCGTGACGAGGTCTTTGGGTTTGAGATCCATCTCGAGCATCGCGCGCATGTGTTTGCCGGCGGTGTGACACTCCTCGATCTTCTTCGGATCTTCCGCGGGGATGGACGACGAGTTGGGAAGCGTCAGGCCCATCGCTTCGATGAAAGCGGCCATGGTGTTGGCGGTATACATCCCGCCGCACGCGCCGGCGCCCGGGCAGGCGTTTTCGACGATGGTCTTGCGCTCGGCCTCGGTGATCTTGTTGGCGATGAGCTGGCCGTATGCTTCGAGGGTGTTGACGATGTCGAGCTTGCGATCCTCGCCGCGGAATTTCGCGCACCCGGCGCGGATGGTGCCGCCGTAGATCATCAGCGCCGGGCGGTTGAGACGCGCCATGGCCATGACGCACCCGGGCATGTTCTTGTCGCAGCCCGGGATCGCAACCAGCGCGTCGTACCACTGCGCGCCCATGATCGTCTCGATCGAGTCGGCGATGAGGTCGCGCGACTGGAGCGAGTAGCTCATCCCGTCGGTGCCCATCGAAATCCCGTCCGACACGCCGATCGTGTTAAAGCGCATGCCGATCATGTCCGCGGCGCTGACGCCTTCTTTGACATGTCCGGCAAGATCATTGAGGTGCATGTTGCACGGGTTGCCGTCGTACCAGACGGCCCCGATGCCGATCTGCGGCTTGTTCAAATCCGCGGGCTTCATGCCCGTGGCAATGAGCATGGCCTGCGAAGCGCCTTGCGAAGCGGGTTGGGTGATGCGGCTGGAATACTTGTTGAGCATGATGATCCCATCGTATGCGCAGCGAGTACCGATGGAAGGACTCTCGTGGTATGCGCGGCGACGGACTGTTGAGCGCAGCCCGCATGGTGCTGTCACCCCGAGCGGTACCCCGCGAGGAAGCTCGGACGTCGGTCGATGGCGAGATCCCTCAAAGCACCCCGGGATGACATTCAGACGCTGCCCCCAAGCTTGCGGCTTCGCTAGCTAATCACCAATTGCGGCTTGTTGCCGGACGCGTCGTCGCTGTTAAAGACGATCAGCGCGTTCTGCTGCGTCGGATTCTTCAGCACGAGCGTGACGGTATTGTGACCCGCCGCTTTCTCCGCCTTGAGGAAGCTCGTCAGGTCCAGCTCGTACCATTGCTTCGCCGTGCCGGTGACGGTGATCGTGGACAGCGCGCTGCCGGTAGTGGCGGGGCGGGTGTTCCACGTCAGCGTGCTTTCGTCCCAGCTCGTGCCCGCGCCGCCGAAGACTTGCGTTTGAACGCTCGTGCTCGAAGTGTCGTTGAGCGCGCCGAACAGGCGAAGTTTGGCGCTGTTGATCGTCGAGATCGGGCTGAGGTCGAACTTCAGGTAAGCCTCGCGCGTGCTGCTCGGATCCGTGTGCTTCTTGACGACCAGCGTCGGGTCGCTGCCGAAATTCAGAGCAGCAGAAGTGCCGCCGCGGACGTAGGCGGAGGTGCTGTTGGTCAGCGTCGTGCCGGTCGGGTTCGATGACGTCAGCGTCACCTTCATCCAGTTGAAATTGCCGGCGAAGGTGCTGCCGCCGACGGTGTCGAAGGTCAGGCGGAGGATGTGCTGGCCCGCCGAGAGCGAGACGCCGGTCTTAGTCACGTCCTTGAACGCATTCCAGCCGCCGGTATCGGGAACTTGAAGCTGGCCGGTCTTGTCCGTGCCATCGATGGAGGCGTGGAACTTCCCGCCGAGACCTTTGCTGGCGACGCGGAAATCGAAGCCGTAGGTGCCGGCCTGGCTGACATTGATGGTGTACTCGAGCCACTCGCCGGCCTTGGCGTAGGCGACGTGATAACCGCCGCCGGCGTCGCCGGTGGTTTCGAGGTCCACGCCGGTGGTGCGATACTGTCCGCCGTTGTTTGCCGCGTCGGTGTCGTGATATGCGATGCCCTCGCCGCCGTTGTCGAAATCCTCGGCCTGGATCGTCGCCGGCGTCGAGCCGACGGCGAAGGGCGTCCCATGGAACGGCGTCTGATCGGGCGGCGGCGGGTTGCCGGTGCTCGGGGCAACCGTGAAATAATTGAAGTTTCCGACCGAGCCGTTGGAGCTGGCGGTGTCGAGCGCGATGCGCAGGACGTGATCGCCCGCGGTCAGATTCACACCCGACTTGGTCAGCGTTTTCCACGTCTGATACCCGGCGGTGTTCGGCACCGTCAGCGCGCCGGTCACATCGGCGCTATCGATGGCGACGTGGAACTTCCCGTTCGATCCCGTGGACGCGAGTCGGAAATTGAAGTCGTACGCGCCGGTGTCGTTGACGTGGATCGTGTACTCGAGCCACTCGCCGACCTTGGTGTAGCCGACGTTGTACCCGCCGCCGGTGTCGCTCGTCGTCTGGATATCGACGGCGCTGGTGCGATACGTCGCCTTCCCGTTGTTCGTCGAATCGGTGTCGTGATAGGCGACGGCTTCGCCGCCGTTGTCGAAGTCTTCGAATTGGATCGTCGTCGTGCCGAGCGATTTGCCGATCTTGAACGGCGTGCCGTGGAAGGGCGTCTGATCGGGAGGCGGAGGGGTGTTGCCCAGGGTCCACGTGTCGCTGAACGCCGCCGCGAGCGCGTTGCCGGACGGATCGGTGATGTCCGAGACGCTGACGGTGATGACGTACGTCCCCGGCGCGGCGGTCGTGCCGCCCATCCCTGACAACTGGAAGTGCTGATCGTCGTTAGCCGTCAGCGCTGCGCCGCTCGGCAGATCGACGGCGACGCCGTTGCGCGTCAGCGTGATGTCGGTCAGATCGAAGTTGAGCACGCGCTCGGAGAAGTTGATGGTGAAGTCGGTGACGCTGGTCGCGCGCGGATCGGGCGAAACGTCCACGACGTCGCCGCTCGGCTTGGTCTTGTCCAGGCCCATCGCCTTCACCAGCGCGTCGACGACCTGCCGGCTGTACCCTTCGCTCTTCGCGTAATCGAGCGCGGTCTTGCCGAAGTTATCCTTGAGGAAGGGATCGGCGCCTTTGGCGAGCAGCGCGTTGATGACGCTGGGGTCTTCGGTGAAGCCGAGGTACGCGCCCATCCATCCCGCCCACATGAGCGCGGTGCGGCCGTTGTTGTCGCGGGCGTTCACGTCGGCGCCGGCGTTGATCAGCGCGGTGATCTTGTCCGCCTGCATCGTCTTGGACGCGTCGTTTTTCGTGAACGTATTCGCGGCGGCGGCGTGAAGCGGGGTCCAGCCTTCGTTGTTGCGCACGGTGACGCTCGCGCCGTGGTCGATGAGGTTCTGCAGCGTGTTGATCGAGCCGCCACGCGGGCTGGCGGCGGCGGACATCAGCGGCGTCCAGCCGTTGCTCGCCACCTGATTCACGTCCGCTCCGCCGGCGATCTGCTTCGTCAGCGAATCGTTGTACCCCTTCATCGCGTTGTCGAAGAAGCTGTTCTGCGAGACGAAGTCGCTGGTCTTGGCTTCGACCGCGTCCGCCGCCACGGCGCTGCCGGCGGTGTGCACCGTCGGCTCGGCGACATTGGTGATGGTGACGATGCTCAGGCCCGGCACGTTCATCGTGAAGTGCGATCCGCCGGTGATCGTGCCGAGCGACGCCATGTTCTCGCTCGAGCTGGAGCGATAGACGCGGTAGCTGCCGGGCGCGCTTCCGCCGGAGAGATCGAGCGTGATGTCGTCGGCGTCCCCGGTGGTGTTGAGGATGACGGTGGTCATCGCGCCCGTCTTGGAGTCCCTGAAGCTCGCCACCCGCACGCCGCTGTCACTCGATGTGGTGCCGACGTGAACCATGCCGGGGCGGATGTAGCGGAAGAATTGTTTCGCCGCGTAATACTTCGGCGTCGGTTGGCCGTCGATCATCAGGCTCCACTTGGCGTTGGCCGAGCTCTCGGAGAACTGCCAGTAGAGGTAGGCGGACGCGTTGGCGTCGCCGATCGCGCTCATGATCGAGTTGGCGACGCCGATCGCGCCTTCCCACGTCGGTGAGTTGCCGCTCGTCTCGGTCATCCAGAACTCGCGATTGAACGGCGCGAGCGTGTCGCGGAGCTGCGTCCAGTGCCCGGTCAGGCCATGGCCGGCGAAAGCGCCGTTAAAATTCTTCGTCTCCGGATCGTTCATGATCGCGTTGACGTACCAGGCGTTGCGGTCTTCGAAAATCAGGTCCTCGGGGAGCAGGATCTTGGTGGATAATCCATCGCTGTTGAAGCGGCGCATCACCGAGCGCACGGTCTCGCGAAGCTGCTGGTTGTTGTAGGTTGTCGATTCGTACGGCTCGACGAAGTACGGCTCGTTCTGCGGCGAGATGGCGCTAAGGTTCACGCCGTAATCGTTCCTGGCGATCTGCGCGACGGCCGACAGGTATTCGGCGAACTCTCCGCGCTCGTCGGGGCGCAGCTCGCCGCCGTCCGTGTAGATCTGGTTGGTCTTCATCCACGCCGGCGCCGTCCACACGCTGCCGACGAACTTCCCCACGCCGCGGTCCTGCAACGCCTTGAAGAACTCGAACGGCATCGAGAGCGAGTTGCTGTCGAAGGCGGCGAAGTTGATGTGGTTGGGGTCGGCGTCGTCGTTTTTGGTTTCGGCGGTCGGCAGAATCGCCGCGCGGGCCATCGTCGTGCCGAGGTCGTTGACGATCGTGTCGAAGAACTTGGGGTCCTGGTATTCGGGCTTGAGGTCCCACGGCGTCATCGCGGCGCCGAAGCCTTCGATCGTCTGAAATGTTTGACCCGTGTTGATGCCGACGTTGACGGCGCTGAAGAACACCCGCGCTTCGAGCTGCTCGATAGCGCTATGAACGGCGTTGACGAGACGGCGATCCTTGCTGATGCGATCCATTGCGTCCTCTTACGGGGTTTCAGGCCGCGGAACAAAAGTGCGGCTCACGATCCTGCGCTGCGCATGCCAGGCGGGGCTGACAGAGGTACGAACTCTTATGCGCGGGCGATCATGATTTCCAAGTGAAAAAACGTCGCAGGGGTCGAAATAAATCCCGCGTTTACAAACCACCTGAGCTACGCGCTTCAGCCCGCTGCTGTTGCGATCACGAGCAATCCGATCAGCAGCAACGTTGCGCTGACCGCCCGGCGGAATCCGCGCTCGTCGATGCGATGGTGCACGAACTCGCCGGTGATGAGCCCACCGATCAGAAACGGTAAGCCGAGCAACGTTAGCCGCGGCGTGGCCGCCGCCCACGCGTGCTTCCACGTCCACAGCACGAAGAGGATGAGATTCAA
>JAICTV010000086.1 GCA_025936175.1 Phycisphaerae bacterium
GCGGAGGTGGAGGTCGTGCAGGCGGGTGAGATAGTCGGCGACGATCGCCGTCGCCGCGCCCGCGCCATCGCCCGCGCGACGGCCCGCGCCACCGCCCGCGCCACGCGAGGAGCTCCCCTTGGTCTTGCCCATGGCGGCGGATCGTAGCGGAATTCACGGGTAAGCGCGAAATTCGGACCGGCGTAAACGATGCGTGCGGCGGACGTTGCGGCGGGTGAAAAACCGTCCCCGCCCGCCGCATTTAGCCGCACGAGAGGGCGCTCGGATGACCCGTCAGTCGTCCGCGCAGCCGCGTGCGGCTAACGCGGGCGTACGAGCGCAGGCGAGAAATCGTCGGCTGTGAATGCGTGACCTCCAGAGCGCGCGCGACGCGGATTGGGCCGCGCGCCGATTCGTAGCATGGCCGTCTCGGCCATGCCCGCTCGTCAGCTCAACAGGATCGAAGCGGCATGGGCGAGACGCCCATGCTACGGAAGCAGCCGCGCTGTCCGCGTCGGACGACAGTTCGTCAATGGCTCGCCGAACCGGTCGTTCCCGTCGGACGCAGACGCAGCGGGCGGTCGTCGAAGTAGTCCATGTCCTCGCTGTCGAGGTTCGGCGGGACGTAGCCGGGCTGCTTGCTGCGCTCGAGCTCGCGCTCGTAGGCGTCGACGACGTCGTGCTCGATCTGCGATCGGCAGCCGGCGTTGATCGGATGCGCGATGTCGGCGTGGAGCTTCATGCGCCCGCCGTGACCGGTGCCGTAGGATTGGCCCGGGTGCTGCGTGCGCATCGATCGGTTCTCGTCGAGGCGGCAGCCGCAGCCGTTGCAGAAGCGGGCGCGGAGGTGGTTCTTGTCGCCGCAGCGCGGGCAGTGGTCACACAGTTTTCGCGACGGCATGGCGAGGAACAGGCCGTCGGGTCCTTCGATGAGCTTGACGTCGCGGACGACGAAGGTGTCGTCGAAGGTGAGGGAACAAAACGCCTTGAGCCGGCCCGCGGCGTTGCCGCAGAGGTTGACGCGCACTTCGGTGAGCCGCATGGAGCACACTCCGATCGATGTAAGACTCCAAGATGTGGAACTTAAAGTCCGACTTTCACGTCGCGCCCAGATGTGAGATGGGGGCGCTTGGCAATTCTCGGACGACACTACTATTCGTCGCGCCGCGAAACGTTGATTCGCGAGCGCGACTGATTTTCTTCGGGAGGGCGAGGCTCCTGCCGAGCCGATTGTGGTATCGCACGCACAGTCGGCTCGCCGGGAACCCTGCCGTCCCACGGCTTACGTTTCCGTCGCGCTCGTCCGTACATGTCCCCGGCGGGCGCGAGCCGGACAGTCATCACCCTCACGTTCGCGAGGTTCATCTCGTCGCGCACGCGGGCGGCGATTCGTTCGGCGCTGGCGGCGTCGTCGCACAACGTGAAGAGGCTCGAGCCGCTTCCGCTCATGCGGACGATTTTCTTCAGCTCCCGCTCCAGCCTCGCTCGCAGCTCGCCCAGCTCCGGGCGGATTGCGAAGGCGGGGCTTTCGAGATCGTTGAGCAGCCTGGCGAGCAGGGCGTCGCTTCGTAGCGTTGTCCAACTCGCAAAATCCGGCTCATTCGCGATCGCCTCGTCGCCGCCCGCGCCGAGGTTCATCTCGTCGAACCTGCGGTAAACGGCCGGCGTCGGCATCTCGATCGCCGGGAGCATCAGCACCGCGTGCGACGCGAGCGGGGCGGCGATCGGTCTGACGATCTCGCCGCGCCCGGTGCAGACGGCGCTGGGGCCGAAGAAGAAGAAAGACAGGTCCGACCCGAACTTCGCGGCGAAATCCGCGAGCTGAGGGCGGCTCCAGTCCAGCTTCCAGATCGTCGCCAGCGCCGACAGCGCCGCCGCGCCGTCGCTGCTTCCGCCGGCCAGGCCCGCGCCGGACGGGATGCGTTTGACTAAAAAGGCCGACACCCTTTCCCTCCTCCCGGTCGGACCTTCCCCGTCCCGACCGAGAGCGTCGGCCAATGCCAGAGCCACTTTCGTCACCAGGTTGCGCGAATCCGTCGGCAACTGCGGGTGATCGGTGGACAGGGTGAACCAGCTCCTGTCGTTCGGCGCGGTCGCGGCGGCGGATGCGGTGACGTCGTCACCGGCGCTGCCGCGGCGTCGCACGAACGTTAACGTGTCAAAGAGCCCGGCCGTACACATCCAGCTCAGCAGCGGATGGAATCCGTCGCTGCGCCGCCGGCCGACGCGCAGGTGGAGGTTGATCTTCGCCGCTGCGAGGATGCGCATGTGAAGTCACAGCATCCGCGTCGCTGCGAAGCGGTCAAGAAGATGCGCCTGCCCGCGCCACGACCGATGGCGGTCGCGAAACGTGTCACCCAACTTCTCCATGCACGTCTCGCCCGCGCGCACCGGCCGCCACACGCGAACCGCAGGCGCATCGCAAGAGGGACCTTCCGCCTGCACGCTCAGCTATTCAATTGTCTGGCCTTCTTCCCGTTCTCGAGATCTGTACGTTCCAGCTGCGAGAAATGAACGTCTGATAACTTCGGCGGCAGGGTAGCAAATCGCCGCCGCGAGGGTCAACGAAATTCTGGACGGGGAAAACGCCCTGCCGCCGGCGAACGCCGCGTTAATCGTCGGTGGGGAGCAAGATGCTGTCATCCTTGTCGAGCGGCGAAGCTTCGAGCTGAGCGTTTTTCGTGGTGTAGATGTTGTCGTCGCGCACGCCGACGAACGGCGTCTTGCACCACGTCACGTGCCCGTCGCCGAACAGCACGTTCTGCCCGTCGCGCTCGTGGTTCTCGCTGTTGGCCTTTTTCATGACGTTCCACGGCGAGGTGGGCGTGGCGGTGAAGATGTCGTCGTGCGGCGCGAGGTTGCCGGGATTGATGTCGGCGGCGACGGCGAATTCGGCGCTGAGATGGTTCGTCCACTTGTACCCCAGCGCGACGGCCGCCGCGCTCGGATACGGATTGGCGACGCTGTAGCCCAGGTCCTTGTGAATGTCGGTGAAGTTCGAGTGCGTCTGCGGGTCCGCCGGCTCGGGCTCGAACTCGTGAACGTCATCGTACGGACAATTCAAGATCGCCGGCGGAACGTGCTGCGTGCGAAGCAGGAGATAGACGGCGGCGGTGACATCATTGGGCTGCGGCCCGCCTACTTGAAACGGATCGCGCGCCGCCATGCCGGTCCCGCGCGTGACCGGCGCGCCGGCAACGTAAGCGGTTCTCGGGTAGCCGCCGTGGTTCTCGTTGGAGTAGACGAGCAGATACGTCCCGATCTGACGGAGGTTGTTGGCGCAGTCGGCGATGTAAGCGCGATGCCGCGCGCGCTCGATCGCCGGCAGCAAAAATCCCAGCAGGATCGAGATCACGCCGATGACGACGAGAATCTCGAGCAGAGTGAAACCCCGCTTGGCGCGCATCGCAAGATCATACCGCCTCCGCACATGACCGGCGTATGATTGAAAACGATGTGCGGCCGATACACCCTGATCAACCTCGCGCAGCTTACGAAACTGTTCCCCTGGATCGGCGAAGCCCCGCCGGCGGACATTCCGCCGCGCTACAACATCGCTCCGACGCAGCCGATCCTGGCCGTCTCCAACGAAAAGCCTGACCAATTCGACTTCTTCGTCTGGGGCTTGATCCCCTCGTGGGCGAAGGACCCGTCGATCGGCAACAAGCTGTGCAACGCGCGCGCGGAGACGCTGGCGGAGAAGAACACATTCAAGAACGCGTTCAAACGGAGGCGCTGTCTGATTCCCGCCGACGGCTTCTACGAATGGAAGCTCAACGCCGACGGCAAGACCAAGCAGCCGATGTACATCCGGCTGAAGGGCGGAAAACCCTTCTTGCTCGCGGGGCTGTGGGAGACGTGGCACGGCGCCGGCGGGGAAGAGATCCGCTCGGCGACCATCATCACGACGCGGCCCAATGAGCTGATGGCGACCCTGCACGATCGCATGCCGGTGATGCTCAAGGCGCAGGACCAGAAGCGCTGGCTCGAAGGCGGCGAAGGCCTCGAGGAACTGCTCGCGCCGTATCCGGCCAATCAGATGGAGGCGTATCCGATCTCGACGCGCGTCAACAGTCCGAAGAACGAATCGGCCGATCTCATCGCTCCTGTCGAGCCGGAAAAGACGACGCTCTTTGGCTGAATCGTGGCACTGGTTTTCAACTCGCGCGAGCGGCTCAAGCACAGGTTGAAAACCCGTGCCACGGGGACGCCGTTCACCACGTGTATTTGACGCTGTAGGTGATCTTCTTCTCCCCGTCCGCCGGAACATCGACCGGGATGTGGATCGTGCGGTAATCCTGTTTCTCCCATTTGTCGCTCGACTGCGTGATCTCCCAGTTCGTCCACCTCAGCAGGTTCTCCTTCACGATCACGTGCGCCGGCTCCTTCTTGTGATTGCGCAGCGTGATCTCGAATGCTTCGGTGATGACGTGGCCGTCGTAGTTGGCGGTGAACTCCGTCTGTTTTCGCTCGCCGACGATGTCGAAGGCGCTGCCCAGCTTAATGAGCACCTCCTCGTCCCTGGGCGTGTGCTGGATGACGTCCTCGCCGATGAATTCGGCGGACATGTCGGCTTCGTCCTTCTTGTAGACGCGAATCCGGCCGGCGGGCAGCGGCGTGCCCATGCCGTTCTTCTCCGAGTTCTTGAGCTGAAGGTAGATGTCCACCTTCTTGTTGCTCTGCGTGCCGAGGTTGCGATCGGAATTGGGCTGCGGCGGGATGAAGTAACGCCACTGCGGGTCGAGACCGTAGTAAACATAAGTCTTCGTCACCGGCACGTTGGACTTGGGCTCGAACAGCTCGATCTGTTTCGTCAAGTTGTTCGAGACGGACGTCTCCCGGCCGAGCGTGTAGAGGTGGTATTCGAAGAACGACTTCTCCTGGAAGCCCGTCTCGGATTTGGCCATCGCGCCGGCCATCGCGCGCTGCATCATCGGATAGTTCTGCTGCTCCGGCTGGATGCGCTGCACGTCGCCGGCGACGAGCTTCAATTTCGCGTTCGGATACGTAGCCCCGCTCTCGTTGAGGATGCTGACCCACGCGCCGATGTCGGCGGCGGTGTCGTTGGCGTTCACCAGCACGTTGTAATCCGCCCGCCAGGTCAGGCCGTCGGTCTGATACGTCACCTGCGCATCGTGCGTGCCGGCTTTGTCAGATTGGATCTTCCAGACCAGCGTCGGCTTGGTGATCAGGCCCGTCTCCTGTTTGGCCAATCGGATGTTGGTGACTTCGCTGCGCGAGATGATCGACGCTTCGCCGCTTTGACCCTGGATTACGAGGTTGGACGAATCCTGCGAAAGCAGAATCCCCTGCACGTCCTCGGCGGTTTTCGCTGCGTCGCCGGATGACCTGCGGCTGATGGTGACCGCTTTGCCGAGATACTTCTCGAGCAGCTTGGTCGCGCTGACGACGTCGTACTCGTAATTCTGCTCGAGCACCGCGGTGGCGTTGGGAGCGGTGAGGGATTCGAACGCGACCGTCGTCGGATCGATGCCGCTGGCGACGTCGGTGAAGCGAATGGTGTTGGCCCCTTCCTTCAAATCGATCTTGCGGACCTCGCGCACAACGCCGTAGCCGGGGAGCTTCATCTGCCAGGCGTTGTAGGGATTCATCAGGCGCTGCTGGGCGAGTTGTTGCGGGTCGAAGGTCGCGGGGTCGGCGGTGGAGTAGATCGTCAGTGCGAACCCGCCGGTGGGGCGGTCGTCGATCAGATCGACGCCTTGGGGGCCCGGCGCGGTCGTCGGCGGTTTGGTTTGCGCGAAGACGCAAGCTGCGGCGAGAATGGTGGCGGCGAAGGCGACGGTGCCGGCGTGGCGGCGGGATGTCATGGGCTTCTCCTTGCAGTCGGTCAGCGTATTCGACGTCTTCGACGCGGAGAAGTTTTCGCCGGACGGAAACAAAAAAAATGCCCGCCGCGGTTCGCGCGGCGGGCATCGCCAGAAAGTGGGAAGGGGAGCGTCGCAGGACCAAACCCAGGGTTTCGACCCCGAGCCCAGCCCCCGTCAGGTCACCGGAGCCGCCCGGCCCCTCGTGGGCCGCGCGTCGTCCGTTGCGTTTGACCTGACACGCATGATCTATGATTCATCCGCCTTGCCGGCAAATCGACGAATCAAGTTTTCACGCGGTCCAATAAGAACACCGCGACGGGCCCGAAAATGAGGATCGGCGCCCACGACATGATCGCCGGCCAGCGATCGGCCCAATCGCTGCCGGCGGGCGGGGTGCCGGCGAGCTGATAGCAGAGGAACACCGTCGCCATACACGCGCCCGTGATCACGCCGCAGAAGAGGATGCCCTGCTTCACCTTCCCCGGCTCGCGCGACATCAGGAACGGGATCGCGAGGCACAGCAGCACGACGTTGAGCAGCGGTTGCGTGAAGCGCGAATGCTTCACCCGCTGCAGATCGACCGTCCCGTAACTCTTGGGCCGTTCCAGCAGCAGCTTGATGCGCGACGACGGCAGCAGCTCGACGTACTCGCCGCTGCGATAGAGCGCGATCTCGTCCGGCGTGATGCTGCTGCGATACGCGGGCACCGACTTCTCCTTCGTCACGCGGTCGGTCGGGCGCAGGCCGGTGACGAGCAGGCCGTTGGTGAGGTTCCACTGCGCGTGCCGCTCGTCCCATTCGCCCTTGTCGGCCAGGATGTGCGCGACCGGCATGAACTTCTCGTCGAACTCGATGACGTCCATCTGCTCCATCCACGCCGGCGCGTTGTCGCCGGCGGGGTGATAGCGGGCGGCGTTGAGCAGCCCGCGCTCCTCATCCTGCATCGCGCGGATGGAGAAGGTGTGCGCCGTCGGCTGCTGCACCTCATCGTGCTTGCGGATGAGCTTCGGGATCATCTGCGGGATGATCACTTCCTGATCGACCACCAGCAGCCCGTTGAGGATGACGGCGGCGAGGATGATGGGCATCGCCGTCCGCAACAGCGGCACGCCGGCGGCGAGCGACGCGGTGAGCTCGTTGAAGCGCATCAACCGGATCAGCGTGAACGCCGCCGCGACCACCGGGATGATGCCGGAGAGGTGAACGAAAATCTTGAACGACTGGTAGAAGTAGTAATCGCCGATGCTGTGCAGCGTCATCAGCACCGACGACACGCCGCCGACGCTCGCCTTGGTCTGCACCTCGGCCAGCTCGTCGAAGTTGAAGACCATGTCCAGGACGACGTACAACCCGATCAGCACCATGAGGCTGATCAGGTAGTTCTTGAGGAACGTGGCCAGAACATATCGGTCGAGGATCTTCATCTTTGTTAGTTGTTAGTCGTTAGTTGTTAGTTGTTGTTGGTCGCCTCCAACTAACAACTAACGACTAACAACTAACACGGTCTCATTCGCGCGCGAGCCTGCTCCACAAGACGCCGGCGAGCACGAGCACGGCGGCATTGCCGGTCCAGATCAGCGCGATTCCGAGGTTCAGCGGGTTTTGAAAATTGTCCAGCTTCCACGGCACATTTTCGCAGGTGTGCTGGCCGGCGACGATCAGCGCGATGCAGATCAGCGCCGGGACGACGCTCAGCGCGAAGGCGGTGAGGAAGTTGCCGCTCTTGAACATCATGCCGAGCGCGCAGCCCACGACGACGAGGATCAGACAGCTCACGGCGAAGCTGGCGCGGGCATGCATTTCGCCCTGGATGCTGTTGCCGAGCTTGATCACCTCGCGCTGGAGCATCGCACGTTCGTCCTTGGGCACGGGCAACTGCGTCTGATAGAAATCGACGCTCTGGTCCTCGATGTCTTTCAATTTCGGCGGCATCGGGATGGTGAAATGGCGGGCGAAGCTGGTCCACGCCGTCGCGCCTTCGGCGCTTTGTGCGGTGACGTTGCGGAGCGACGCCTGCACGCTGATCTGATCGTCTTCCACCGGCCGGGCGGAGAGCTCGATTTCCGCCGCGTCCCACGTGAAGTCGGCGGTGCCGTCCGGTCGCTTCTGCACGAGCCGGCCGGGCGTGATCACCAGCTTGCCGTTGCGCCACGACGCCGCGCCTTTTGGGGAGATCAGATCGTACTGCTCACGGCCGGCGTTGAAGTGGAAGACGCCGTTCGGCGTGGCCATCGCCTGCGCGATCTGGCCGAGATAGCGGTTCTCCTGCGCGCTGCGGACGATTTTTTGCACCTGCTCCTGCACGCGGCGGCTCTTGCCGAGGTCGAGGTAAAGTTCATGCAGCCGGCGGATGTCCATGAACTTGGGCTGCTCGCGGATGAGCGACTCCATGACCATCGGCCCGAACTGCGTCGTCTGCACGCCCCCTTGCGTGCCTTGCCCGCCCACGAATCGTCTTGGGAACATCGCTCCGCCCGGGTCTTCCAGGCGCGCTTCCAGCGTGTAGTCGTCGCTCTTCGAGCGCTTGATGAAGACGGAGGCGCGCTTGGCGAGATAGAACTCGCGCGGCACCTGGAGCGACGGGCTGTCCGGAACGAGCGACGGCTGCTTGTCGTACGACACGATCATCAACCCGCCGAGGCTCACCATCTGCTCGCGCGGGGATTTCGGATTGACCGGCGCGACGGCCGCTTCCTGCGCGAAGATCGTCGTGTCCTGGAACTTGATCTCGTGCGTGCGCTCGATCTGGTTGGCGATGAGTTGGCCGAGGTTGGAATAGATGACCTGCTCCACCTTGAGCGTGAAGATCGGGACGATGAAGCAGAGGAACAGTAGGCTGATCAGCGCGACGGTGAGCCCGAGCACGAGGGCGGGCAGGCCGACGGAGAGGAAGCTGATGCCCGCGGCGCGGCAGGCGACGAGCTCGTTGTCGGCGGCGAGGCGGCCGTAGACGACGGTGGTTGCAAAGAGCGCCGCGATCGGCAACGAATACGTCGTCATCGCCGGCATGAAGTACGAGAGCATCTTCGCGGCCTGTCCGGCGTCGAGGCCGTGCTCGGTGAGCGGGCGCAGCAGCCCGCCGAAGCTCATGATCCCGGCGAGCGCGCCGCTGGTCATGAGGAAGATCCGCAGCAGGTCTTTGAAGATGTAGAAGAAGAGCGTGCGGCTCATGCGCTTTGCGTGGCACGGGCGCCTCGCCCGTGTTCTTCAGAAGTCACGGGCGAGGGGCCCGTGCCACGTAAAGAATTGCGAACGACCTGAGCGAGTTTTTCGATGCCCGGCTCAACCTTCTCCGCCGGCACGTTGCCAAAACATAGCCGCAGGTGGTTGGTTGGGACATGACCGGCGTCGTCCGGCTGGAAGCAGTAGACGCCGGGCACGTAAAGCACGCCCGCCTCCACCGCCGCCGCGAACATGCCTTGGCGCGACGTGTCGATGGATGATGGCAAGGTGAGCCAGACGTAAAGCCCGCCGGTCGGATGCGTCCAGTGCAGTCCGTCCGCCTTGGGCATGCAGCGATCGAGCGAGTCGAGCATCGTGCGGAGCTTTTTGCTGTAGCCGGCTTTGAGGTTCTCGACCTGCTCGGCGTATTGGCCGCCGCGCATCGCCTCCATCGCGATGTGCTGGCAGAGGCTCGATGAGCCGAAGTCGTGATTGCCCTTCTGATCCAGGATCGCGCGCATCAGATCCTTCGGCACCGCGCTGTAGCCGGTCTTGATGCCCGGCGCGAACGGCTTGCTGAACGTGCACGCGATCGCGGTGAACTCGTTCGTAGGATCGAACGACTTGATCGACGGCAGCGCCGGCCCGTCGTAGCGCAGCTCGCGATAGGCGGCGTCCTCGAGGATCAGGATGCGGTGCGACTTGCTGTACTTCTTGACGATCTCGAGCAATCGCGGCCGGCGGTCGAGCGAGAGCGTCAGGCCGGTCGGGTTGTCGAAATAGCTCGTGCAGTAGACGAAGCGGACGCGATCGAGCTTGCCTTCGCGCTCGATCCGCGCCAGCAGCCGATCGACGGCTTCGACATCCATGCCATTCTCGTCCATCGGCACCGTCATCACCTTCGCGCCGAGCGACTGAAGCGTGCCGGTGTAGACGAAGTAGCTCGGGTTGGCGGCGATGACGATGTCGCCGGGATCGACCAGCACGTCGCCGATGATGTACAGCGATTGTTGTGATCCGTTCGTGATGACGAAGTCGGCTGGCGTAAGCCCGAGTTCCGTCGCCGACTTGCTGTCCAGAGCTTCGACGTGTCGCAATGCGGCCCGGCGAAGCTCCGGCAGGCCGATCGTCGTCTCGTATTGCAATGCTGCCCGGCCGCGGACGTTGTCCGAGAGGATCGTCTGCGCCATCTCGCGGCACGGGTCGACCGGCAGCGTGTGCGAATCGACCAGCCCCGCCGCGAAGTTGATCAGCTCCGGATCGGCCATCGCCTGCGCGATCAGGGCGTTAATCGGCTGCTCGCGCGTTCGCGTTGCCTTGGAGGAGAATGACAACGGTGGAATGCACGCGGATTGATTGGCTTGGGACGACATTGGAAGAACCTGCGATGCTATCCGCAGGGGAGGGGGCGTTCAAATCCACGCGGCGAGGGGTATGGAGTATATTCTCTCACGTGCACGTGAAGCTTCGTTCTCTGCTCCATCACGTTCTCGATTTCTGCTACCCCGGCGCGTGCGGGGCCTGCGACGCGTTCGTCGAGGGTGGCGACGTGCTGTGTGAGACGTGTGACGCGGAGCTGGAGAAGCTCGCCAACGCGCCGGCGTGCACTCTTTGCGCGATGCCGCTGGGGTCCGACGGCGCCCCTTGCCCTTATTGCCACAACCGCGGCGTCTTTCCCTTCGACCGCGTCATCCGCCTGGGCGTTTTTGCCGATCCTCTCAAACATCTGATCCACCAGATGAAGTATCACGGGCGATGGGGACTGGCCGAGGTGCTGGCCGATCGTCTCGCGGACACTGAGCGCGCCAAGGGACTGCTCACCGAGACGCAGGCGATCGTGCCGGTGCCGCTGCACTTCAAGCGGCACGTCTCGCGCGGCTACAACCAGGCGGACGTGATCGCGCGGCAGATCGCTTCGCGTTGTGCGATCCCGGTGATTCACGCCGTGCGGCGAACGCGCGATACCGAGACGCAGACGAACCTTCACTCCCATGAGAAACGGATTGATAACGTCCGCGCCGCCTTCGCGCTGCGCCGGGCCGCACGCAGCATCCGCGGCAAGCATGTGATCGTGGTCGATGACGTCATGACCGTCGGCGCGACGCTGAAAGAGGTCGGACGAACATTGAAAAAAGCGGAGCCGGCGAGTTTATGCGCGATCGTCCTCGCGATCGCCGATCCGAAGGGCCGGGGGTTCGAAGCATTTTGAGGACACGAGCAGTGCCGGACGATCTGCGCGACATCATCGGCTACCTCCCGTACCGGATGGCCCTGGCCGGCGGGTGGATCGATCAGCCGTTCGTCTCGCGGCATGACCCGTCTCCGCCGGGATCGATGGTCGTGGCGTCGCTCGAGCCGTTCATGAAGTTCATGGACCGCTGCGGGATGGCGACGGGCACGCGCTACGTGGCGATGAAGATCTGGTACTCGAAGATGCCCGAGCACCGTTCGCCGGAGCAACTCGTGCGCGAGCTGTACGATGCGGAGAACCGCGGCAAGATCGAGCCGTCGGGTTCGCAGGACATGATCGGGATGATTTATCCCGGCATCTCGCGACTGGATTACGATTTTTCCTACGAGGGCGGGATCTTTCCCAAGTACATCGAATCGACGAGCGATCCGGAAATCGTGAGATGGCTGGAGGATGTCCTCTACGTTCTGCCCGTGTCGCCGCGGCCGATGGATTACAACCCGCTCGGACGGAAGAACGTCGAGCCGCCGCTCGTCCGCGCGCTCGGCCAGAGCGGGCGCGATTGCTGGGATGCGATCGTCACGCGCGACCTGCGCAAGCTCGGGAAATCGTTCAACGATTGCGTCGCCGCTTACGAGAAGCTTCTCCCTGACACGCTGCGGCACTCGTCGCTCACGTTCGACCTGGTGCGGTTCCAGGAGTATTACCAGCAGCGCTACGCCGGCGCGATGTACAGCGGTTGCGGCGGCGGATACATCTACGTCGCAGCCGATGAGCCGGTGCCGGGGGCGTTCAAGATGAAGATCCGCGTATGAGTGACGTGGTCGTTGTCGCCGAATTGTTCGATGACATGCGCTTCGCGGACTTCCGCTTTCTCGAGGAAGCGTCGAAGCTCGGGAAGCTGCACGTCGCGTTGTATTCCGACGCTTTGTCATCGAGGCCGGTGAAGTTCCCCGAGGCGGAACGCGAATACCTGCTTCGCTCGGTCCGCTACGTCAGCGATCTGACGATCGTGAACGGCGAGAGCGAGATCCCGCACGGGATGCGACTCGTGCGCCAAGGCGAAGCGGGGGCTCGCGACGCACGAATCATTCCGGATTCGATCCTTAAGCAATCGCCCGCCGCGCCAACGACTCCGAACGACCCTCCCTCGCGATCCGGCAAGAAAGTGATCGTCACCGGCTGCTTCGACTACTTTCATTCCGGCCACGTCCGCTTTCTCGAAGAATGCTCGGAGCTGGGCGATCTCTATGTCGCCGTTGGCAACGACGCCAACGTGCGCGAGCTCAAAGGCGAAGGCCACCCACTCATTCCCGCATTGCAACGCCGCATGATCGTCGGGTCGATCCGCTACGTGACGATGTGCATCATCGGCACCGGAATGGGCTGGATGGACGCCGAGCCGGACATCGAAAAGCTCAAACCCGACATCTACGCCGTCAACGAGGACGGCGACAAACCCGAGAAGCGCGAGTTCTGTAAACAGCACGGGCTCGAATACCGCGTCCTCAAACGTCTCCCCAAGCCCGGCCTCACCCGCCGATCGAGCACCGATCTGCGCGGGTTTTAGTTGCACGATTTGACTCGTCTGTCGCGCGCCTGTACTGTCGCCCCGCAGTTTGAAGTTGACCTTTTTGGCTAGTTTTTGAGGCTCGACTTTGGCTGCGACCGTCGTCATTCCGGCTCGATTCGCGTCCACCCGGTTTCCCGGGAAGATGATCGCCGCCGAGACGGGCAAGCCGCTCGTGCAGCACGTCGTCGAGCGCGTCAAGCAGGCCAAACGCATCCGCAATGTCATCGTCGCGACGGACGATCATCGCATTGTCGAGGCGGTTAAACCTTTCGGCACGATCGTGACGATCACCTCGCCGAAGCATCAGAGCGGAACGGATCGGATCTGGGAGGTCGTGCGCGAGTGGCCGGGCGAATTGATCGTCAACGTGCAGGGCGATGAGCCGGAGATCGAGCCGGAGACGATCGATCGGCTGGTCGAGCGAATGGAGTCGAGCGACGACGACATGGCGACGGCGGCGACGCCGTTTCCCGCCGGCGCGGATCCGAATGATCCGAACCTGGTGAAGGTCGTGATCCGCGAGGACGGGCGGGCACTCTATTTCTCCCGCGCGCCGATTCCGTTCCGTCGCGACGGTGAAAGCAAGGACAACGCCGCCTATTATTTGCATCTGGGCATCTATGCCTACCGGTGGGACTTCCTGCTCGATTTCAGCAAGTGGGAGCCCAGCTCATTGGAGAAGACGGAGAAGCTGGAGCAGTTGCGTGCACTGGAGCACGGGCGGTCGATTTACGTCGTGAAGGTGGACCGCCCGACGCACGGCATCGACACGCCGGAGCAGTACGCGGCGTTTGTGAAACGACATAAGAGTGGTTAACCACGAAGTCACGAAGATCACGAAGCGGTTTGCGGTTTGCGAGAACCGCTTCGTGCGCTTCGTGGCTTCGTGGTGAAAATGGATTGAACATGAGCAATCAGGAATTGCTAGCCAAAATCGGCCAGACCAGCGACGAGACGGAGTTTTATACGCCGATGCCCACGGGGTACCGCAAGGGGCACGTGAAGTACGTCGTCGTCGTCGGCACCGTCATGTCGGGCCTGGGCAAGGGGATCTTCTCCTCGTCGCTCGCCAAACTGCTCCAGGACAAGGGGCTGAAGGTCGCGCCGATCAAGATGGAGGGTTACCTCAACATCGACTCGGGCACGCTCAATCCCTACCGCCACGGCGAAGTCTTCGTGCTCGATGACGGGATGGAGACGGACATGGACCTGGGCACGTACGAGCGCCTGCTCGACCAGGACCTGTCGGCGGCGAACTTCACCACCAACGGGCAGATCATGTCGTCGGTGCTGAGGAAGGAGCGCGAAGGCAGCTACCTCGGCCGCGACGTGCAGTTCATTCCGCATGTCACCGGCGAAGTGAAGCTCAAGCTCCGTGAGCTGGCGGCGAAGTCGAATGCGGACGTCGTCTTCGTCGAAGTCGGCGGCACCGTCGGCGACTACGAGAACACCGCCTACCTCGAAGCCTGCCGTCAGCTCGCATACGAAGAGGGCGAAAACTCGGTCGTCTTCGTCGCGCTCACCTACATTCTCGAGCCCGGCGCGCTCGGGGAGCAGAAGTCCAAGGCGGCGCAGCTCGGCATCAAGCGGCTGATGGAGATGGGCATCATGCCCGACCTCATCGCCTGCCGGGCGGCGCATCCGGTCAAGGACAGCGTGCGCGAGAAGATCTCGATGTACACCAACGTGCCGATGAAGCGCGTCGTCACGATGCACGACGTCGAGAGCATCTACACGATTCCGGAAAACCTGCGCGAAGTCGGCCTCGATCGCGAAGTGCTCACGCTCCTGAGTCTCCACGATCGCGTGAACCAGCGCGCCGAGGACCAGGCGCGGATGAAGTGGCGCTGGTTCGTCGATCGCATCGGCAAGGCCAAGAAGGACGTTACCGTCGCCGTCACCGGCAAGTACGCCACGCTCCGCGACGCCTACGCCAGCATCATCAAGGCGTGCGAGCACTGCGGCGTGCACCTGGGCGTGAACGTCAACATCAAATGGGTCGACACGACGGCGATCGATCCCAGCTCCGTCACGCGTCACCTCCGCGACGTGCAGGGCATCATCGTCCCCGGCGGGTTCGGCGTGCGCGGGACCGAAGGCAAGATCGAGTGCATCCGCTACGCACGCGAGAACAAGGTGCCGTACCTCGGCCTGTGTCTCGGCTTCCAGATGGCGGTGATCGAGTTCGCGCGCAACGTCGCCGGCCTGCGCGAGGCGAACTCGTCCGAATTCGACCCGCGCTGCAAGCAGTGTGTCATCGACATCCTGCCCGAGCAGAAGCTGATCGAAGGTCTGGGTGGGAACATGCGACTCGGCGGGAAAGACGTAGAGATCAAGCCGGACACGCTCGCATCAAAACTGTTCGACGGCGCATCGCAGATCCGCCTGCGTTTCCGTCACCGTTACGAAGTCGATCCCAAGTTCATCCCGATCCTTCAGGAGCACGGGATGATCTTCAGCGGGAAGCACCCCAACCAGCCGATCATGCAGATCCTCGAGCTGCCTGCTGACATGCACCCGTACTTCATCGGGACGCAGGCGCACCCCGAGCTCACCAGCCGCCCGCTGCGCCCGCAGCCGATGTTCCTGGGGCTGATAAAAGCCGCCATGGCGCGTGCGGAAGCGAAGACGGCGCAACAGGCGCAGGCGGTCTGATCGTTAAGCTCGCATTCGCGTTGGCCGATGAGTGAGATGGATGCCTGTGGGTCAACCGAATACGTCGTTGAACAGCTTCGGCGGTTTCGCCGCCGGCGGCGCGGTTGCTGACCGCCGCAGCGAGCCGCGGGTTCACTGCCATAAGACGATCCGCATCCTTCCCGCGAACAAGCTCGAGCAGCAGCAGTTCACGCCGGCCGAGATGATCGACTGCGCCTGCCGCGCGGTCAGCATCATGTCGGAGCACCCGATGGAGGTGGGCGATCAGTTCATCATCAAGCTGGACCTCGATCGCGCGCGGCTGCTGATCTACAGCGTGCGGCACTGCCACCCGGTCGGGACGCGGTTTCATGTCGGCGCGGAATTCACCGGCTTCTTCGCGATGCCGGCGAGCGTCGAACCTTCCGCAATCCTCAGCGCGCTCCTCGCGCTGTAACATGTCGCGCTGGCTCAATGCAGCAGCAACCGATCGAGAAGATCCTGGAATCGTCGCTCGCCGCGCAACAGGCGGGCGCCGCCGCGGACGCCGAGCGCGGCTACCGCGCCGTGCTGGAGCGCGATCCGGAAAACCTGGACGCGCATTATCTTCTGGGATGTCTGCTGCACACCGTCGGCCGCGACGAAGAGTCGGCGGATCATCTCGCTCGGGCGGCGGAGATGGCGCCTGAGCTTCCGGAGGTTCACACCAACTATGCCCTTGTCTGCCGGGCGCTGGGTCGCATCGACGAAGCGATCCGGCACCTGCGCGAGGCCGCGAAGCTCGACGTTACCGCGGCCGCGACGCACAACCGCCTGGCGATTTTGCTCCAGGAAGCGGGACGGCACGAGGAGGCGATGGACGCCTACCGCCGGGCGGCCGCGGTCAGCCCCAGCGATCGCGCCGCGCGTGAGGGTCTGGCACGGTCGCGGGTCGTCGTCGCGGATGAGCTGAACCGACGCTCGCTCGATCGCATGCGTGCCCGCGAGACGGACGACGCGGTCTTGCTCGCCCGCCGCGCCGTCGAACTTGATCCGCAAAACTTCCGGTACTGGAACAACCTCGGCGCGGCGCTGGTCGATCGGCTGGATCTGCGCGAAGCCATCGGGTGCTACCGCAAATCGCTCGATATTCAGCCGGACTTCGTCATTGCGCGAAGCAACCTGCTGGTCGCGCTGCACTACGAGGCGGGCGTGTCGCGCGAGGCGCTCTTTCAGGAGCACCGCCGCTTCCAGACGATCACCGCCGCGAACATTGAGCGCGTGCCGATCACTTCGCGGCCGCGCGGCGGCGGCGACCGCGAACGTCGAATCCGCGTCGGCTACGTCTCGCAGTTCTTCCGCCAGCACGCGCTGAGTGTGTTCGTCGAGCCGATCCTTCGGTCGCACGACCGACGGCGGTTCGAAATCACCTGCTACAGCGACGTGCGTCAGCCGGACCGATGGACGGAAGCTATGAAACGCTCGGTCGATCACTGGCACGACGTCGCCGCGCTTTCGGATGCACAGCTCGCGGAGAAGATCGCCGCCGACGAGCAGGACATCCTCGTCGATCTTTCGGGCCACTTGAGCGGCCACCGCCTGCTCGCGTTCGCGCGAAAACCCGCCTCGGTGCAGGTGACGTATATCGGGTATCAGGATACGACCGGGCTGGACGCGATGGACTATCGCATCACCGATGGGCATGCCGACCCGGTCGGCGTGTCCGACGCGTTCTACACCGAGAAGCTCGAGCGGCTGCCGAGCTTCTTCACGTATCTTCCGCCCGATGATGCCGAGGCGGTCGCGCCCGTGCCGAGCGCCGCGAGCGGCGTCGTCACATTCGGCTCATTGAACAACACGCTCAAATGCAGCGAAAGTGCGATCGGGCTCTGGTCGCAGATTCTGCACGGCGTTCCGCGTTCGCGGATGATGCTTCTGGTGGACGGAAAGGGTCAGGTCGCGCGCACGATCTACGACGCCTTCTCACGCGGCGGCATCGCCGCGGATCGTATTTGCCTCGTCCCGCGCGAAGCGCACGGCGCATACCTGCGGCGTTATCACCAGATCGATATCGCGCTCGACCCGACGCCGTTCAGCGGTCATACGACGACCTGCGATGCGCTCTGGATGGGCGTCCCGGTCGTCACCCTCGCGGGCGACCGCTACGCGTCGCGGATGAGCGCGAGCGTTTTGATGTGCGCCGGGCTGCACGAACTCGTCGCGACGATGCCCGGGCAATACGTCCAGATCGCCGCCGCGCTGGCGAGCGATCCCGCCCGGCTGGCGCGGCTGCGCGCGTCGATGCGCGACCGGGTGGCGGGATCTGCGATCATCGACGCCGCCGGGTTCACGCGGAACCTCGAGTCGGCGTACGTGCGCATGTTCGAGGGCTCGCGATGAGCGGCGGTCTCCCCGTGCGCGGCTTGCTCGATCGCGCGATTGACTTGCACCGTCGCGGCGCGCTCCGCGAGGCGGAAGCGGTCTATCACCAGGCGCTGACACTCGATCCGGAGAATGCGGAGGCGATGGCGATGCTGGGTACCTTGGCGCTACAGGCCGGTCGAAACGAAGCCGCAGCCGAAATGCTCGCCGCCGCTGTCGCACGTGCCCCGCTCATCCCCAGGTATCACAATCATCTCGGCGTCGCGCGGGCGAGGCAGGGGCGCGCGGACGACGCCGAAGCAGCCTTCCGCCGCGCCCTCTCCCTCGATGTCGCCTGCGTCGATGCGATGAACAACCTCGCGCTGCTGCTGGCAGGCCGCGCGGAGCGGCTGCCGGCGGCGGTCGCGCTCTGGCGCGACGCGATCCGCCAGGCTCCGGGAGACGCCAGGCTTCACTTGAACCTCGGCGTCGCGCTGGAGCGGACGGGTCGCCTGGAAGCGGCGGCGGAGGA
>JAICTV010000288.1 GCA_025936175.1 Phycisphaerae bacterium
CAACCATATGCGCCCGGCGCGCGATCGGCGCGATACCCCCGGGGCGTCGCCCCACTCGGCTGGGGCGTGGTTGCGCTACGCCCGGGGGCGTCGCGCCACGGAGCCCAGGGACAGGTTGCCCGAATGTTCACCGCGACGTCTCGAGCAATTCTTGCGAGCGTCATCCTCTCCCCTATACTTCCCCTCGCGTGCGAAAACTGCCCGCTTGTCTCCTCCTCCTCGCGCTCGCATGCTCGACCAGCGGATGCGTCGATCGCATCCTGACGATCAAGAGCGAGCCGGCCGGCGCGCTCGTTTCGCTGAACGATCTCGAAGTCGGCCGCACGCCGATCACGCGCGATTTCACCTGGTACGGCACCTACGACGTCGAGCTGCGCGCGCAGGGCTTCGAGCCGCTGCGCACCAGGGGTAAGGTGATCGCGCCGTGGTGGCAGTGGATCCCGTTCGATCTTTTCGCCGACATCCTGCCGCTGCATTTCAAGGATCACCAGGAGCTGAACTTCACGATGAAGCCGATCAAGGCCGAGGCGGCCGATCCCGACGTGATGCTGCAGCACGCGGCGACGCTCAAATCGAAGCTGCAATCGAGCCCGCTGACCAAGCAGCCGAGCACAACGCGTTTCACCACGCGACCGAGCTCCCGCCCCGCCGCCCATCATCGATCCACAACTGCGAGCGCGTCTCAACCGTAGTCCGCACCGCGCCATTTTTCGCGACGGTTTCGTTGCATTCGCTTTTGCCGCGTCGATCATTGCAGGAGCGTGCGCACGATCACACGACTGGCGTCGTTGCTGCTCATCGCCCTGCCGCTCGGCTGCTCGTACACGACGTCTTCACGATCGAGACCAAGTTCTATCAAGTGTCGACGCAGAACCTGATCTGGACCGGCACGACCCGGACGAGTGACCCGGACGGAGCGACCCGACCGATCGACAGCGCGAGCTGAACAACTTCACGAAGATCATTTCGGAGGCGCTGACGAAGCAGAACTTGATACCACCGGTAGCCGCGAAGTGATCACGGCGCGGGCCGCGCGGGGGGCGCGGGCGGCGTGCTGTCGTTCCCGCGCAGCACGCGCGTCATCAACGTGTATGTCCGCCCGCCGACTCCCGGCGCGGTGTGTTCGCTCGGGCCCGCGACGTTCAGCGTCTCGATCTCGTTGCGATCGATCCACTCTGCGATGATCGCCGCCGCAGCCGGATCGGTCGTGTCGCATACCAGCAGCGGCTTACCCGCTCGCTCGGCGCACGCACGCGTCCATGCGGTGCCCGGATCTTCCGCGAGCGGGGCCGGCGTGAGGATCAGCGTCGCATCGGCGTCGCGCACGTTCCATTGCGTCCGCCAGGAGCGCGGGACGTCCGGCGCGTCGGGGCTTCGATCCGCGGGCGTCTCGAGCAGCGGGAACTCGGCGGGGATGACGCCGTCATCGCAAGCGCGGCCCGGCGGGCACCAGCCGCCGATGCGAAGACCTGCGTCACGCGCCGCGCGCAACGCGGCCTGGTCGACTCCGGTTTGCCCGCCGGAAATGATGCGACAGACGCGGGTCATTGCGCTCGCCAAATGATAAGGAGTAATTCCCCGCACAAAGTGCCGGGCTTTGAGCTGCGCGCCCGCGAGATGGCGCGTTACGCGGCGATTGTGTGTCGCTCAGTCTCCAGCGTCGGCAGCGCGGACTTGGTGTTGGTGATCACCACCGTCTCCCACAGATCGATGCTCTCGAGCTTGTAGCGGTAATCGATCTCGACGCCGGTCCGGCGGATGAGGTCCTGCAACGCCAGATCGCTCCGCCAACCCAGCTTCGTGCACAAGGGGCACAGCCACTTCTCGACCATCCCGATGAAGCGGTTGGTCGATTGGAAATGGTTGACGATGACGATGCGCGCCCCCGGCTTGCAGACGCGCTGCGCCTCGCGGACGAGCATGTACGGATCGCTCACCACCGTGATCACGTGGCTGATGAAGACGTGGTCGAACGTGTCGTCCGCGAACGGAAGCTGCAATGCGTTCGCCTGGAAGACCTCAGCGTGATCGAGCCCGCGCTCGCGGATTTTCTTGCGGCACTCGCGCAGCATGCCCGCTGACAGATCCACCCCGATGATCTTCCCGCGCTGTGGATAAAAGTTCAGGCTCACGCCGGTGCCGATGCCGAGGTCCAACACCAGGTCGGTGTCGGAGATGTTCATGTGCTTGATGGCGCGTTCGATGCGGCGTTTGACCAGGCGGCCGAACGTTGCGTCGTAAAACACACTGTGGATGTCGTAAATCTTCTTAGTGCTCGATTCCTGCATGGCTGGACGTGCCTTCCCGCGGCGGCGGCTCTTCTGGGACGAAAGTTTGCGGCGGTTAATTTAGGCGAAGCGACAGCGTTTTGCCAATGCGCGTTGTCCGCGCGATGGGGAATACGTCACTCCGCCCGATCCATTGCAGCCGCCTGCGCATCGACGAGCCAGATCAGCTTGCCGTTCTGCGGCTGAATCAATTGTGCAGGGAATTTCTCCGGCTGCGGCGGGCCTTCCAGCACCGCCGACAGCGCTTTCGCCTTCGCGGCGCCTGCGACGAGGAAGATCACCGCGCGGCAGCGGTTGATGAACGGCGCGGTCAACGTGATCCGCCAGCTCTTGCCGGTCGTCGAGTGCTCGGCGTAGTTGGCGACGCAGCGATGATGCGTCTCATTCACCGCCGCCGTTCCGGGAAAGAGCGACGCGGTGTGCCCGTCTTCGCCTAAGCCGAGGAAGATCAAATCGAGCCCGCCGTCGGCAGCCTGCCCTGAGCCTGTCGAAGGAAACTTTTCCTTCAACATCAATCCGTATTCCTTCGCCGCCTCGTTCGGATCGATCTCGCCGCGCATGCGATGAACGTTGTCGGGCGGGATCGGCACTTTGCTCAGCAAGGTCTCGCTGGCCATTCGGTAATTGCTCTCGGCATGATCCGGCGGAACGCAACGCTCGTCGCCGAAGAAGATCTCGACCTTCGTCCAGTCGATCGCGTCACGGTAATCGGCGGCGAGGATCTGGTGCATCGCCTTGGGGGTCGATCCGCCGGAGAGCGCGACGGAGAAGCGATCAGCGAGATCGATCGCGTCGCGCGCCGACTGCACGAACCGCCGCGCGGCGTCATGCGCGAGCGCATCGGGATCGGGACGGACCGAGATTTCCGGGTTCATGGTTGTCCTCGTACGACAGGGGCGAAGTGAGAAAACTGATACCCGCTGCAAGCTTTGCACACAACGCCGCGATTCATCGACCGTCGCTTTATGCAAAACGTGCACGGCTGTGATCGCATGTGTTCACCGTCGTATGGTGCGACCCGACTGGAGAACACTGCCCATGCGACGCCTCGCGATTCCATTGCTCTGCCTGATCTTCGCAAGCCCCGCGTGGGCCATTCGTCCGTACACACTCGTCGAAGACGGCTACACCGATCCCGTCGGCCAGCCGGAGTTGGAGAACACCTTCGAGTTCGACTTCCACACCCGCGAAGACTCCTCCTTCAAGCAGATCTCCGCCGAGCACGAGCTCGAGCTCCAGCTCACCGAGAACTTCGAGCTGCGCGTGAAGGGCTCATACTTTTACGAAGATTCCCACGACGGCAGCGGCGTGCACTTCGACGCGGCGGGCGTCGAGGGCCAATACTTCTTCACCAACTCCAACATCGATCCGCTCGGCGTCAGCGTCATCGTCGCCGCCGAGGCGGGCGAGCAGACCATCGCCTTCGAATCGGTTCTGGTCCTCCAGAAAGATTTCGAGAAGTGGACCGTCACCTACAACCTCGGCCTGGAAACGGAAATCGAAGGCCTTTTCACCAACAAAAACGACGGCGGCAACACGACCACCGGCACGATCACCAATGCGCTGGGCGCGGTCTACACCGTCGCACCGACGGTCCGCGTCGGCGGCGAGATCGCCGCCGAATCGCAGTACGCCAACTGGAGTCACTACGACGGCACCACGGTCTTCGCCGGGCCGGTCATCAACTGGGTGCCGAACAGGAACTGGTGGTTCACCGCCGGCTTCGATTTCCAGCTCACCGACGCGTCTGATGAGCCGGACTACAAATTCACCGTCATCGCCGGCTACTTCTTCTGACCCGCGCATTGCAACCCGAGGAGTCGTTATTATGGAAATGAACCGAAGAGAATTCGTCGTCGCCGCGACCGTCGCATCCGCGTGCGTCGCCGGCGGAATCTCCTGCGAAGCCCACGCCGCCAGCGCCGATCCGACGCCGAATCATCCGGTCGAGTGCGGCTCAGTCTCCGACTATTCACGGGACGGCGCGTTCGACGCTTTCGCGAAGGACAAGCGCATCATGCTCGTCCGCAAATCGGGCCGCCTCTATGCGACCACGGCAACGTGCAGCCACCGCAACTGCGTGATCAAGTCCGTCGCCAACGACCTCCGCTGCCCCTGCCACGGCAGCCGCTTCACCCTCGACGGCACCGTCGCCAAAGGCCCGGCGCAGCATGCGCTCGTCCGCTACGGCATCAGCGCCGCCGGCGGCAAGATCACCGTCGATCCGACGAAGAAGTTCAACCAGGACCAGTGGCACGATCCGCAGAGCTATGTCAGCGTCGCGTAGACGTGGTGCTGCCGCTACTTGGGCCGCCAAAGTTGAGCAAGGGGAATCCTGAGCTTCGTAAACGGCGGCAGCTTGATCACATCAGATCGCGATCCGCGCACGCCGCCGGCGTACTTCCCACCGTCAAGAGAGTACGCCTCGACGGTGAATACCTTCGGATCGACGATCCAGTAGTGCTTCACCTTTCCTCTGGCGTACTGTTCGAATTTTTCCTTCCGATCCGTTCTGCCGCTGGTCGGACTCAGGACCTCGATGCAAAGATCGGGCGGCCCCTCGATCGCTTTCTCCCCGATGAAGTGTCGTCGCGACTTGCGGAAGAACAGCAGATCCGGCCGACGCACATCGTGCTCGCCGAAGATCGTGTCCACATCCATCAACAGCTCACCAAGATCGTGCTGATCGATGTGGTTCTTCAACAATGCGGCAAGCGAAACGACGGTGTACGAATGACGTGGAAGTGGACTCGGACTCACCGCAATCTCCCCGTCGACAAGTTCCAGCCGGACGCCGGGCGGATCTTCGCCAAGCTCCAGGAACTGCCGTGCGGTCATCTTGATCGTGCTGACTCGTGACATCGCGCGAGGATTATACCACCTGGTGCGCCGGCTTCGGCAGCTCGTCGTGGATGGTCTGCTGCTTGGGCTGATCGCCGGCGTAGCTGAAGAGGATCATGTCGTCGTCGATCCGCGCCTGCAGGTGAACGGGACGCTGCCAGATCTTGTAGAGGTTCTTGAGCGTCTCCACCGCGTACTTGATCTCGATGTCCAGCCCGTTGTGCTTGTGCGCCAGATACAGCTCGCCGCGGTTGCAGTAGTTGCCGTCCACGACGTAGATGAACGGCCGGCCCATGTTGGTGAGCTGGTAGAGCATCGTCTGCTTGATGCGCACCGGGTCGCGCGAAACGATGCGAAGCTGCCCGGTGTGCGGGTCGCGGCCGTACTGATAGAACTTGTGCTTCTCGATGAATTCCGGCGTCATGAACTCATCGATGAAGTTCACGTCGTTGTAGACGCGGCGGACTTCAAAGATCTTCTCGCGCCCCAGGCCCAGCCCCTTGTCCCAGCGCTTCTTCTCGCCGAGGTTCTCTGACTCCTCATATTCCTTGCCGAATTTGCCTTTGTTCCAGCGGTCTTCGATGTCGCGGAACAGCTCGATGCCGATCTTGTACGGGTTGAAATTGCCCGGCGGCATGTGGACCGTCCCGGAATGATGATCGGCGTAGTCGATGATCTCCTTCGCTTCGACGAAATGCTTGGTCATCAAGGTGGAGTGCCAAAAACTCGCCCACCCCTCGTTCATCACCTTGGTCATTCCCTGCGGCGCGAAATAATA
>JAICTV010000051.1 GCA_025936175.1 Phycisphaerae bacterium
AATCGTTCGACTCCGAGATCCTTCGCGGGTACCGCTCAGGATCACATCTCCTGCTCAGTCGCGCGGAAGTTGCGAAACTCGCGTGACAGCGAACGTACAAACACCGCAGGGCGAGCTGCTTAGACAGCTCGCCCTGCGTCCCTCGCGAGGAAAAGGTTCTCCCGCTCCGGAAGACACCTTACTTCAGGACTGATCCCTGGCTCATCGGGCTGCCCACGCCGCCGGCGTTGTCGCTCGACGACGCCTCCTCGACCTTGCCCGCTTCGGTCTTGCGGAAGCGGATCAACTCGGGCTGCGCCGGGTGCATCGTCTCGACGTTGTAGCCTTCAGTCGATTTCAGATAGAGCTCGACGGCGGCCTTGCGCTGGGCGAGGACATCGCCTTCGCCGCAGTTGACCAGGTGAACCGTGAGCGGCTCGCAGGCGTCGCAGTCTTCGAGCATGAGCAGCACCTTCTGCCGGCCCAGGCTGTTGAGGTGGCCGGCGCTGAAGTGATGCGGGTAGAGCATCGCGTCGTTGCGCGCGCCGTTGGAGGTCTGCACTTCGGCAAACTTGTTGACCGTGTCGGCGCCTTGCTCCTCGCGGAAGAAGTTGTTGGTCGTCTTGTCGTTCTTCTCGTAGAACGACTTGTTGGCCGATTCCTCGCGCTTCCGCGCGTCCTTGTCGTCGCTCTTGCAACCGGCGAGGACGGCGGCGGCGGCGGCGAGGCACAGGATGGTGGTGGCTTTGTTCAGCTTCGTCATGTCGCGATTCCTTTCTCGTTTCTGGCTGTGATCCTTTGGTTTCCGTTTACAGCATCCCGCTGTTCATGAGGCCGATGACCGTCGGCCCGGCGAGCACGATGAAGGTGGCGGGGAAGATGAACAGCACCAGCGGGAAGCTCATCTTGACCGACGCCTTGGCCGCCATTTCTTCGGCGGCGTGCTGACGCTGCTGTCGGAGCGTGTCGGCGTGGATGCGCAGCGCGTTGGCGATGCTGGTGCCGAAGCGGTCCGCCTGCGTCAGCATCGACGCGAGCGATTGCAGCGGCTCGTTGCCGGTGCGCGTGCCGAGGTTCTTGAGCGCGTCCTGACGGCTGAGGCCCACGCGGGTTTCCATGTAGGTGATGGCGAACTCTCGGCTGATCGACGGGTGCGCGATCATCAGCTCCTGTCCGACGCGCTGCATCGCCGCATCGACGGTCAGGCCGGCTTCGACGCAGATGACCATCAGGTCGAGACCGTCGGCCAGGCCGTACTGGAGCGCCTTCTGATTGCCCTTGATTTTTTGTTTCAGCCAGAAGGTCGGCAGGAGGTAACCGACCAATCCGCCGACGGACAGGCCCAGCATGAGCTGGTTGCTGGCGACGCCGAAGAGGTATCCGCCGAGCAGTCCGCCGCTCAACAGGATGACTTTGAAGCCGGTCATCACCTTCACCGCCGACGGTGAATAGATCCCGGCGCGGCCGAGCTGCTTGCGCAGGTCGGACTGCTTCTCGCGCGTGTTGGGGAGGAACGGGGCGGCGGCGGCCTGGCCCATCTTCTGAAGGATCGGCGCCACGCCGCCGGCATGCTGCTGTTCCCGCTGCGGTGCGTCGGCGACGGTGTTGGCGGTGAGTCGGCTGCGCAGCTTGGCGTCGCCGCCGCCGCCGACGATCAGGCGAAAGACGAAGAAGATCACCAGCGCCACGGCGCCGAAGACGCAGCCCAGAAGCAGGATCGTGTCGTTCATGGTTTTACACCCTCACCGTCGTCAGTTTGCGAATCGCCCACAGGCCCAGCATCTGCAGGAAGAACGCCACGCCCAGCATCTTCTGCCCGACCGACGTGCCGGTCAGGTTGTGCGCGTACGCCGGGTTCATCGCCGAGACCAGCACGAACATCACCGCCGGGAAGGCGACCAGGATGTAACCGGTGAAACGGCCTTCGGCGGTCTTGGCCTTCACGTGCTGCGCCAGGCGAATGCGCTGGCGGATCATGCTGCTGATGTTCTTCAAGACTTCCGACAGATCGCCGCCGGTCTGACGCTGGATCAGCACCGCGGTGATGAAGAATGCGAAGTCGGTGCTCTCGATGCGGGTGGCCATTTCCTTCAGCGCCTCTTCGAGCGGCTGGCCGAGGCTGTGTTCTTCGTAGCAGCGGCGGAACTCGCTCTTGAGCGGGTCGTTGAGCTCCTCGCTCATCATCTGCACTCCGGTCGAGAAGCTGTGACCGGCCTGGAGGACGCGGGAGAGGAAGTCGAGGGCTTCGGGGAGTTGCATGGCCAGCGCCCGCTGGCGGCGGCCGCGCTTCTGGCCGAGCATCAGGAACGGGAAGTAGGCTCCCAGCGCCAGCGCGACCAGCGCGATCGCGATGTTGTCGATGAAGCAGTACGAGATCACGAAGAGCACAAGCGCGACGATGCCGGCGATCGAGAGGAACGTCACCACCGAGCCGTTCGGGTACGCCTGGATCACCATGCGGTGCAGGCCTTCGACCGGCCCCCACCTGGTGAGCGTCTTGCTCATGCCGACCGCGTCGGTGTTGCGCGTGATGGAGAGCGGGAGCGACGAGGAGGCTCCGCCGGCGTTTCCACGACCCTGGCTCTCGGCGATCAGGCGCTGCTGAAGTTTGCGCTTCTCGTTGCTGAGCAGCCCTTTGACCGCCATCGCGATGCCCCACACGAGCAGCGCGACGGCCGAGGCGATCAGGATGGGAAGATATAAGCTGTCCATGACTTTCTCTTCTTCCGCTGGAGTCGTTCGTTAGTTCGGCGTTTCGATGTCGCGTCGGGCGAACAGGTCGGCCGGGAGGCGCAGGCCGCGGTGCTCGATACGGTCGGCGCAGCGCGGGCGGATGCCGTGCACCCGGAAGAACCCGAACGCATGTCCGTTCTCGTCCACGCCGCGCTGTTCGAAGGTGAACAGGTCGTGCATCTGAATGAGATCGCCTTCCATGCCGGTGATCTCGCTGACGCTCGTCACCTTCCGCTTGCCGCCGGTCAGGCGACGCGCCTGCACCACGATGTTGATCGCGCTGGCGATCTGGGTGCGCAGGCCCTTGACCGGCAAGTCGAAGCCGGCCATCGCGATCATCACTTCCAGCCGGCCCAGCGCGTCGCGCGTGTTGTTGGCGTGAACGGTGGTCATCGAACCTTCGTGACCGGTGTTCATCGCCTGCAGCATGTCCAGCGCCTCGGCGCCGCGGCATTCGCCGATGATCACGCGATCGGGACGCATACGCAGGCAGTTCTTGACCAGGTCGCGCTGCGTGACCTCGCCCTTGCCTTCGATGTTCGCCGGACGCGTCTCGAGGCGCACGACGTGCGGCTGCTGGAGCTGCAATTCGGCGGCGTCTTCGATCGTGATCACGCGCTCGTCGGTCGGGATATAACGCGACAGGCAGTTCAGCAGCGTCGTCTTACCGGAACCCGTGCCGCCGGAGATCAGCACGTTACACCGCGACTGCACGGCGGCGGCGAGGAAATCCATGACCGGAGGCGGGAAGGCGCCGTGCCGGATCAGGTCTTCGAGCTGCAGCGGCTTGGCGCCGAAGCGGCGAATCGACATCGCCGGGCCGTCCAGCGCCAGCGGCGGAATGATCGCGTTCACGCGGCTGCCGTCGGACAATCGCGCGTCCACCATCGGGCTGATCTCGTCGACGCGGCGGCCGACTTGAGCCACGATGCGGTCGATGATCTGGCGAAGGTGCAGGTTGTCGCGGAAGCGAACCTCCGCGCGCTCCAGCCGACCCTTCTTCTCGACGTAGATCCGGTCGAACCGGTTGATCATGATGTCCGTGATCGCCGCGTCCTTCAGCAGCGTCTCCAGCGGGCCGAGGCCGAAGGTCTCGTCCATCACGTCGTCCATGAGCTTTTCCTGCTCGTTGGACGAGAGGAGGCCTTTTTCGCTCTGGCACAGCTCGCGGATGAGGATGCGGACTTCGGCGCGGACGGTGTCCGGCGGGAGGGTCTTGAGGTTCTGCACGTCGAGGCGCTCGACCAGTTGCTGGTGGATGCGCACGCGAAGCTGCTGCATGTAGACCGCGCGCTCGCCGAGCGGCGCGGGCTGCGCCACGATCGCGGGCTTGGGGATCGCCGGTGACACGACCATCGGCGATGCCGCCTCCGACGCGTTCGGCGGCGCGACGATGTCAGAGCCGTCCTGGCCCAGCTTCGGGGGAGCGGGAGGAACCGCCGACTTGCTCTTGGTGAACAGACCCATCTTAAAACCCTTTCAACACTTTCGACTGCTGCTGCTGATCTTGAGGCTCACACGCACTCGATCTCGCTTAGGCTGCGGCGGCGGTTGCGCGCTGCGCGATCTGACCGGCAAGGCCCGTCAGGCTCGTGCTGATCTCCGAGCGCGGCGCGCGAAGCACGACCGGCTCGCCGTAATTGATCGCCGCGATCGCGTTCTTGAAGTCGTTGGGGATCATCCACGCGATCTTCAGACCCAGCGCCTTCTCCACTTCGTCCGGCTCGATGTCGCACCCCTTCTTCACGTAGCGGTTGACCACGATCTTGATCTTGCCCGCGTCGATGCCCATGCGGCGGAGCGCGCCGACGAAACGTTCGGCGTTCTTGGCGCTGGGGACGTTGAGCTGCATCACGATCAGGTTCACGTCCGCCGCCTTGATCGCCTCGGCGTAGACCGGATCGATGCTCATGACCGAATCCGCCACGACGAAGTCGAACATCCGGCTCAACACGCTGTTGAGCCGCGTGAAGCCGGCCTGGTTCACGCGCTGCGTGTCCTCGGGGAGATCGGGACGGGCCAAGATGGCGAGCTGGCTCTTCTGGTGGATGACCAGCGCGTTGTCCAGCAACTGCTTGTCCACCTTCTCCGCCGACTCCATCACGTCCGACAGCGTGTAGCGCGGCCGTACATCGAAGTAGCTGGCGACGCCGCCGCCGATCAGGTCCAGGTCCAGCAGCGCCGTCTTGCTGCGCTGGGCGAGCAGCGCGGCAAGATTGCACGCGACGGTCGTCGAGCCGCATCCGCCGATCGTCGGGATCACATTGATCGCCTTGGCGCGCTTGCCCATGCCGTGGCTGTTGGCGACGCGCTCGACGGCGGCGGCGAACTTCTCTTCGGAAATCGGGAGCGGGATGAACTCCTTCACGCCCAGGTGCATCGCTTCCATCAGCAGGTTCGCGTCGAGCACGTGGCTCATGACGAAGAAGCTGATGTGCGGGTACTCGCGCGGGAGCTTCCCGATCTTCTTGAGGTTCTCGTGCGCTTCGGGATCGAGGTTGATGATGATGAGCTGCGGCGAGTCGCCGCGCTGCAACATCCCAGGCAGCGCTTCGACGCCCCCGAGCTGCGCGGTCGGGTTCACGCCGAACTGGCCGAGGAAGCTCGCCAGTTCCTGACGGTTGGTCGTGTCCGCATCGACGATGACGCTGTTGAGCTGAACGTACATAAATCACTCACCCTGCGAGTACGAAGGCTTCAGGCCGACCGCGAAGTCTTCCGCATTTAACGATTCGCCTGAAAGTAACTTCGGCCGGATATGGGACGGGCCTTACTTCGCCCGTCACATATTCATTCATTACTTCCCGAGGTCGTGGCCCGGGGCGGGGGCGTGAAGCCGTAGGAGCCTCGATAACGCCCGCCGGACGTTGCACCCGTTGACGACGGCGAAGCGCCGCTGGGGATTGCCTTGCCGCCCGGCAGCGGTTTCACCGGCGCCTCTCCGCCGATGTCGGCGTTCAGGAACAGGTCCGCTTCCTTGGGATGCCGCCATTCTTCGCCCGGCAGCGGCGGGACCTGACTGGGGTTCATCGGCTCGACCAGCTTCGGTGTCACCAGGACCACCAGCTCTGTCTCCTGACGCTCGTAACGCGTCGAGCGGAACAGCGCGCCCAGGATCGGCAGGTCACCCAGCAGCGGCGTGACGTCGCGGCTGGAGTTCACCGTGTTGTTGAGCAGCCCGGCGATCGCGAAGGTCTGCCCGTCCGCCAGTTCCACCGTCGTCGTCACCGTCCGCTTGTTCACGATCGGGATCTTGGAGCCTTCGATCGTCAGCGGGCTGGAGAAATCGAGATCGCTGACCTCGGGGCTCATCTTCATGCGGATGCGGCCGTCGCCGAGGACGATCGGGACGAAGCGCAGGCGGATGCCGAATTCCTTGTAGTCGATCGTGATGGTGGTCGCTCCGCCCGCCCCGCTCTGCGGGACCGGGATGGGAAACTCACCGCCCGCAAGGAAGCTGGCTTCCTGTCCGCTGATGGCGACGAGGTTGGGTTCGGCGAGGATGCGGAGCAGGTTGTTCTGCCGCAGCGCCTGCAAGAAATACCGGAACGCGACGCCGCCCGCCTGGCCCGAGCCGAAGAGCGTGACGCCGGTGCCGCTGGCCGTCTGCAGCGCCCCGGGATTCAACCGAGTCGGGTCAAAGCCCGACGGTGCGAGCTGCCCGACGTTGCTGCCAGCAGAGAAGATGCCGTCGGTCATCGCGAAGTTCACGCCGAGCTGATTGATCGCGTGGCGCGACACCTCTGCGAAGCGCACCTGCAGCATGACCTGCTGACCGCCGCCGACTTCCAGGAGGTTGAGCACATGAGCGCTGTAGGGCGCGGCGATGCTGGCGGCCTTCTCGGCGGTCTGGAGATCGGGCGCCTGACCCTTGAGCGCGACCGAGCCGTTCATCGAGCCGACCTGGATCTTCGCCCCCGGCAGCATCGCGTTCAGCTCCGCCTGCAGACTGTCGAGGTCCATGTTGACGACGATGTCGGCGACCTGCGAGTGGTTCTGGTCGTCCCAGACGATCAACTGCGTGGCGCCGGTCTTCTTCGCGGTCACCAGGATGTTGTTGGGGCCGATCGGATTGACGTCGGCGATGTCCGGGGAGCCGACGCTGAGCTGCTTGTACGGCTGCGTCGTGGTGATGACCATCGTCTTGTTGACGGTCAGCGAGACGCGGCCGTTTTGATCGACGCCGTCGGCGATCAGCTTGTTCCCGCGCACTGCCGGAGTTGCGGCGGGCTGGGTCGTGGCGGCGGCGGCGGCGCCGGCCTCGGCGACGTTCACCGGAGTCCCGTCCGCCCATGCCGGTGTGGCGGCGGCGGCCATCGTCAGCAGCGCCGCGCCCGTGACGGCGACTGCTTTGCAAATCGATCGGCGTGCAATTCGGTTGATCATGACAACAATCCCTTGTGCTAGTGACGCGAATGTGCTGGTCTCGTGCGCATCGCTCCCCGTCCCGTCCGTGTCGTCTCTGCTGCTAGTGTGAGTCGAACGGATCCTTACGCTGATCGTCGTTCGTGTCGCTGACCACCGTGTCGGTCCCGGCGCCGGGCTGCTCGAGCAGCATCGTCACCGTGCTCTCCTGCCCGCCGCGGATCACCTTGATCGTGCGGTGCGGCGGCTCGGAATGAGCGACCGATGCGTCACTCGGCTGCGTCGTCGGCGCGACGGTCGGCGTGATCTCGATCGGCTGCGTCGTCGCCGCAGCGACGCTCGTCAGCGGCTGACCGCGCAGCTCGCCCAGCGAGATGCCCGCCGTCGGCACGACATCGTTGTCACGCCCGCTGCGCAGCACCAGGCGCGGACGACCCGTCGAGCAGGCGAGCTCGATCGCCTCGGCGTCCGCCGGGCTGCAGAGCATCGTGACGCTCTTGTACATTTCGTTGGGGGTCGCGGGCGGCGGTGCACTGCCGTCGGTGGCGACGTTGGTGCGCTGACCGACCGCAGTGATCTTCACGTTCTGCACGATGGTCTTGGCGACCTGCGAGCCCGTGTCGCCGCCGGCGATCGTCGCAATGACGTCCACGTGGCACCCGGGCGTGATCAGGCCGGCGACAGCGCTGAACTCGTTCACTTCCATGGTGATGGCGCGCATCCCTGCGGGAACGAGCGCCTGCAGGCCGCTGCCGGTCCCCGTCGGCGCGAGCATCTGCTCGACGACCGGCGAGTTCTTGACCAGCATCACTTCCGCGACGCGGCCGGACAGGGCCGACGCGTCCGGGAATGAGCTCGCCGGCACCTTGTCGGCGTCGACGTTCGCGGTCGTCAGGTCGTCCGCCTTCAGCTCCGAGCCGGGCATGATGTCGTTCTTGGCGACGACGATCTTGGCCAGCTTGCCCGTGGGGGCGGCGGCGGTGCGGTTCTTGAGCATCGTGTCGCGGGCGATTTTTGCGGCGACCACGCCGAGCACGATCGCCAGGATCAGAGGGGCCCAGGTCTTCCAGTTCATAGCGGTCTCTCCGTTTGCACTTTCAAAGGCAACGTCTTCTGCAACGTCGCGGACTACCGCACCCCACCCCGGTGAGATGCGTTGTCTCCGCCGTCTTCAAATTCGGATGGATCACCTGTGCGGTTTAGGAGGAATATGAATTTGAGATAAGGTTGGTGCTATCGGACTTATGCTCCCGCGCCGTCATGCTGATATTGCGGGTGGTTCTCAACAGCTTTTTGATCGAGCAAACAAAAGCCCCGGGACTGCAATCCCGGGGCTTTGGAAAATCGTCGAGTTCTCGGACGTTGTGCGCGCCTTCGCTAGCCTTCCTTGCGCATCGTCGTCGATCCGTTCAGCGCCTTGGCGGGACCGATCCCGCCCAGGTAACTCGGAAGCACGCTGATCCCGGCAGTGCCCCACGTCGTCGAGACCGTCACGCGGATGCTGTCACCCGCGACCGCGCTCGTCCACGCCGTCGACCACGTCGTCGTCCCTGACTTCTGATATTCGATCGTCGGGGGCCGGGTGTACTTCGACTGGATGAAGCCCGCCGCCTGCATTGAGCCGTCGACCGAGTCCTGAATGTTTTGCGCCGTGGCGCCGGCGACGATCGCCGCGCGGGCGCCCTCGCGGGCCGCCGACTGCAGCGTGTGCTTAATGAACAGTGCATACCCGTACTCGACCGCGCCGAAGGTGATGCCGATCAGCAACGGCATGACCAGCGCGAGGTCCAGCACGGCGTTGCCGCTGCGGAACCGCGGCCGGCTGTTGTGATTTCGATTAGCAACAAGTCGCATGTGTCACACTCTCCCCGGCGTGTAATTCCACGCCAGCAGGATCAGGACCGCCACGAGCACCGGCACCGCATACGGGAGCGGGCGATCGATGCTCCGCGACGATTGGCCCGTCGCCTTCACGTGATCCAGCCCGACGTCGTTGACGTGGACCAGGTTCACCGCCAGAAGCGCGCTGTTGCGCAGCAGCGTCCGCGTGCGTCCCTGCGCCGCGGCCTGCGTCAGGACCATCGCCAGACCGACGACGGCCTCGATGCAGAACACCTGGAGGACCGCCAGCGGCCCGAACCAGGCGCCGATGCCCATCAGCAGCTTGACGTCCCCGCCGGCGATCGCCCCCATCGCGAACATCGCGAAGGGCAGCGCGAAGCCGGCGGCGATGCCGAGCGTCGATTGCAGCGGGCCCGCCACCGCACCAAAGATGATGCTGTGCACGAGCCCCGCAATCACCATCGTGAACGTGACCCAGTTGGGGATGCGCCGCCCGCGGAGGTCGGTCGCCGCCGCACATGCGACCAGCGCCACTGCCGGGACGGCCATCAACAACGCGGAGGTGTTCACGATGCGCCTAACCTTCCGTGGTTAGAGCGAGGAGTTCATCGAGGTCCAGCGGGCCACGACCTTGTCGCCGACGGTCGAGATGACCGCGATGGCGCCGACGATGATCAGCCCGGCGATCAGCGCGTACTCCAAGACTTCGCCGCCTTGCTCGTCGTGGAACAGGTTCTTCAGTGCGTTTCGCATGTTCGTGTGCTCCGGTGTCTGTTCAAAAATCCTCTTCACCGAACCCCCGGTAAAAACCGTCAGGCCCGGACCGGGCACGAGTGCCCGGCCCAGGCCCCGAGGTTTCAGCGTGAACGCGTCTATCGAAAACGGTCGTTCGGGATCACCCGAGCGCGTTCGCCCCGGGGTCCTGGCTTGCTGTGACTTTGCAGTTACAGCGAGCCGTTCAGCGAGGTCCAGCGGGCCAGGACCTTGCCACCGACCGACGTGATCACCGCGATGGCGGCGACGACGATCAGACCGGCGATCAGCGCGTATTCCAGCACTTCGCCGCCCTGCTCGTCCTTAACCAACTTGCTCAAAAGCGTCTTCATGACCATGGCTCCTAGATGAAGACCACACAACCCTTGCTCGTGCCGGCGACATGCCGTTCACAAGGCCGACCGCGCGGTCCGGACCTGCACGATGCGGGAACCACGAGCGCCATGCACTACACGGCCGGCGTGTGCTCCCACAGACGGTTCATCGGGAAAGCGGGGGGTCGGCTTTACAACCTTCGTAACGGAATTTGGCGGCGTGAGCAGTTAGCGGCCTGGGGAAGCTTTTCCGCCAAAACAGGCCGAAAAGGACCGATAACACGCGCCGCCGGCAACGAGCTAGACGTACATCGTCTCCGCGAGGAGTTTTCTCGGACCAAAGCGATTTTCCGTCAGCTCGTCGAGATTGAGATCGTCCGGCCAACGCCCGCCCACGAGCAGCTCGGCCATCGCCTCACCCAGCGCTCGGCTCTGCATCACGCCGTGCGCGCTCAGGCCCGAGTAGTTGAAGATCCCGGCGCGATCCGGCACGGGTCCGACGATCGCGCCTTTATCGGGCGAGAGCTCATAGTGCCCCACCCATCCGCCGACCAGCTCTGCATCGGTGAGCTTCGCGATACGGCGCACGAGTCGCGGCTTCACGTGCTGTTCGTAATACGCCCGGCCGTGGTTGCTGAAGTCGATCCGCGTCGGCTCGGCCGGATCGCTCCAGCTCACCAGCGTGGCCGGCTGTCGGTCGTGCTCGTAATGGCGGAAGTAGATGTCCTGCGGGTAATCGAGGAAAAACGGGAGCGGCTCGAGGTTCACTTCCGGCTGCTTGAGCAAATACACCTGTCGCGGAAGCGGCGTGACCGGGAGATCACGACCGTACAACGCAGCGACACGCGGCGCCCAAGGGCCCGCCGCGTTCACGATGCGCTGCGCCCGCACGATCAGCTCCTCGCGCTCGTCCGGCGCTTGGCCTCGGCCCTGAGGCTCGGGCCCGAAGGGGGTCTTCGCGACAGTAAGCGCCTTCTTCACCGAGCGCGCTGACACTCGCTTCATCGTTACCCGATACGGCGGATTCGTCCCCTCGATCGCCACCACTTCCCACCGATCCAGCAGTTCCGCCCCGCCCCGCTGCGCGTGATCCAGGTAATGCATCCGCAACCGGTGCGGAGAGAGCCGTCCGTCGAACGGCGTGAACGTCGTCCCCGCCACCTCCGATAAATCATCGAGCACCGGAAATCGTGCTTTCGCCTGCGCCGGCGTCATCTCGTCGACCGGGAGGCCGAACGATCGCACGAGCGGCAGAAACCGCGTGCGCGCTTCGTCCCATAACTCCTCGTCGTACATCCAGAAGTATCCGCGTTGCCGGAAGTCGAGTTTCTTCGTGTGCTGCAGGTAGTACCTGGTCGAAGCGAGCGAGATGCGGATGTTGATCGGTTCCGCAAAGGTGCAACGGACCCCGCCGCCGTTGAGTTCACTCGAGCAGAACTTGCCGAACACGTCCACATCGGCGATCGCCACGCCCGCCCCCTGTCCGCGCTCCGCGAGCGAGCAGGCAAGGGACGCCCCTGCTACTCCGCCGCCGATGATGAGCGTTTCGATTGAATGCATAGGTGTATCGTCGCCGCGCGCCGCCTATGATAGGGTATCGACATGCCGACCATCGAAACGCCCACAACCAAGCTGGTTCCTCTCGGACAGGGATTGGCACTTCTTCTCGATCCGGATGTCCTGCGGGAGATCGGGATCGAAGCGGACACGCCCGTCAGCATTACCACGGACGGACGTTCGATCCGGATTTCGCCTGCTGCCCGCCGGCCCTCCGCGGAGGAACTAGAAGCGGCGATTCAACACATCGACGCGAAGTGGGGAAAGGTGATGAAAAAGCTCGCAGAGTAACTGATGTCGATCGTGTTCCTCGCTTACGAAGACGTCTTGCTCCTCCATCGCCACGAAGTTGATGCGCACGGAGGGGAGGCGAGCCTGCGCGACGAGGGGCTGTTGCGCTCGGCGATCGCGCAACCCACCGGCACCTTCTCCGGCGAGTGGCTTCACGAATTTCCGCACGGAATGGCGGCGGCTTACCTTTTTCACATCGCCGCGAATCATCCCTTTGTTGATGGCAACAAACGAGCGGCGTTCGCCTCAGCGATCGCTTTCCTTCACGCAAACGGACTCGAGTTGGAAACGACCGATCAAGCGGCGGAGGAACTGGTGCTCGGAGTAGCGCGAGGCGAGACGTCGAAAGAAAGAGTCATCGATTTCTTTCGAGAGAACGTTCGCCGACGCACATGAGTTGTCGAATGCGTCGATTGAGCCCGCTATTTCACATCCGGAATATCCGCCGCCGTGGTCGCGAGCTTGCCGGCCTTGATCCGGTCGTACTCTCCCTTCACCCACGGGATCTTCTCTTTGTTGCGCTCCATCCACAGCGGGATGGGGGTGCGCAGGTTCTGCTTGTCGATCTCGGCGAACTCCACCACCACGTCCTCGCGGCTGTAGCTCGAGAGGTCGTGCAGTTTGCCCATGTGGATGCAGTCGGTCGGACACGGCTCGGTGCACAGCGCGCAGAAGAGGCACTTGCTGTAATCGATCGCGAAGCGCAGCAATTCGCCGCCCACCGCTTTCTCGGTCTTCTTGTCGATTTTGCGCGGCGCTGACTTGTCGATGTAGATGCAGTCGACCGGGCAGGCCTTGGCGCACATGTCGCAGGCGATGCAGCGGTTGGCTTCGAACTCGTGGATGCCGCGGTAGCGCGGCGCGAACTTGAGGTATTGCTCGGGATACTGCACCGTCACCGTCTTCTGAAAGCAGTACTTGATCGTGATCTTCATCCCGATCGCGATCGACGTGACGTTATCGACGATGTTCTTGAAGTAGCTCTTGGGGTCCACGGCTTGAGATTATGACCGGCGGCGCGCGGGAAAAAAAGTGTGCCGGCCGACGTTCTCTGGTCGATTCTTGTCGCACCGCCTATGCATGACATCGTGTTGAACCGCACCCTCCGCCTGGCCGTCGTCGGCACCATCTCGATCGCCGCGCTGATCAGCCTGATCCTGTGTTACCAGGCCCTGTTTGATGGCATCACCGGAAGCTGGAGCGACGCCGCGGGAAAGTGCATCTGGGGGACGCTCGCGGGCACGGCTGCGCTGCTGATGATCCGCTATCGCACTGATTTGATCGACACTTGACGCGCCATCTGGGAGGGCGAAGCTCCCTCCCGAAGACTACGCACTTGCAGCGGCAGGCAACTGAACGAACTCCACGCTCGCCCCCGGCAGCGCGGTGACATTGACCATCCGCCCCACAGCGATCGGCCCGGTCGGCAGATCGATCGCGCTGTCCGCCGCCGGCAGGTTCACGACCACGTTCGCCCCCGCCTTCACCACAAGCTGCTTGTCGTCACAATATCGGACCTGCCCCTGCACGATCCTGGTCGGCCCCATGATCGGGACGAGGAAATTTCCGCCGCTGGGAACCGTCCAGACCTTGCGCGCGTCGACGTGAATCAACGCATCGACCGGCGTGCCGATCGGCGGCGCGGCGCCGATCAGTTTGAGGTGCATCTCGTACGTCGTCCCGCGCGGGACGAAGAGCACGACGCCGTCCTTGACGGCCGTCACCTTGCCTGGGGTCGGAAAATCGGTGGGGCTGGGCATAGCGGCCTCACTTTAGCGGCGGCGCGGCTAAGCGTACAGGCGTCCTTCGCGCGGATATCGTGCATGAGCGGCGATCGCTTCATGATCGGCCGCCGCAAACGATTGCTGCGCCCCCACCGCCGCGATGACCGCATCGAGCGCGTCCCCGCCGCCGTTGCGCATGATGATCCGACGGTGCTGCTCCGAGATTTCGATGTATGGTTGGATTAACTCAAGAATCTTGCGCCGCGTTCGGCGGCGGATGGACGTGAGCGGCCCGCCCGCCGGCTGCTTGTAGTTCTGATGCGGGGCGGACAATCGCTTGAGCGTCGAACTGGGGCACGCTTCGACCATGACACGTTGTGCGCGATCGAGCTTGCGATAGCCAAAGGGAAGGATCGCGGTGCCGCGATGTCGCGCCAGCGGCAGCAGCACATCCCGCATCCCGTGGAACATCTGGTAGACGATGCGGTAGTGGTAGCAGTCGAAGGGGGTCTTTGCGTCGACGTCGGTCGTGCGACGCACATGCATGCGATTCAAAAGCTTCCTGGTTCGCTCGACGCACCAGATGCCGAAGTCATACGCGCCGCTGTTCCAACCGCGCAGGACTTCGAGCTGTGTGCTCCACGCGATCCCTTGATCGAACAGCTCGATCGGGAGACCGAAAGGGAAATCGAGCGCCCAGAGCGCATCTTGCGATTGAGCGATCAGCTTCACGAGATGCTCGAGGGCTGGTTCGCGCTCGGATGTTCCCGCGCTCGATGAAAGACTTTGAAGGCCTACGAGCTTCAACGCGCGACGCGCCTCGACTGAGCTCGCCGAAGTCGAGCGATCGCCGCTAAATGGTTGGGCGTGTGCGATCCAGATCGCGTCTCCGGCGTTTTTCGCGCCGCTGAAATCGACCCCGTAGATGTGCTTGAACTTCATTGCACGTCGTCCGTGACCATGATCGCGGGCTCGGTCGCGCTGCGGATGAAGCGCGCGAACCAGCCGGCGTTCTGCGCGAGTTCCGACGGCCGCCCCTGTTCCGTTACGCGGCCGTCCTCGATCACGTACACCCAATCGGCCTGCAGAATCAGGCTCGGACGGTGGCTCGTGACGATCGTCGTGCGGTTCTGCATCAAGCGATCCAGCGCGGCGATGATCGCGGCCTCGCTGTCGGGCTCGACGCTGCTGGTCGGCTCATCGAGCAGCAGGATGGACGGGTTGGCGAGGAATGCACGGGCGATGCTGATGCGCTGTTTCTGACCGCCGGAGAGACGCACGCCGCGCTCGCCCACCTTGGTGTCGTAACCGTTCGCGAGCTGCGAGATGAAACCGTGCGCGTTGGCGGCCTTCGCGGCGGCGATCACCTCGTCCAGCGTCGCCTCCGCGTGGCCGTAGCGGATGTTGTCGATGATCGAGTCGTTGAAAAGAAAACTTTCCTGCTGCACGAGCGCGAAGTGCCGCCGCAGGCTGTCGCGCGTGATCGAGCGAACGTCGCGTCCGTCGAGCGTGACGACGCCGCTGACGGGATCGTAGAACCGCAGCAGCAGATTGAGGATCGTCGACTTGCCCGAGCCGCTCGGCCCGCACAGCGCCACCGTCTTCCCCGGCTCGATCTTGATGGAGACGTCGTGCAGGACCGTGGCACGGGCGCCTCGCCCGTGTTCTGTCGCTTCTTCTTTCAATAACCCGGGCGAGTCGCCCGTGCCACGTTCATACGAAAAGCTGACATCGCGCAACTCCATCTCCCCGCGCACGCGATCGACCTGCACCGCGTCCGTCGCGTCCGGCAGCTCGTCGGGCTCGTCGAGCACCTCAAAGACGCGCTTCGCCGCCGCGGTCGCGCGCTGCACCATGTCGTTCACGCGCGCCAGCGTGTTGATCGGCCCGAACAGCCGCCACCAGTACGCGCGGAACGTCACCAGATCGCCCGGGGTGAAGGACATGTCCTTCAGCATGTAGTACCCGCCCAGCCCGATCATGAAGACGTTGGAGAGAAACCCGACCACGCGCGTGAACGGGAAGAAGAGCGTCCGCGCGTTGATCGCCTCGAGCTGCCGGTCGTAATACTCAGTCGTCGCGCGGCGGAAGCGCTGTGCCTCCTGCTTCTCGCGCGCGAAGATCTTGATCACGACGATGCCGCTGAGGTTTTCCTGGATGCGGGTGGAGACGTCGCCCAACCGCTCGCGCGCCGCCGCGTAGATCGGCTTCACCTTCTTGTTGAAAATCCGCAGCAGCACGTAGACGAGCAGCACCGGGCTGAGTGAGGCGGCGGCGACGCGCCAGTCGATCGTCATCACGATCGCCACCGTCAGCACCCACAGGATGCCTTCGCTGAGGATCACGTCGATCGAGCCGACGATGAACGACTGCACCTCGTCCACATCGCTCATCGCCCGGCTCATCAGATCGCCGGTGCGCTGGCGCTGGAGGTACGAAAGACTCTGCGATTGCAGCTTGTGGTAGACGTTGTTGCGCAGGCTCAGGATGAACTTCTGCGCCACGCGGTTGAGGGTCCATTGCTCGAGCGTCTCAAAAGTCTCGCCGAGCAGGTAGATGACGAACATCCACGCGGTGGCCGAGAGCAGGATCGCGTACTTGCTGGTGAGGTGATGATTGAAGCTGAACCAGCGCGTCAGCAGCGGCTTGCCGCCCTTGTTCAAGACGATCTGATCGGTGACGTAACCCCAGGTGATCGCCGGAAACAGCTCCGCCGGCGCCGACAGCAGCAGCAGCACGACGCCGAGCCCGACCGCCGGCCAATGCGGTCGGAGCATCAGCAGCAACCGCCGCAGGATCTTCGATTTGTCCGGCTCCGCGCCGGTTGTTTTCGCAGGGACGTCACTCACGCCGCAGATTCTAGGTGCGTGGTGCCGATAATCCCAAGGTGACAGACAGCTCCGCCCCGTTGGAAAAAACGCGCGACCTCGCCGCGCTCTCGTTCTGGCTCCTGATCGGGATGATCGCGCTCATCGGCGTGGGCAAATCGGTCATCAACAACACGCTCGACCCGGACGTCTTCTGGCACCTGCGCGTCGCCGAGCAGCTCGACCGCGACGGCATCCATCCGCTGGTCGATCAGCTTTCCTACATGTCGATGAAGACGCCGTGGACGCCCTATTCCTGGTTCGCAGAGTTTGTCATGCGCGGCGTGTGGCAACACCACGGTTACCGCGGCGCGATCGCCGGCGAGGCGTTCATGGTCGCCGCGTTCATCGTCATCATCGCCCTGACGTGTGTCGCGTACACCGGCGGCGGCCGTCGACTGAACGGCGTGCTCGCGACCGCGTTCGGCGCGTTCCTGAGCATCCCCTACCTGAGTTTCCGACCGATCACGATGGCGCTGGTGCTGCTTGCGCTGGCGACGTGGCTGCTCGTTCGCGATCGGCGCCGGCCTGGCTATGGCGTTTGGCTCATTGTCCCGATCACCGCGCTGCTGGCTAACATCCACCTGTGCGTGATCGTCGTCCCGATCTGGGTCACGTGCCTGCTCATCGGCGCGGTGCGCGAAAAGAAGGACGTGCGGAAGTACGCGATCCTGCTCGCGCTGGTGGTGCTGGCGAGCTGCGCCACGCCGATGCTCCTCGGCGCGGTCAAGGCTGCGTGGCGCTACGAGAGCGCCGACGTCATGGTCTCCAGCGACATCATCGCGGAGATGCGGCCGGTCTATTACGGGTGGCTCGGCAAAGTCACAGTCGGGCTTTGTGCCGCGCTGTTCGTCGCCGCGGTCATTCGACGCGAGCGATTGCGGGACGGCGACTGGCTCATGCTCATCGCCGGCGCGCTGCTGATGCTGCGGCTGGGTCGCTTCGCGCCGATCTTCGCCTTGATCGCGGCTCCGGTCGCCGCCGCGACGGTGCCGGCGCTGTCGGATCGCCTGCTCCGCCGCCCGATCATCGCGGCAGTGCTCGCAATCGCACTCGTGCTCAATCTGGTCCGCATCGCGATGGCCTTCCCCGGCGCCGACGTGCCGATGGAAAAGTGGGTCAACCGCCGCGGGCCGGAGCTTCCGTCATTCCCCGTCGGCGCGGCGGGTTACGTCGACAAGAACGTCCCGCCCCGCGCCGGCCGGCTGATCAACGAGTTCAACGCGGGCGGATATCTCGCCTGGCGGCTGGGCGAGAAGTTCAAGGTCTTCGTCGACGGCCGCACGCAGTGCTACACCCCGCGGTTCTGGGCCGCGACGTATCTCGGCGACGAACCCAACGCCAGCGTCTTCGAGCGGCAAAGTGCCGACGTCGCGATCCTTCCGCGCCTCAAGAGCCGCTTCCACGACACGCTCATCGAGATGGGCTGGAGATCCGTGTGGCACGACGATTTCGCGGAGGTCCTGCTCCCGCCGATGCCGACGACGACCACCGCTCCGACGGAATGAGCCGGGTATCAAAAGAAGAAAGGCACGAGCCGGGGATGTGCTCGTGCCTCGGTTCCCGCCCGATGATCGAGCGGCGAATAGTCGATTGTCTTGAAGAGCTACTTCAGGTTCTCCGCGTATTGCGCGATGTGCTCGGGCACCGGGTAGTGCCGCATCAGAAAATCGCGAAGCTGCGTGCGCTCGGCGATCTGGAAGAAGACCGGCTCGTCGAGCTTCTTGCTGGAGAAATTCACCGCGCGGACCAGGTCCGCCGCGCTGGTGGCGATGTTCAGGTTGTCCTCGGCGCGATGCATCGGCAACACGTGAAACTGCCACGCCTGCCGGCGGTTGAGCAGCCGCAGGCACTGCTCGTCGAGCTTCTGGTCTTCGAGGTCGATCGTCCCGACCATGCGGATGTATTGCTGCACCCACGCGTCCTCGACCGCCTGCGGGCTGATCCCGTACAACCGCTCCGCCAGGTCGCCGAAGGGGCGATGACTTACCTTTTGAACGGAAAGGATGTGCTCCACCTGCTTCGGCGTGAGCACGCCCTGCTCCATCAGCAACTGACCGATCTGAATTCCCTTGGGCACTTGGCGTCGCTCCTCTCATAAGCCCTATCGGCCCGATGGGAAGGAGCCTGAAGGACCGAAGGCCGCCAAGTCCGGGAAAATTCGGTTTATCGAATCAGGCAGATGGATGGATCGGGAAAAATCGCCGGCTGAATGTCGATCGGACCGAACGGCGGGCTCTTTCGCAGCGCTTCGAGCGGGATGTTCCTGGGATGGGAGTAATCCGCCCGCATCGACGGATCCCACTTGTCGCGGAACGCGTGATACGCAGCGTTGACCACCTTCATCCGCGCTTCGTGAATGACCTTGTAGTCCTGCTGCTTGCGCTGGGCCTCGTCCTTGTACGCCCCCTGCCCCTCATGCCAGAGCCACGCGCCCTTGGCGCAGACCATCTTAAAGCCGGCGCGCTGGAGGCGCAGGCCAAAGTCGATGTCGCCGAAGTATCCGAAGTAGCGCGGGTCGAACACGCCGATCTTCTCCAGCGCCTCGCGCTTGATCAGCATCGAATCGCCGGTGAGGTAGCGGTCTTCCTCGAATGCCAGGCCGTGGTAATCGCTGACGTAGCGCGCGAACGCGTCGATGTCTTCGAGCGTGCGCAGCGGAAACGGCGGGACGATCCGGTGCTGCGGAAAGCCATCCACGAACGGCGACGTGCCGCGCACGAGGCCGATCGACGCGTCCAGCCCGGCGACCGTCACGAGCGCGCGCACGTAGTCGGCGGTCAATAGCATGTCGTGGCTGACGAACAGGACGTGCTTTCCCCTGGCCGCGGAGAAGCCGTACGCAAGGTTGCGCGTGTAATGCTGCTGCTGCTTGAAAAGAAACTCGGTGACCTTCACCCCGGCGGGCACGCCGCCGCGGAATTCGGCCAGCAGCGCGGGAATCTGTTGGTCGTCATCGGAGGCGTCGTCGATCAGGATGATCTCGACCTGCTGCGCGCCGCCGGCGCCGAGCTGCTGCACGACGCGCAGCATCGAGCGGAGGAGGTTGATGGCGGTGTTTCGGCTGTTTCGAAAGGCGGCGACGATCGAGAGCATCAAGTGGCCATCGTAGCCGCCGCGGGCGCGGCCGTCTCGACCTCCGCGGCGGCAACGACCGGATCATTCTCCGGCGCGGACGCCGTCGCAACCGGCGCGGCCGTCGGAGCCGCCGCGTCGATCGGCTGTGCCTTCCACGGGTACATGATCTGTCCGACGATCGTTTCCGGCATCGGCTCGGTCACGCCGAAGACCTTGGGCAGCTTGCCCTTGGGCATGTAACACGTGCCGAAGAGAATGTCCCACAGCGGGAACATGCCGGAGAAGTTTTTGTCCTGCGCCTCGTCATCGAGCGTGTGATGCCAGCGGTGGAAGACGGGGCTGGCGACGATGTACTTGAAGGGTCCGAAGTCCCAGGTCAGGTTCGCGTGGATCATCATGTCCCACATCGTGAGGATGATTGCCCACGAGCCGAGCACCGTCGGCGGAAAGCCCATCATCAGCACTGTGAGCGCCGGGAAGATCCGGTTGCCCGCACTGTTGATCGGATGACCGCGCTTGGACGAAAGGTAGTCCACGTTCTGCGAGCTGTGATGGATCGCGTGATATTTCCACGCCGCCGGGCGGTGAAATGTGCGATGCAGCCAGTAGTAGATGAAGTCGGCGATGAGCAGCGCCTCGAGCACCTGCAGCCACTTGGGCTGCATCATGACCGGCCCGAAGCCGGCCTGCATGAACTCCTTGCTCGGCACCCATCCCATGAACAGGAAGAACGCGATCAGACCGATCGCGATGAGGTAGCGAAAGAGCAGCTTGTCGAGCACCCCGAGAAAGAGCCAGTAGCCGACGTCGAGCTTCACGCCCTTGCGCTTGAAGATGCCGGGCTGATGCTCGTCGGCGGGAGAGAGCCACTCGAGGAACTCGAGCAACGCCATGCAGCCGATCAGCGCGACCAACATTCGCACCGCAACCATAAACAAGCCCTTCAAAAATCGAGAGATGCGTGAAAGACAGCCTTGCGGCTCACCCGGGGCGGCAAACTAGCTTCCTGCGGCCGCTTTTTCAACCAAATTGTGAGCTTAACGGACCTCACAAATTGCCGGATCGGGCCTGATGGGCGGCTGTAATTCCCCGTCCGGCAGCGGCGGAAGCGTGCGGATCCGCTCGAACGGGATCGCATCGGTGCCGGGGTAATTTTCCGGCAGCGTCCGGTCCCATTTATCGCGAAACGCCTTATAAGCGTTATTGACCACCTGCATTCGCGCCGCGTGGATGCGGGCGTATTCCTGTTGCGTCTGCTGCGCTTTGTCCTTGTACGCCGCCGCCCCTTCGTGCCACAGCCACGCTCCTTTGGCGCAAACCATTTTGAAGCCCGCACGCTGAAGGCGCAGGCCGAAATCGATGTCGCCGAAGTACCCGTAGTAGCGCGGGTCGAACACGCCGATCTTGTCCAACACATCGCGCTTGATCAGCATCGAATCGCCCGTCAGCAGCCGATCCTCCACCCACGCCAGCCCGTGATACTGGCTCACGTAGCGCGCGAACGCGTCGATGTCATCGAACGAGCGCGGCGGGAACGGGGGCATCACCTTGTGCTGCGGGAAGCAATCGACGTAAGGCGAGGTCCCGCGCACCAGGCCGATCCGCGAATCGGATGCCGCGACCGCGAGCAGCGTCCGCACGTAGTCCGGCGTCAGCAGCATGTCGTGGCTCACGAACAGAACCTGCTCGCCGCGCGCCGCGGAGAAGCCGTACGTCAGCGCGCGGGTGTAATGCTGATGCTCCTTGAACAGGAACTCCGTCACCTTCACGCCGGCCGGCACCTGCTGGCGGAACTCCGCCATCAATTGCGGGATCTGCTGATCCGGATCGGACTTGTCGTCGACGAGCACGAACTCCACGTTCGCGCTCGCCAGCGCCTGGAACGCGCGGACGGTCGTGCGCAGACAGTTTTGCGCCGACGGTCGGGCGTTGTGAAAGCTGATCAGGACCGAAAGCATCGTCGGCGAAGTGTATCACAGCTCTTCACAAATCGCCGGATCGACCGCCATCGGCGGCTCGAAGAGGCGCGGATCGTTCGGCCCACCGACGCCGGGCTCCGAGAGCCGGCGGAACTGCTCGTAGTGCAGCTTGGAATAATCCTGCGGCATCGTCGGATCCCATTTCTGCCGGAACGCATCGTACGCCTTCTGAAACAGCGGCAGTCCCATCTCCGGTCGCGATTCGCGCCTGCCGGCGAGCACTTCCTTCGACACGACCGCGCCGACGTGCTGCACCCATGCGCCACGCGCGATGAGCAAGCGGAAGCCCGCGCGGCGGGCGCGCACGCCGTAGTCCACGTCGCTCATGAACCCGAAGTAATTTCGTCCGTCCATGACGCCGATGCGATCGATCACCCGCCGCGGCACGAGCATCGCGTCGCCCACGAGCGTGAAGATCTCCGCCAGCGCCCCGCGGCGACAATCCGCAACCAGCGACGCGAACGAATCGACATCGCGCTGGCTCCGCACCGGCAGCGGCGGCGCGAGCACTTCGCCGGGCGCATAGTCCATGTGCGGCGAGACGGGACGGATCGGCCCGGCGCCGTCGAAGGTCTCGGCGACGTGCAGCAGCTCGCGCAGACAGTCCGGCGCGAGCATCATGTCGTGGCTGATGAACAGCACGTGCCGCCGCGTCGCGATCGACATGCCCAGCGCCACCCCGCAGGCGTAGTGACTGTGCCTCTTGAAGCGGATCGCGCGCGTCGCGGCTTTCGTCCCCGTCCGCGCCTCGGTGAACAGCTCCGGGATGCGCGATTCGGCATCGGAAAAGTCATCCAGCAGGATCAGTTCCGACTGCGCTTCGACTCCCAGCCGCCGCAGAGAGTGAATGACCGATTCCACGCACGCTCGTGCGTGCTGCGGCGAGTCCTTGACCAGCACGATGACCGAAAGCATTCAGAGCATCTCGCAGGGTATTCGACGGAGCGGCCGGATGGGGCATGACGGCTGCGCCGGCTCCGGGCAAAGCACTAGTCGCCGCTTTCCAGGATCGCCATGAACGCTTCCTGCGGAATGTCCACGCTGCCGACGCGCTTCATGCGCTTCTTGCCCTCTTTCTGCTTCTCCAGCAGCTTGCGCTTGCGCGTCACGTCGCCGCCGTAGCACTTGGCGGTGACGTTCTTGCCGACGGACTTGATCGTCTCGCGGGCGATGACCTTGCCGCCGATGGCGGCTTGCAGCGGGATCTCGAAGAGGTGGCGGTCGATCTCTTCCTTCAGGCGAACCAGGAGCTTTCGGCCGCGCGCTTCGGCGTGATCGCGGTGCACGATGACGCTGAGCGCATCGACCTTGTCGCCGTTGACCAGGATGTCCATCTTCACCAGGTCTCCCACGCGAAAGCCAATGAAGTCGTAGTCCATCGTCCCGTAGCCGCGCGTCGCGCTCTTGAGCCGATCGTAAAAGTCGTAAATCACTTCAGCCAGCGGCATCTCGTAGGCGAGGATGACGCGCGACGCGCCGATGTACTCGGTCTTCTTGTAGATTCCGCGGCGGTCTTCACAGAGCTTCATCATCGCGCCGACGCCGTCGGCGGGAAGGATGAGGTTCATCAGGATGTAGGGCTCGCGGATCTCTTCGACGTAGGTCGGGTTCGGCAGTTCGCTCGGCGAATCGATGCGCGTGACCGTGCCGTCGGTCTGCTTCACCTCATAGGTGACCGTCGGCGCCGTCTGCACCACTTCGATGTTGAACTCGCGCTCGAGCCGCTCCTGGATGATCTCCATGTGCAAGAGACCGAGGAAGCCGCAGCGGAAGCCGAACCCCAGCGCATCGGAGTTCTCCGGCTCGAAGGTAAAGGAGGAGTCGTTGAGCTGCAGCCGATCCATGGCATCACGCAGCTCGTCGTACTGCGTTTTCCCGCCGGGATAAAAATCGCAGTAGACCATCTGCTGGATCGGCTTGTAGCCCGGGAGCGCTTCAGACGCGGGGTTCTGCGCGTCGGTGACGGTATCGCCGATGCGGACATCGTGCAGGTCTTTGATGGCCGCGACGATGTAACCGACCTCGCCGGTGCCGATGGCGGCGACCTGTTTCGGGCGGGGCACCAGTTTTCCCACGTCGGTGATCTGGTATTCCTTCCCGTTGCCCATGAAGCGGATCTTCTGGCCCTTCTTCAGTTCACCGTCCACAACGCGGACATACGTGATGACGCCACGGTAGTCGTCGTAGATGGAGTCGAAGATGAGCGCCCGCGGCGGCGATTCTGGCAACCCCCTGGGCGGCGGGAGCTTGTCGCAAAGGGCGGAAATGAGCTCGTCGATGCCTTGCCCCGTCTTGGCACTGACGAGGATGCAGTCCTCCGCCCGAAATCCCAGCACCTGCTCGATTTCCTCGGCGACCTCGGTCGGTTGGGCGGACGGCAGGTCGATCTTGTTGATGACGGGGATGATCTCCAGCCCCACCTCAATGGCGGCGTAGGCGTTGGCGACCGTCTGCGCCTGCACGCCTTGCGTGGCATCGACAACCAGAATCGCACCTTCGCACGCCTGCAGCGCCTTTTGCACTTCGTAATGGAAATCCACGTGCCCGGGCGTATCGATGAAGTTCAGCATGAACTTCTCGCCCTTGTGCTCATGAAAGACCGTGACGGCCGACGCCTTGATCGTGATCCCCCGCTCGCGCTCCAGGTCCATATCGTCGAGGATCTGCTCTTTGAACTCGCGTTCGGTGATGGCGCCCGCGCGCATGAGCAGGCGGTCGGACAACGTGCTCTTGCCGTGGTCGATGTGCGCAATGATCGAGAAATTCCGAATCTGCATGGAGTTACGCAATGGTACGGCCGCGCATGGCCCATGTCACCCGCCCGCGCCGCGACCATGGATTGTCATCCCGAGGTACTTTGAGGGATCTCGGACACCAGTTGCTTCCGAGATCCCTCGGAGTACCTCGGGATGACATGATCCGCGCGTTGCGCTATTGGCACGCGCTTTGATAAGCGGCAGCGAACGTTCCGGAATTAACCCGGAGCGCGGGCGCGCCCTTTTCCTCCCTCGTCTCTCACCGGAGAACACGGTCATGGACATGATCGAAGCCGTTATCCAACCGTCCAAGCTCGACTCGGTCAAAACCGCGTTGGCGAAGCTCGGCATCCTCGGCGTCACCGCAATCGAGGTCAAAGGCTACGGCCGACAAGCCGGTCACACCGAACGTTATCGCGGCGCGAAAATGGACGTCGGTTTCGTCCCCAAGATCATGCTGCAAATCTGTGTGAAGCCGGCGGATAAGGAGCAGGCGATCCACGCGATCACCGAGTCGGCGCGCACGGGCGAGGTGGGCGACGGGAAGATCTTCGTCTGTCCGGTGAGCAAAGTCGTTCGCATCCGCACCGGCGACGTGGACGAAGCCGCGCTGTAGCGAAGAACCCGGAGGCAAGATCGTCAACCGTTTGGGGTCGGCGCCCGCTGTGCCGGCCCCTCTCTTTTTCTGCAAGAGCAGCGCGCATTCATCGCGTGCGCGCGAACTGCGCAGCTACTCAGACGCGCTCTCCGCATTGCCTGATTTTTAGCTCGTCATCGCCGGCACCGATTCAGAAAACCCCGAAAACGGGCCAATTTTTCACTGGCACACCCTTTGATTAGGCCGGTGCGAGTCCTCCCGCTTCGGCGCAGCGCCGTTGCCGGCGCTATGGGCAAGGGCGAGTGTCCTCGTTTCGCAAAGGAGTCCCCACGTGGATGGCAGCAGACTGCTTGATGGCAAGAAGCTCCGCACCGCGGAGAAGATTTCCCGGCTCAAGACCCGTTTGAAAGACCCGCAGTGGCGCCGCTTCGGCGTCGCGCTGGTCGCCGGCAAGATGCTCGGCCTGATTGCGCTCTTCGCGCTCATCACCGTCGGGCCCAGGATCCCCGACATGTTGCTCGGCGGATCATCGGCCATGGCGCAGGCCACCACGCAGGCGGCCGCCGCAGCAGCCCCCGCCGCGCCCGACCCGTACGCGTCGATCAAGATGGCGGATCACATCAACGCGCTGAACACCGTCTGGACGCTCCTCGGTGCGTTCCTCGTGTTCGGCATGCAGGCGGGCTTCACGATGCTCGAAGCCGGTTTCTGCCGATCGCGCGAAACCGTCAACGTCCTGGTCGAGTGCGTCTTCGACACTTGTTTGTGCGGCATCGTCTTCTACGCCTGGGGCTACGCGTTCATGTTCGGTGGGGGCAACGGCTTTGTCGGCTGGCACGACCCGGGCAACCCCGATCAGAAGTGGTTCTTCCTGAACGGCATCACCGCGACGACGACCTACGGCGCCACCGGCGTGCCGGTCCTGGCTCACTGGCTCTTCCAGTTCGCCTTCGCCGACTGTGCCTCGACCATCTGCTCCGGCACCATGATCGGACGCACCGCGTTCTGGGGCGACATCCTCTACTCCGTCTGCGTCTCCGGCTTCATTTACCCGATCATCGGTCACTGGGCATGGGGTCCGGACGGATTCCTTTACACGATGGGATCGAGCGGAAACTTCCTCCCGAGCCTCGGCATCAACTTCCACGACTTCGCCGGCTCGACCGTCGTGCACTCGATCGGCGGCTGGATCGCCTTGGCCGGTGGCCTCATGCTCGGGCCGAGGCTCGGGCGAAAGTTCAAGCGTGACGGCGGCGGGCCGATGCTCCCGCACGATCTGACCATCGCCGTCGTCGGTGGCCTGATCCTCTGGTTCGGCTGGTATGGCTTCAACCCCGGGTCGACGCTGAGCGCGATGGACATGGGCGGCATCGCCCGCGTCGCCGCCAACACCACGCTCGCCGCCTGCGCCGGCGGTCTGGTCGCCGTCTCCATCGGATACGCGATGATGAAGACGTGGGACGCCAGCTTCATCACCAACGGCTTCCTCGCCGGCCTCGTGGCGATCACCGCGAGCTGCTTCTGGGTGACGCCCTTCGGCGCCGTCTGCCTCGGCGCTGTCGCCGGCGCGCTCGTCATCGGCGGTGCGGAGCTGCTCGAGTATCTCCGCATTGACGATC
>JAICTV010000301.1 GCA_025936175.1 Phycisphaerae bacterium
ATGAGCAGTCAGACGATCGAGTCGATCCTGATCTATCCGGACGGGCGAAGCGAAGCGCTTCCTATGCGCAACAAGGCTTCATTCGCGAAGGTGCTGATCGCGCGCGCGGAAGCGCTGTTCCCGCAGGCGTGAAAGCGCCTGGCACAGGCGAACTCAGCGAATTGTCATGCTGAGGTACCCCGAAGCATCCGGGTGAGGAGACCGATCCTTCGCAGTACCTCGAGATGACATCGCTTCGACGGCTGCGATGGCTCAACGGCTCCGTAGAATCTCGTCATGTCCATCCGCATCGGCTTTGCCGACAACAAGCTCGAAAACTTCCACGCCAAGGTCTTCCTCAAGGCTTATCGCGGCGCGCTCAAAGACCGCGGCGGTATGGTCGCGGGATGCTTTGCGCTCGACGAAGCGGACGGCCGCGCCTGGGCGAAGAAGAACGATGTGCCGTACTTCGACTCGGTCGAGAAGCTGAATCAGAACGTCGATGCGTTCATGATCCTCGCGCCGTCGAATCCGGAGCTGCACCTCAAGCTCGCGGAGCTGGTCTTCCCGTTCGGCAAGACGACGTACGTGGACAAGACCTTCGCGCCCGACCTGGCGACGGCGAAGCAGATCTTTTCTCTCGCGGACAAACACAAGACCGCCATCCAGACGACATCGGCGCTGCGCTACACCAACGTGCAGGAGTACGTTCGCGACGCAAAGCACGGGACGACCAGGCACATGGTCGTCTGGGGCGGCGGGAGCTCGTTCGCCGAGTACGCGATCCATCCGATCGAGTTGGTCGTCTCCTGCATGGGCCCGGACGCGACCTCCCTCATGCGCCGCGGCACGGATCACTTCAGCCAACTGCTCATCAACTTCACCGGCGATCGAACCGCCGTCGCCAACGTCTACACGCAAGGCGAAACGCCGTACGCCGCCGGCGTCACCACCGACCATCAGACGACGCTGCTGCACGTCCCGCTCGATCAGATCTTCGTGAACAACGCCAAGGCGGTGCTCGAGCTGTTCGAATCGGGCAAGCCCAACATCGATCGCCGCGAGACGCTCGTCATCCGTCGGATCCTCGATCTCGCAGACGATCCCGCGGCGCTGCGAGGTTTCGTAACGCTCTAATCGGGAGGGCGAGGCTCCCGCCGACCGATTGCCTGTGGCGCGGGATCAAATGCCGGCTCGGCGGGCGCTCGTCCTGCCAAGTTTGCAGCGGTTCCGTCCGAAATTCCGATGATCTCTGGTCGCCGCATAAAACAGGCTGCGACAGCGGTTTAGGTTTGTCTGGAGAGAGGCCGTTGAGCCGTCCGATAAGGGTACAGATCAAACGCCTTGAGCACGGGAAGGGAATCCCTCTGCCCGCGCGGATGACCGAGCACGCGGCGGGGTTTGATCTGTCGGCGGCGGTGAGCGAGCCCGTCACGTTGCACCCCGGAGAGATCCGACTGGTGCCGTGCGGCTTTTCGCTTGGCGTCCCGCACGGGTATGAGGCGCAGATCCGGCCGAGGAGCGGCCTGGCGAGCAAGCACGGCATCACCATGGTCAATGCGCCGGGAACGATCGATTCGGACTATCGCGGTGAAGTGCAGGTGCCGCTGATCAATCTCGGCCGCCAGCCGTTTGTGATCGAGCGCGGCATGCGGATCGCGCAGATGCTGATTCTGCCGGTGCCGCAGGTGGAGATGATCGAGGTGGAGCAACTCGACGAAACGAAGCGCGGGACGCGCGGGTTTGGACATACCGGCCATTGACGATGTTATTTGAGGTTTGATGTTAGAGGTTTGAGGTTGGCGATTCGATTGTCATCAAACCGCAAACAACCAACCTCAAATAACAAAACAAAACATGGAACGTACACACGTCCTTCGTAACACGCTGCTCTTCCTCGCCATCGGCTCGTGGGCGTTTCTCCTGCTCGCGCTGGGGAGCTTTCACCCGACCGATTGGCCGAGCCACACGGTCTACCCGTGGCCGGCGACGCAGAACCTCTGCGGGCCGGCCGGCGCGTTCATCGCGTACTACTGCTTTCTCGCCGTCGGGCAGGGCGTGTTTCCGGTGCTGTTCTTCAGTGGCGTGCTGCTCGCGCTGGTGCTGTTCAACAATCGCGTGAGCGACATCTGGCTGCGGATCGTCGGTCTGCTGCTGCTCTCGACCGCGTTCGCGGCGGCGGTGCATCATCTGCGGCCGGGATCGATGAATGGATTCCCGGAAGGTCATGGTGGATTACTTGGGATCACCGCTTCAACCTTCCTGCAAGCGCACTTTTCCGTCTGGGGGACGCGGCTGATCCTGCTGACCGGAATTCTCGTCGGACTTCTCCTGGCGGCGGACGATCTGGTGCTGCGCACGCCGGGCATTGCCATGGCGACGGTCGCGCATGTGAAGGAGATGGCGCCGTCGATTCCGGGATTCAATTTCCCGTCGGTTCCCAAGCTTCCTTCCCTTCCGCGTTTCGTGACGCGCGATTCGACCGTGATGCTCAAGCCCCCGAAACCGAAGAATGCTTCCGCGAAGCCGCAAGCGAAGCGGCAGACGGATGCGGCGGACGAGGATGAGGAAGATGATCTGAAACCGCCGGTACTGCTCAAGCGCGAGAAGAACGCGCCGGCGGTGAAGAAAGTGGAAGAATCCGAAGACATCGAACTTTCCTATCCACATGACGAACCGGCCGCGACGGAGAATGCGTTCGTCGACGCGGGCGATGCGCCGCCGTCGGAGGAGGCGACGATCCCGCCGGTCGAGGAGCGAGCGGTTCCCAAGCCGCCCGAGCCCAAGCGCGAGATCGTCGTCAAGCTGCCGAGCATGCTCAAGCCGAGGCAGACCGCCCCGCCGCCGCAGCCGAAGGAGCTGGGCGAATATCACCTGCCGGCATGGGATTGCCTCGACGACGCCGAGTACGGCTACGCGGAAAGCCAGGAATCGTTCGTCCGCGAGAAGGCGGCGATCCTGGAGCAGACGCTCAAGGAGTTCGACATCGACGCGCACGTCGTCGAGATCGACACCGGGCCGGTCATCACGATGTACGAGCTGGCGCTGGCTCCGGGCATCAAGGTGTCGGCGATCAGCGCGCTTTCGAACGACATCCAGCGCGCGCTGCGCGCCGAGACGGTCCGCATCGTCGCGCCGATCCCGGGCAAGAGCACCGTCGGCATCGAAGCGCCCAACGAACAGAAGGAAAAAGTCCGCCTTAAGGAGCTGATGCAGATCGCGCCCGAGGCGGTGCAGAAGTTCCAGATCCCGCTGTACCTGGGCAAGGACGGGAGCGGCGAGCCGCTCATCGCGGACCTGGCCGGCATGCCCCACTGCCTCATCGCCGGCACGACCGGCTCGGGCAAGTCCGTCTGCATCAACACGATCATCATGTCGATCATGTACATGCAGCGCCCGGACCGGGTGAAGTTGATCCTCTTCGATCCGAAGGTCATGGAGATGGCGCCGTTCAAGGACATCCCGCACCTGATGTGCCCCATCATCAACGAGACCGGCCGCGCCACCAGCGTGCTGGAATGGGCGTGTCAGAAGATGGACGAGCGCTACGAGTTCCTCGCCGAGGCGGGTGTGAGGAACATCAAGGGGTATAACGCGCTCTCGACCGAGGAATTAATCGAGCGCTTCGAACCCGCGACGCCGGAGGAAGAGGCGAAGATCCCCAAGAAGCTGCCGTACATGGTGATCATCATCGACGAGCTGGCGGACTTGATGATGACCAGCGGGAAGGAAGTCGAATCGCACATCGTCCGCCTGGCGCAGAAGGCGCGAGCGGTCGGCATTCACCTGATCCTGGCGACGCAGCGTCCGCAGGCGACGGTGGTGACGGGCCTGATCAAGGCGAACATGCCGAGCAAGATCGCCTTCCGCGTCGCCAGCAAAATGGACAGCCGCATCGTGCTGGACATGAACGGCGCCGAGACATTGCTCGGCCAGGGCGACATGCTCTTCCTCCCGCCCGGCGCGTCGAAGCCGACCCGCGCGCAGGGCACGTTCATCGACGACAAGGAGATTCGCGACAGCGTCAAGCTCGTCAAATCGATGGCCGAAGCGCAGTACGAGCCGGAACTGGTACAGATTCGCTCGAGCGCCGGCAACGTGGACGACGAGGCGACGAAGGACGATCTGTTCGACGACGCCGTGCGCGTCGTGCTCGAGACCAAACGTGGCAGCGTTTCGCTTTTGCAGCGCCGGCTGACCATCGGCTACAGCCGGGCGAGTCGCCTGATCGAGGCGATGGCCGCCGCCGGCATCGTCGGCGCGTACAAGGGCTCGCAGGCGCGCGAGGCGCAGATCACGATCGAGGAGTGGGAAGCGATGAAGGCGCAGATGCAGCAGGACGCCGGCGACGGGATGAGCGTTTAGAGCGGTGCGCGCTCCCATGTAGCGTCGGTGGGCCGTCATCCTGAGCGGTACTCCGCGAAGGATCTGCCCGCGAACCGAAAGCGGCTCGGCGTGGAACGCAGATGCTTCGGAATACCTCAGCATGACATAAGTGTCCGCCCGCGCGCTACACCCGAGCGCGCACCGCTTTAGACCTCAGATCGATCTGAGCAAGCTGCCCGGCGCGATGTTCATGCGCGGGAGTCACTCCAGCGTCGCATCGACGATCGCGAGCGCGCCGGCGTTCTCGGCGTAGTTCACGGTGGTGAGTCCGAGCATCTTCTTGAGCATATCCGCCGGAACGTTCTTGAGCGGTCCCGGTGAATCGGCCTTGCCCGGCTCCGGCTGCGGAAAGGCGGTCGAGCGCGCCGTATGGAAGGTGATGTTGCCTTCCACCTTCTGCAGAACCTGATGGATGTGCCCGTTCAACACCGTCACGCAGCCGAAGCGCTTCAGGTACGCGAGCGCGCGCTCGCTGTCCTGCGTGCCCCAGCCCCACTGCGGATAAATGCTCCAGAGCGGCACGTGCGCGAACACGACGATCGGCGTGCTCGAGGTGCGGTCGGCGAGATCTTTCTTGAGCCACTCGAGCTGATCGTCGCCGAGTTTTCCCAGGCCGTTTTGCTGGAGGTTCATCACGTTCACCAGGCCGACGAAGTGAACGCCCTTGAGATCGAAGCTGTACCACGGATTGGCGTTCGCGCCGGCGCCGCCGCGAGCGGCAAAGCGTTCACGATAGAGCTTTCCGTCGTCGCCGAAGACATCGTGTTCGCCGGGGACGTAGAACGTCTCGCCGGCGCCGGCGCCGCGAAGCAGTTGCTGCACCGTATCAAACTCCGCCGGCTTGGAGAGGTGCGTGAGATCGCCGGTGTGCAGGATCATCTCCGGCCGCTTCTTCATCGCGTTGATGCGGTCGATGGTGAGCTTCAGCGTGCCAGTCACGTCCGCGTTGACGGGTTTGTTGAAGCCGATGTGGCTGTCGCTGATCTGCACGAAGCTGAAGGCTTCGCGCGCCGACTCGGTCGTCGCTGCGGGTTCACCGCCGAAGGCGCGGGAAGTGAGGATCCCGCCGCTGCCCATGCTCCACACCACGCCGGTGCCCGCCCACGCCATGCACTTGAGAAATCCGCGGCGGTCGACGCCGTCGCCGAATTGTCCAACTCGTTCCTCGTTCATGATCGTCTCCTTCAAGAGGTATGTCTCACTTCACCACGATCTCGGCGGTCATCTTCGGGTGGGCCGTGCAGTAGTAGCGGTAGGTCCCGGGCTCGCCGAACACGTGGGAAAA
>JAICTV010000318.1 GCA_025936175.1 Phycisphaerae bacterium
GCGTGACGGTGCCGATGCGCCGCGGCGGCGAGAGCTTGATTCTCAACTGCGTCGATGCCGCCGGCGGCGTCGGCTCCGCCTCCAGCGTCACGAACTGCCACATGCCGCCCCATCGTCCTTTCGCCGGTCGCTGCTCGATCAGGTAATGGTCCCCGCGACTGATGCAAAAGACGTGTCGCTGGAAAAGCGGCGTCGGTTTGGTCTTTCGCGCTGGCGGGATTTGTTCCTGCGCGCCGGCGGATTGTGCTTCGCAATGATCGCGGACGGGGCAGACGAGGCATTTAGGCGATCGTGGCGTGCAGACTGTCGCGCCGAGTTCCATCAGTGCGGAGTTGAAATCGCCGCATCGCTTTGCCGGCAGCACTTCTTCGGCGCGACGCCAAAGTCGTTCCTGCGTCTCTTTCTCGCGCGGATCGGACTCGATCTTGTCGAGCCGGCAGAGGACGCGCATGACGTTGCCGTCGAGGATCGGAGCGCGGGAGCCGAAGGCGATGGACGCGATTGCGCCCGCGGTGTACCGGCCCACGCCGGGAAGTTGCAGCAGCCGCGGGGCCGTCGTCGGCAGCTTGCCGTCGTGCTCAGCCACTACCCGTTGTGCCGCCGAGCGGAGGTTCCGCGCCCGAGAGTAGTAACCCAAGCCCTGCCACAGCCGCAGGACCTCCTGCTCGTCGGCGGCGGCGAGCGAGGCGATGGTGGGAAAACGCTCGAGAAACCTAAGGAAATACGGAACCACCGTCGCCACCTGCGTCTGCTGGAGCATCGCCTCGCTGACCAGGACGTGATACGGATCGATGGTCGCCGCCGCCGACGTTTGGCCGTCCGCGCCTCTGGCGCCGCGCGGCGGCCGCCACGGCAGGTCACGACGATCGCGGTCGTACCACCGCAGCAGTTTCTTTCGAAATATTCCGGGCTCCCCGAGCATTGTATTCCAATGGATACGCGCGATTTTCCGTGAATCCCTGTTGAAGCTTCGATTCGCGAGGGTAAATTGGCGAGTGTCAACGGGCAATCTACCGGGCAGGGGAGAATGGATTCAGCGATGCCCGCATCATGGAGGACCCATGCGCCAGCCGCACGTCGATGACTGTGTCCGCTTAACGCGCGACATTCCCGAGCTTCATCTGCACCGCGGACAAGTTGGTGTCGTCCGCAGCATGTGGTGCGCGCCGTACACGGCGTACGAGGTCGAGTTCGAACCCGTCGGGCTCGAACACGAAACGCGCGCGCTGGTGATGGCGGAGCAGCTCCAGGTCGAAGGGGACGACCGCGAAGGCGACGAAGCGTTCGCCGGGGCGTCGCGAACGTAACGCATCTCGCGACCGGCGCAGGTTGAAACGAACCGACGGCACGGGCTGCTCGTGAGCGGCCCGTGTTTTCGTTTCTAGTGCCGTGAGCTTCGCGCGTCGGCTACTGCTCGGCTTTTGCGAAGGCGGCGGGAGGCCAATCGAAGGGGCCGCTGTTCCAGCGGAGCATGCGAAAGTAGTAAGTCGCGTCCTGCTTTTCCGGGACGATGAGTTTTCGCCACGTCTGGCGCTGGCCGTCAGAGAACTCGACCGTGACATCGTGTTGTCCCGGCGGCAGTTTGATGGGCAGGACGTAAGTTGTGCGCGGGAGCATCTCCCACTGCCGCACGTCGGCGTGGCTCGTCGCCTTCAGCAGAAGTCCGGTGCCGACGAGCGCGCCGGCGACCATGAGATCGGTGCGCTGTCGCGCGCCGCTGCCGTTGATCCCGCGCACGCCTTCGATCGCGCCGCCGGTGAGCAAGCCGGTGCCGACCGCGGACTTGACGGCGCGGATCGTGTCGATGCTCTGCCACTTGCGATCCTGCGCCAGCGCCAGCAGATCGACCGGAGGCGTCGCGAAGTTCTGCAATCGCACGGGCGTGCCATCAACCAGCACCGTCGGGCGCGGCGGGGGGCCTTCCTCGTCGGGCCGCGGCGAGAAGCCGACGATCGAGCCGTCGAAATCGGTCACCTTGCGCGGGCCGTGACCGTAATCGATCACGAGCAGCAGGTTCGACTCGCGGTTCGCCGCGGGATCGGCCAGGTCGGCGAGCTGCGGAAACTTCTCCCGCACCGCGCGAAAGTTCGCTTCGGCCAGATCATCCCGACCGACGCGCTGAAAGCTCTTGGCGAGCATAATCATCGCGGGTGCGAAGTTGGAATCGACATCCTTCGACTGATCCGGCGTGTCCGGGTTGTAGTCGCGGAGCTTGAACAGCGCGTTCTCGAACGACGCCCGCGCGTTCTGGTAATCCTGCCGCATGTAATAGATCAAGCCGAGGTAAAAGCTGGCCATCGCGCGCTCGAAGGGTTCGCCTTTCCAGACCTTCACCTTCTCATCGACGAGCACCGCGCCCAGCGTCCGCCCGCCGTCGTTCACGCCGGTGCTGTTGATCACTTCGATCGCGCGGAGAAAAGCGGCCTCGGCGTCGTCCAGGTCGTACTCCGCCAGCAGCGACGATCCGAGCCGCAGGTTGTTCAAGACGAAGTCTTCGTTGGTCTTCTTCGAAAGCGCATCGAGCTCCTGCGCCGCGCCGGCGTAGTTGCCGTCAAAGTAGCTGCGGACGGAGCGGTCGATCGTCTCCGCCTGCTTCTGATTCGCGCAGCCGGCGAGCATCCCGGCGAGCGGAAGCAGCAGCACGGATCGCGTGATGAGACCCAGCGGCGTGTTCAATCTCCAAACCCTTTGACGGCGATCTTCTTGACATCATACGACGCGGTCCACAGGACGGTGCGGTCGCGCAGGTCGCTGAGCTCGTACCGGCAGACGTAGAAGCTGCTGCGCTTCTTCGCGTTCTCGTCCGCGAGCGAGCTGAAGACCGCGGTGAGCGCGTAGTCGGGATTGATCTCATCCGGCGGCGGCCCGAGCTCGACGCCTTCCAGCTCGCGCTTGCGCAGGCTGTAGTACGCGTCGCGGTTCATGATCCAGACGTATTGCCCGGGCGAATGTTTCGACAGCAGCGTGCGCACGCGCCCGACGAACGCTTCCGCCGCCCCGCGCGGAAGCACTTCGGCGCGCATCCGATTCTCCACCGGCAGCACGACGACCTTCAGCGGCCCGTGCTGTGCGATCGCCTGCTGCACTTCGGAAGAGCCGGCGATCTTCATCGCCATGTCGTCGGTCATCTGCACCAGATCGATGCCGGAGAGCGCGGTGCTCTGGCCGGATCGGACGGCGGACGAGCAGCCGACGACTGACAGCAGAATCAAAAGGACGGGTAACGGGTGTCGGGTATGGGGTTTGAAGAGCCCGCATTTCCGACACCCGACACCCGACGCCCGAAACCCGCTTCTAATCCCGCGCAACCTTCACCTCGTACGAGTTCGTCCACGCCAGCGCGCGGGTCTTCAGATCCGTCAGCGTGAACTCGATCAGGTAATAACTCGTCCCGCGATTGGGCAGCTCGTTGACGCGCGCGTAGAGCGCGTAGTCGGGCTGAATGCCGCCCGGCCCGGTGACCGGCGTCCCCGAATCGAGCTCGCGGCTTTGAAGCTCCGAGAGCTTCGCCTTGTTCTCGATGAGCTGCACGCGACCTTTGCCGTGCCGCGCGAGGTTGCTCTTGAGCCGCTCGAGGAAGACGTCGAGGTCGAATCGGCTGTTGACGGTCCGGTTCTCGACGCGATCGACGACGATCGTCCAGCGGTCGTGGCTGGCGTTAAGGTTCGGATCCGCCAGCAGGTCCATCGCCATCTGGTCCGATGCCTGCACGACGTCCTTGCTCTGCAGCCCGGTGTCGCGCTGGTCGAGCTGCGAGACGTCCGGCCGCTCGTTCTTGTATTCCTTCGTGCAGCCGGCCACGACGGCGGTCAAAGCGAGCGCGGCGGCCAGCATCAGTTGTCTGCTCATCGAAGCTCCTGTTCGCGTTGCGGTCGAACCATAAATGCCTGCGGGTTCGGGGGCAACCTTGACATCGGCGGCCCGCGTCATGACTTTAGACACCGCAAGTCGGGCAAAAGCTAGCCCATCCTTTAGCTCGCTGGCGTGTCCGTAAGGTTGCCATGATGATGCATCGGAAATCCCATTCCCTCTGCACGCGTCCGAACGCGAGCTCTTTAGCTATCGGACTTTTATCGGCGGGCATGATGGTGGGCTGTCAGTCGGCTTCGCCGCCGCCGCGGATTGCGGTGCCCGCAGAAACTGCCGGGAACCCCAACGCGACCTATCAGCGCGATCCGATGAAGCCGATGCCTGTTCCCGGCGAGCGGGCCGGCACGGGCATCACGCCGCCGCCGTTCGAAGACGGGCCGCTGCTCAACCAGCATCCGCCCGAACAGCGCGAGTTCGTCGAAGCCTACCGTCGCGTCGGCAGCCCGCGCATGACCGTGCTGGTGAACCCGATCCTCCGCAGCGGAGAAGACGAACTTTCCGCGCGCGCGATCGATTACGTCGCCCTGGAGACGATCCTGGCGGACTGGTTCGCATCCAGCGGTCAGGTGACGCTGGTGTCCCCGAGCGTCGAGCGGCAGAGCCTGAGCGATCAGCAGGTGAAGGATCTCGAGAGCGGCTCGGCCGACGCCGCGCGGCGTGTCGGGCAGCAGATGGATGTCGAAGTGCTCGTGCAGGTGCGCGTCGAGCCGACGCAGCAGGCGGGGCGGACGGCGGCGCGGCTGGTCTCGGAAGCGATCAACACGCGCGGCGGGCAATCGATCGCGCGCGCGGTCGTCGACGTCCCGCCGCCGCTGGATAAGACGCAGCTCGAGAAATCGACGCGTGTCGTGGCGCGGCAGTTGATGGACGAGATGAGCGCGACGTGGAACAGTTTTCCTGCGGTGTCGCCGGCGCCGGTCGCGCCACCCGCTCCCCCGCCGCCGTTTGCCCCGCCCGCGCCGGTGGCTCCGCCGGCGCCCATTGCGCCGGCGCCACCGGCCCCTCCGGCGCCGTCAGCCGTGGCTCCGGTCGCTCCTCCGGCGCCGAGTGCGCCGACA
>JAICTV010000146.1 GCA_025936175.1 Phycisphaerae bacterium
AATACGGGCGCAAAAAATAACCCCGTAGGCGTGGGTGAGACCTACGGGGTAAGGAGGGAAGAAACTTCATTGATTAGTACGAGCCAGACCACAGATCGGGTTCGCACTAACTGTTCAGTTCGGCGATGAATTCTTTACGGCGGCTCGGCGGCGAGAACCGCCCTTGCCCTTGCAGTGATATCGGCCCACGTCGCCGCCGGACTTTTATTTATCGTGATGAAATCACCCAGCAGCAGCAGGCTCGTGACGCCCTCGATGGCAAATAGCTTGGTCGCGAGCGGATGATCCTCGGCGGCGCGGGCGTTGAAGAAGCTCGTCGGTTGCCCGACAACCGCCCGATCCAACATTAATTTGACCGCGTTGGGGTTCGGCGTCCGCTGGATTTCAACAACCTTGAAACCCATCGACACTTATCCCTGCGTATACAATGCGGCCGAACCGAGGGAATATAGCCAGCCGAAAATGCCAAGTCTACCTATTTTCACAACAAATTTCTTAGAGCAATTTCTGCGCGAGGCCAGGAACGCGTTGACATTCGTACCTGTCCTTGATCCTCGTCGCAAATCGCAAGTGGTTTGGCGACAGGGACGTGGCGCAAGGTCGCGCAATGATCGCGCGGCTTGACTTGGAAACGTCGATCATTATCATCCTCGATCCCTCGCGGCGGGGCCTTTGCGCCCTGGCCGAAGTGAATTTCCGTAAAAGAGCTTCCGTCACGGCAGCGCAAAGTCAGACAGGACAATGACATGAGCACGTACATGCCCAAGCCGGGCGAGATCAAGGGCAACTGGCACGTCGTCGATGCGACGGACCAGGTTCTCGGTCGTCTGGCCGCTCGGGTTTCGATTCTTCTACAGGGCAAGCACAAGCCCACCTACACGCCGCACGTCGATACCGGCGACTTCGTCATCATCCTCAACGCGGACAAGGTGAAAGTCACCGGGAAGAAGGCGGAAGTGCTCGAGTACGACACCTACAGCCGCTACCCCGGCGGTCGCCGGATCTACTCGTTTCGCCGGATGAATGAGTTGCACCCCGAAAAGCTGATCGAGCTCGCCGTGCGCCGCATGCTCCCCAAAAGCAAGATGGGGCGCAACATCCTCGGCAAGCTCAAGATCTACAAGGGCACCGAGCACCCCCATCAGGCGCAGCAACCGAAAGAACTGAAGATCGCATAAGCGAACCTGTCTCTCTCACGAAGATTTGAGAACCGAACATGGCTGAAGCAACCGCGACGACGACAACGACCGAATCGACCGAGCCGAAGGTGAAGATCAACTACACCTGGGGCGTCGGGCGGCGCAAGAGCGCCTGCGCCCGCGTGCGCATCGCCCCGGGCAGCGGCAAGATCGAGATCAACGGCCGCACCCTCAACGACTACTTCACCGCCGAGCGCGACCGCAAGGCAATCTTCGGCCCGCTGGAGGTGACCAACGTCGCGGGCAAGATGGACGTGCTGGTGAACGCGGACGGCGGCGGGCCTTCGGGCCAGACCGGCGCGATCGTCATGGGCCTAGGCCGGGCGCTGGCGAAATATGACAACAGCCTCGAGGTCGCGCTCCGCGGCGCAGGGTTCCTGACCCGCGACAGCCGCATGAAAGAGCGCAAGAAGTACGGCCAGCGCGGCGCGCGCCGTCGCTTCCAGTTCAGCAAGCGATAATTCGCGGTCCACAAAGCAACGTCTTTGAGAAGAGCACGCCATCAAGCGTGCTTTCTTTTTTCGATGTGTTTATTACCCGTCGAGATTAAAACGAGCGCTTGTCATCCTGAGGTACTCCGAAGGATGACACTCCCTTTCGACCAGCGCACGGATTAATCCGGATCCGTATTTCATTGCACGCGGCCAGGCGAACGCATGAGCTACCGCTTCCATTTTCAGCGTTCTCAGCCGCCACATCTTCGACGTACATTGTTCACCGGTCAGCCTCAATTCATCGCGAACTTGCCGGAAGAGAGCACGCCAATGCAGAGCGCCACCTCATCATCGCTGGAAAATCGTTCCGTCCGTCTGATTCAGGACATCCCGGAACTGGGTCTTCGATGTGGCGAGGTGGGCGTCGTCTGCAGCACGTGGTTCGCGCCGTCGACGGCGTATGAAGTCGAGTTCTACCCGGCGACGGGGCTCAGCCGCGCCGCAACCCGCGCGTTGCTGATGGAAAACCAGATCCAGGCGGCGGAAGAGGCGAACTAGCTTATTACCTCGCCGGCGCGATTGCGGATGTACGATCTCGGCGGTGGCCGAGGTTATTTTGAATGCAAAGGCGCCCGTTCAGCGCCACTCGCTCTCGCCCATCTCGCTCACTTCGCGGTCGGCGATGCCGAACGTCGCGTGCGTGACGGTGGGGACGGGGTGCTCGCTGACGGCCTCGAAGCGGAAGAAGCTCGGGCCGATCTTGTAGTTCCCCAGCCAGCGAAGGATCGTCGCTTCCAGCGCGCCGTCGAGGTCGCGGGCCTGGTCTTCACTCACGTGGGAGAGGTAATCGTGCGCGTCGTCATCGCCGGCGGCGGCGCGGGCGCGCTCGCGCATCGTCTTGACGATCTCCCACGCGTGCAGATTCGCCTGCGGATCGCCGGCGACGCGCTGGCCGACGTAGATCTCGGTGACGGCGGCATTGAGGCGATCGGCGGCGATCACGCCGGCTTCGAAGGCCTCCTGTCGCGTGTTGTAAACCCCCGTGAACGTCTCCCGGTCCAACGAATACGCGTACGTGCCTCTCACTTCAAAACTCCTTAGCGAGCGCTCAAATCTCTCTGCTCTATTCTACATACGATCGGGCGGCGATGTCGGCTTTCATGAATGTCCACTAACAAGTTGCGGCATCTTGCCGCAGACCTGTGAGACACTAGATAAATCGGGCCGTTTCTGCCGGGTGTTTAGATGCACACAACGGTGCGGCGGCCTCAGGCAATTCAACCCTTGACCGCGCCGAGCTGAATGCCTTTGACGAGGAATTTCTGGCCGACTACGAACAGGATCAGCGGCGGCAGCGTCGCCATCACGCTCGCGGCCATGATCAGCGTCGTCTCGCGGCCGTAGGTCGTGTCAAAGAACAGCATGCCCACCGGCCAGGTCCGCAAATACTGGCTCTTCACCACCACCAGCGGCCAGAAGAGCGACTGATAATTCCCGATGAACGCGAAGATGGCGAGCGCGATCAGTCCGGGACGCGTGAGGGGCAAAATCACGTCCCAGAAAATCCGCCATTTCGATGCGCCGTCGATCGCGGCGGCTTCATCGAGACTCGTCGGGATCGTCAGCATGAACTGGCGGAGGAGAAAAACGCCGAACGCGCTGAACGACGCCGGCACGATCAGCCCCGCGTAGCTGTCGAGCAGCTTCAGTTTCACCAGCAGCGCGAAGTTCGGGATCATCGTCACCACGCCCGGCACCATCAGCGTGCCGAGGTAGAGCAGGAAGACCGTGTCGCGCCCCCGCCATCGCAATCGCGCGAACGCGTACGCGGCCATCGCGCTGGTGATGCAGGTCAAAAACGTCACCCACGCCGCGACGAAGACGCTGTTGAAGTAATATCGGCCGAAGTTGGAGCGCTTGGCAATCTCGGGATCCGCGAAGACCTTGGTGTAGTTCTCGGTGTGCCAGGTCGGCGGAAAGATTTGCGAGCCTTCCACCTCTCGCACCGTCTTGAAGCTCGCGAGGAACATCCAGATGAACGGGAGCATCATCACCAGCGCGACCAGCGCTAGGATGACGTGAGCGGCCAATTGTTTGCGGGCGCTCGCACTAGCCATTCCCGCTCTCCCGCAATGCTGTCATGCTGAGGTGCTCCGAAACATCTGGGCGACCATGGCCAGATCCTTCGGAGTACCTCAGGATGACAACTTCTAAATGCCTCGGGTGATCGTTCATTCATTCACCGCCCGGCTGCCGAAGCGCCAGTTCATGAGCGTGATCGCAAAGATCATCGCGAAAAGCACCCACGCGATCGCGCTGGCGTAGCCCATCTGAAATTCCTGGAACGCCTTGATGTAGATGTAATACGCGAGCGTGGTGGTCGTGCCGGCGGGGCCGCCTTCGGTCATGATCCGCGCGATCTCGAACCCGCCCTGCAGGCCGAAGATCGTGCTGATCACGATGATGAAGAACGTCGTCGGCGCGAGCTGCGGCCAGGTGACGTGCCAGAACTGCTTCCACTTGTTGGCGCCGTCGATCTCCGCCGCTTCGTAAAGCTCCTGCGGAACGTTGGTCAACGCCGCCAGATACAGCAGCATGTTGTTCCCGCCGAGCGCCACCCAGACCGACATGTTGATCAGCGCCTCGCGCGCCCCGAGCCCCACGTATTGTCGATGAAACGCCACATGCTGCGGCACCATGCCCATCAGGTTGTCGGCGGATTGCAGCCACTTGGGCGGCTCGAACGGGAGGTGCAGCGCGCGCGTGATCGCGCCCAGCGACACGTTGATCGGCCCGAACTCCGGGCTGTAAAGCTTTTTCCACAGCACCATCAGCGCCACGCCGTACGTGAACGTCGGCAGGTAAAAGAGCGTGCGGTAGACCGTCATCCCGCGCAGCTTCTGGCTCAGCATCAGCGCGAGCGCGAGCGATCCCGCGATCGCGAACGGCAGGCCGATCATCAGGTAGACCGTGTTGATCAGGTAAACCCAGAACTCCTCGCTGCCAAAGAGCTGGCGGAAGTTGTCCGCGCCGATGAACGCGAAGGGAACGCTGTGCTGCAAATCCCAATTGGTGAAGCTGGCGCCGAAGGAGAAGACGACGGGCCCGGCGGTGAACAGGAGGAAGCCGAGGAAGTTGGGAAGCAGGAAGCCGAGGGCGGGCAGGAGATCGGAGGAGTGCCGAGTGCGTGTCATGCGTGACGCGGTGCTATTGATTAATGAATATTGATAAACAACCCCGGCTCTTAATCGATACTCATTAATCAATATTTCGGCTCCTCCGCCCCTCATACTCTTCGCGAAGTTTTGGATCGAACCGCAGGTTCTCCGCAATCCGCCGATTCACCTGCCGCGTCGCCTCGCGCATCCCTTCGGCGGCGGTGCGATCGCCGCCGCGGATGAGATCGAGCTGCCCGACCATCAGCCGCTGCAGCACCGCACCGTTCATGAACGGACTGACTTCTTCCGGCACCGCCGCCTTCTGGATGCTCCGCCAGATCTGGTTGTAGTCTTCCTTCGGATAGTCCGGGTCGTGGAGGAACGCCGGCTCGTCCGCGTACTTCATGACTGGCCCGACGCCGTCGGCTTCGTGGTTGATCAACTCGTTGTACTCGCGGCCGTGAAGGTAGGCGAGGAACGCGAGCGCCTCGTAGCGGTGCGGGCTGTACTTGTTGATCAGCGTGGATTTGCCGTAGCCGGCAAAGACGTGCTCCACGCCGTACGGCGCCTCGGCGGCGCCGAGCTGGAGGTCACGGAACTGCGGATCGCGCATGGAGCAGAGCCACCATCGCCCGCCGATCGCGGTGGCCGAGCGCTTGTCGGCAAAGAGGGTGATGACGCTGGTCCCGCCGTATCCGCCCGAGGTCGCCAGCGATTTCTCCGCCGCCATGTCGGGCACGATCCCCTCCTGCACGAGGCTCTGCATGAACTCGATGGCCGCGATGCACTGTGGCGAATCGAGCGTGCAGCGCGTGCCGTCCGGCGTGTACATGTGACCGCCCCACTGCAGGATGAACTGGCGGTAGTTGTTGTCCCAGTCGAGCACGAGGCCGTAGCGGATCGTCCTGCCGGTCGCATCCTTCTTGACGAGCTTCTTGAGCAGCGGCACCGCCTGCTCCCACGTCCACGGCCCACGCGGGATCTCGACGCCCGCTTCGCGCAGCAGGTCCTTGTGAAACCACAATCCGTTCGCGGCGGCGTTCTCGGGAAAGCCGTAGACGCGGCCGTCGTAGACGCACGTCGGCTGCACGGCCGGCCACGTCTCTTTCTCGACGTCGATGTGCATCTTCTTCAGCTCATCGGTGATATCCCACGCGATGTCGGCCTTGACGAAGGCCGTGAGCGCAAAGCCGCTCCAGCAGTCGAACACGTCCGGCCCCACGCCGGCGGCGGACTGCACGATCACCTTCTCCACCTCCGGATTGTTCGGATCGATGTCGAGGTGGTAGCGCGGGTAGAGCCGGTTGAACGGATCAAGCTGCTCACGACGGAAAGGGTTGTCGTCGGTGGACCAGACGAGCTGGATCTTCGACGGGTCCGCCGGACGAGGCCTGGTTCGCCAGGCGGCGAAGGAGAGGAGCACGAGCACGACGAAGGTTGAAACGATGAAAAGCTTCATCTGTCGGCGTCGCGCCGCCGCGCGATGTCATCCCGAGCGGTACTCCGCGAGGGATCTCGGAGTCGAAAGCTTCTCATTCGCCGAGATCCCTCGGAGTACCTCGGGATGACATTCTTCGCGTAGATCTAGCGAACGTATTGGAATTCCGGACTCGTCATCAGCGCCCAGAGCATATCACCGATTGTCTCGAGATCATGAATCGGCGGGCCTTTGCTCGCGCCGGTCTTGTCCCAATACACTTTCCCGCCGAACTGATCGAAGCTGATGCCGTCGATGATCGCGGGCTTAGTGAAGCCGATCTTCTCGGCGACGACTTCGAGCCGCACCCACTCGCCCGCCTTGGCCAGCGGGCCGATCGTCGTCTTCGGCTTGAACGGAATCGCGTTCTCGCCCCATGCCGCTCGCTGCTTCCAGTCGCCGCCGGAGTGGAACTGGATCAGGATCTCCTTCGGCGGATTTGCCGGATCGATGTAGGCGTAGGTGAAGAGGATGTCCTTCGGCGAGACGGCGAATTTCGACCCGATGAACAGGTGCTGAATCTGGCCGGGGAACGGCTCGGCCTCGGTATGCGACGTCTTGCCGCTGAAGACGGGTTGATCGGGCGAGCCGGCGAACTTCCAGTTGCCGACCTGCGTCACGCCGATCGGCAGCGCGTCATCGACCCAGACGACTTCCACCGGCCGCGTGCTCGCCGGCGCGGGGGCGGATATGACGAACCTGGTGGCGACGTCCTTCTCTTTCTCCGTCGGCGGACGGCTGCACGCGGACCAGTACATCGTGTCCACCAGATCGTTCACGTCTTGAGTCACCGCCAGCGTATTGGCCAGCGTCCCCTTGTACACGCGATCGTGATATTCCTGCCCGTTGAGCAGCTCCAGCGCCTGCACGACCGCCGTGTCTTCCGGACGCGCCGTGCTGACTTCATTGCGCGTCGGCGGCTTGCCGAGACTCCGCGTCAGCGTCGTCGATTCATCGTTCTGATACGCGCGGCGATCGGGAACCGTTTGCTCCATCGCGACCGAGATGCTGTCGAGCAACTGTTCCGCGGTCAGCCGCCGCAGCGCGGGGGAGCGGAAGTACCGCGGATCCTTCGGCTTGGCGACGTCGAAATGATCTTCGACCGCGGGGTCGAAGCGAAGCTGGTACGTCCGGCTGGTCATGATCAGCCGCACCGTGCGCTTCACGTCAAAGCCGTGGCGGATGAAGTCGTCGGCGAGCCAGTTGAGCAGCTCAGGATGGCTCGGCGGCGTGTCCTCGCGGTAATCGTCCGCCGGCTCGAAGAGGCCGAGCCCCATGTAGCGCTTCCACAGACGATTCACGAGCGTCCGGGCGAACCGCGGGTTGGTCGGATCGGTGATGAGCTGCGCGACGCGCTGCAGGCGCTGCGCCTGATCCGCCGGCGCGGTCGTCGGGGCGGCGGGCAGATCGAACATGAAGTGCGTCGAGACGAACTGCCCGCTCTTTCGCTCGCAGCGGATCAGCTCCAAATCCTTGTCGGCAAAATATCCGGAGAACGCGACGGCCCGCGCCTGCGGCCACTCGTCGTTGAGGAAATGGCTGTGACAGGATGCGCACTTGATCGCGGTACCGAGGAACACCTGTGCAGTATCGGATGCGCTTTGCAGCGTCCGCATGTGGTTGTCGTTGAGCACGTAGCGCTGTGGATGGTTCGGCATCGACGGATCGAGAAGCTCCTGCACCATCGTGTCGTACGGCTTGTTCTGCTCGAAGGTGTCGAAGAGCCACTTGCGATAGTTCCCGTGCGTCCCGACGCCGCCCTGGTGCAGACCGTTGGAGCAGAGCGCATCTTCCCAGAACGGCACCCAGTTGCCGGCGTAGTCTTTCGTGCGCGCGAGCAGCGCATCGACGAGCTTCTCTCGCTTCTTCGCGTCCTTGTCATTGACGAACACCTTGGCTTCCTCGGCGGTGGGGATCATCCCGATCAGATCGAGATACGCGCGGCGGGCGAAGGTCTGATCGTCGCAGATTCCCGCGTCGACCGATTGCGTGGTCGCCGGCGCGGTCGTTACCGGCTGCGCTTTCGCGGGGAGCTTCGCGACGATGAACTGATCAATCGGGTTGTAGACGATCCCGCTGACCTTCGGCGGCACGGGCGGCGCGGGAAGGTTCTTTAATCGCACGAAGCGACGCACCGCGACCGCTTCCGATGCGCTGAACTGCACCTGCGGGTCCCAGTCGGCGCTGACGGGCTGGGTCGTCGGCGCTGCCGCAGCGGGTGATGGCGCGGGCGCCTCTTGGGTCTTCGCGACAGTTGAAGCGACCGCCGGCGCACCGCTCGAATCATCGACCGCGCCTGAAGCGATCCACGCGCGGATCTTCGCGATCGCGGCATCGTCGAGCGGCTTGGCGTTCTTGGGCATCCGCGGCTGCTTCTTCCCTTCGACATATGCGACGAGCGAGCTCTCGTCCGGTTTCCCCGCGACGAGCCCCGCGCCCGCTTTGCGTCCACCTTTGGTGATCGACGCGATCGTCGAGACGTCGAAGCCGCCCTTGATCTCGCTCCCCGCGTGACATTCGGAGCACTTGGTTTGCAGGAGCGGTTTGATCTCTTTCGCGTAGCTGACGGTTTGCGTGATCGCTGGCGAAACCCCACGCTCCCGCGGGGGGCTGTCACTGCTCGCAACCGCGCTCTTGCTGTCGGTCGCGGGCCGCGACATCGCGACCGTCCCGAGACCGTGCTCGTAGACCGCGAGTCCTCCGCTGTGAGCAGCAACCGCGACCCACCCCGCGGTGACGACGCTCATCACCAGCGCCAGGGTCGTGAACCATTGTCGCGCCCACCGTCGCGGCAGGTTCGCCAGCAGCAGCAGCGCCGTTGTGATGACCGCGAGGATCGGAATCTGCGTCGCCAGCCGCTCGTGCAGCTCGATGCGCTCCGAAGCAGCGGCGGAGATCGTCGGCGGGAGCGCGGCCATCGCGCGCTCGCCCGTTTCGACCGTCAGCCACGCCGCCAGGGCGACGATCGCGTAGAACGCGACCACGCCCCAGCGCAACCCACGGCTGCGCCCGCGCGTGATCGAGACGACGCACACCAGCGGCAGCCCGAGGATCGCCAGCACGATCGGCAGGTGCACGTTGATCGCGTGCCAGACGGCGGGATTTTTCCAGGGGTCCAACATGTGTCATTGAGCGATTGAATCATCGGGTCATCGAGCCATTAAGCAATGACTCAATGATCCGATGATTCAATGACTCAATTCTTCTCAAGCAAACATCGCGTCGATCGCCTTCCCCTTGCCGTTGTTCGTCACGTAAAACGGCCGGCCCTCGGTGACGTAATGATGATTCGCGGGGATGCCCAGCGCCTTGTAGATCGTCGCGTGCACGTCCGTCAGCGGCACCGGGTTCTCCACCGCGATCATCGGGTGATGCTCCTGCGTCTTGCCGTAGACGAAGCCTTTCTTCACTCCGCCGCCGAAGAAAACCATTGAATTGCAGCTGCTGAAGTGCCCGTGGAAGCCGTACATCTTCTCGCTGTCGATCGACAGCGTCGAGCCGTCGCTCTTCTCCGCGAAGCCGTCCGGCTCGGAGCCGGCGGCGGGCTGATTGGCGATCGTTCTTCCGAACTCCGTCGCGATGACGACCAGCGTGCGATCGAGCAGCCCGCGCTCCTTCAGCTCCTTGATCAGCGTCCCGATCGGGCGATCGATCTGCGCCTTCATCTGCTCCATGCGCGGCTTGCCGCTCTCGTGCATGTCGAACCCGCGGAAGGCGGCGTACTGATATTCCACTTCGACGAACCGCGCGCCCGTTTCGATCAACCGCCGAGCGAGCAAACAGCCGTGCCCGAAGCGATGCCCGACGTCGTACGCCTTGAGGACTTCGGGCTTCTCATCTTTGGCGAAATCGAACGCCTTCTTCACCGGCGAATCCATCATCGCCCGCGCATCCTCCATCACCTTCGCGTAGTCGCTCGCCTTGGTCGACTGCTGAAGCTCGGGGGCGCTCAGGCCCATGATCGTCTCGAGGTAATGCTGTCGGCGGTCGAGCCGGTCGATCTTCATGCCGGCCACCGCGTTGAGCGTCGCCATCCCCTCGGCCGGCTGCGGGATCATGAACGGCGCGTACTTCGGCCCGTAAAACCCGGGGCCGGAATATTCGTTGATGAACAAAAACTCCTGATCGGCGGAATTGATGTCGCGCCCGATGTCGATGTACGCGGGGACGTTCGGGTTCTTCCGCCCGAGCGAGCGGGCGACGATCGACCCCATGCTCGGCGCCTTCACGCCGGCGGGGAAGAGGTAGCCCGTCTTCATGTAGTACTGCGCCTTGAGGTGCACCGCGCCGAACTTCGTCTCGTTCGTCAGCGAGCGCAGGATCGCGCCCTCGTTCATCACCGACGCGATCGTCTCCAGCCCGCAGCCGAGCTGAATCCCGTCGGCGGCGCTGTTGATGATCGGACAGGTCCCCAGGATCTGGTTCCCCTTCATCCCTTTCTCAAAGGGCGTATGTTTCTTGGGATCCCAAGTATCCGTCTGCGCGACGCCGCCCGGCAGCCAGATCAGGATCATCGCGTCGGCCGTGCCTTTGAACGGCGCGGACGATGCTTCACTCGGCGCGGCGGCGGTCGCTTCGCCGCACGCATAGCGCGACAACCCCGCGGCGGCGGCCGATGCAAGCGTGGCTTGAAGGAACTGGCGGCGATTCATATGCGAAGACATTAAAGCTGCCCCCAATGTCATTCCGAGGTACTCCGAGGAATCTCGGACACCGCTGGCGTACGAGATCCCTCGGAGTACCTCGGGATGACAAATACGTCGCGCCGGCCGACGTGGGAACGAAGCCGGATGAGACTCAAAAGTCTACTACTTCGATAGCAGGTAGGCCATGAGATTGTTGAAGTCGTCAGGCCCGATAATCTCGGCAAAATTGGACGGCATGAGCGAATCTTTGGTCTCGATCCGCTGCTGGATGTCGCTCTTTTTCACCTGCACTTCCTTGCCGGTCTGATCGGCGAAGAAGAGCACCTCGCCTTCCTCCTTCTTCTGAAGCCCGGTGATGAGATGGCCGTCCTTCAGGATCACGTTGCTGAAGTGAAACGCCGGATCCACGTTGCGGTTCGGATCGATCACGTCTTCGACCAGCCGATCGATGCCGCGCTTGTTCAGCCCGGCGAGATTTGGGCCGACCTGGCCGCCTTTGCCCTCGATCTGGTGACATACCTGACAGTTCTTGGCGAAGATCTTCTGGCCGGCGTCGGGATCGAGATGCGATGCGGCGCGGAAGGCGGCGCGGCGCTTGGTGATCTCCTGCTCCACCTGCTGCTTCGGCGCGAAGACGCCCTTGGTCAGCTTCTTCAATCGCGCATCGAGGTCCGGAACCTGCGCGGCCGCGAGGCGATCGTGAATGCCTTGATCGAGCAGCAGCCGCGCGGGCGCTTTGTTTTGCTCGACGGCATTGAGCAGCGCCGTCGCCGATTGCACGTTGGAGGCGAGCGAGATCGCCAGCGCCGTCTGCAACTCCGCCGGCGCCGCTTTGAACGATTCGATGATCGCGCTCGTCGCGCCCGCCGACGCGAGCGCTGATGCCACCTTCGTCCGCAGCGGCATCACTTCATCCGCGCTGTTGACGATCTCCTGCATCGCCGCCGTCGCATCGTCCGCCTTCATCGCGGCCAGCGCGCCTGCGGCGGCGGCGCGGGTGTCGGTGTCGTTGCTGCGATCGAGCATCACGCGCTTCAGGTCCGATGCGACCGACGTGAGCTTCATGTCCGCCGCCGACTTGGCCGCCTGCTGGAGCCGCTGCTGCATCGTCCGCAGGCCGACCTTGGGCATCTCGACGACCGGCGGATTCAAGGCGCCGAACGCCATCCACGCGTACGCGCTCCCCGTATCCGCATCGGTGAACTCGATGTACGCCTGCTCTCCCTGATGCTTGGCGAGCTTCCAGGTAATCTTGTGCCCCTTGTCATCGCGCGGTACCGGCGCCTCGGCGAGCACCTCGTTCGTCTCCGCCAACCGCAGCCGGGCAAAATTCTTCGGCACAAACTCCGTATCCGGCGGGCCGTCATGACCGGCGAGGAAGAACTGAAGTCTGTCCGGCACCGTGAATGTCTTCGAGCGCAGCACCGCGGTCGTCTGCTCGCCCCCCGGCAGGCTGCTCAGCAGCCATTTGTGCGACCCGCTGACCTGCCGCTCCTCGTACGCCCACGGCGTCACCACCGCCGCCGTCGGGTCCAGCGGCCTGCTGACCCAACCGGCGGTATCCGACTGCTTCGACAACACCTGCGTGACGAGTCCGACGATCCACTGCCGCGCCGTGCCGGTGAGCGATTCGCCGCGCTGCTCGAGCCCCTGGCGGATCGAATCGTACAACTCGAGCTGAAAATCCAGATCGTCCGCGAACTTCTCCTGCATCAGCTTCGCCAGGGGATCGATGTTGGGGGTCTTGGCGAACCGCACGGCGTGGCGGAGGTATCGCGAAAGTGAAGCCTTATCCGACGCAAGCTGATCGAGATGATCGAGCAAAAACGCCGCGGCATCAGGCGATTCCACGGCGAGCGAGATATTGGCGATCGTGTTCAGCTCATCGCCTTTTACATCGGCGAGCTTCGCGTACGAGCCTTGCGCGCGAAGCTGGTTCCGCAGCGCCATCCGCAGCGTGTAGACGAGGTGCGTGTCCTCCTGATCCGCGCTCGCGAGCGCCGCAAGTAACGGACGAACGTTCGCGGGATCAGGATGCTGTCCGAGCGCGTCGGCCGCGCATCGACGGACGAGGGCATCGCTGTCGCTCAGCCCCTTAAGCGCGAGCTGACGATCGCCGGATGGCGTCTCCGCGATGATGCGCATCGCGTGCGTCCGCACCGAGGTATCCGAATCGCTCGCCAGCTTCGCGAGCGCGTCCGCGGGAAGCGCATCGAGCCGATAGAGCGCCCACGCCGCGTGAACTTTCTGAAGCGGCGTTCCGCTGAGCGCCGCGCAAAGTGGTTCGATCGCATCCTTCCCGATCCGATCGCTTAACTCGTTCGTCGCGAGCATGCGGACGGTGAAGTTCGGATCATTCAACGTCTCGATCAGCGCCTTCGCATCTTCTTTGCTGATGTCAAACCGCTTGGCGCTCTTGGCGTCCTTGGCGGCGTACGAAATCTTCCAGATGCGTCCGCGCTCATAGTCGCGCCGCGGGTCGGTGAGCTTCACCTCGTAGTGCGCGATGATGCGATTGTAAAAGTCCGCGACGTACAGTGCGCCGTCGGGACCGAGTACCGTATTCACCGGTCGAAACCACGGATCATCCGTGCTCAAAAAGTCCGGCTGCTCGATCGCCTTCGGACTCGAGCCGTGATACTCCAGCTTGTCGCGATTGATCCGGCACGTCACAACATTCCCCGTAAACACGTCGCCCCGATATTCCTCCGGCAGCGAATCGGTGGCGATGAAGCAGCTCCCCGCGATCGCCGTCGAGCCGTGCAGGTGATGCATCATCATCGGCGCGAGCCCGAGACCGTCATCCGTATTGCGATCGAACGCTTCGTACCGCCCGCCGCGCAGGAGCTGGTAGATCGGCTTGGAGTGGCTGTCGCTGGTGTAGATGTTGCCGAGCGGGTCCTGCGACATGCCGAACGGGTTGATCTGACCGATGGTGAACGCTTCGATGTGCGAGCCGTCGAGGCGCATGCGATAGGTGTTGCCGGAGCGCAGGTGCATCACCTGTCCGTCGCTGCCTTTCACGTCGGAGGTGTTGTTGAACCCGTGACACCCGTAGAGCCACCCGTCGAACCCGCGGCGGTAGTTGCTCGACATGCCGTGGGTGTCTTTCTGATAGCCCCAGCCGGTATAGAGCACCTCGCGCTTGTCGCTTTTCCCGTCGCCATCAGTGTC
>JAICTV010000109.1 GCA_025936175.1 Phycisphaerae bacterium
CTTCTCGCCGAGCTGATCGACCGCCTCGGCGAGATCAATCGCGAGCGAGCCGGCGACGACGTAGGAGATCTGCTTCTCGCGCAGCATCGCCAGGTACTCGACGTCGGCCTGTTCGCTGACGATGCAGATGAGATGGTCGCCGTCGAGATCACCATCTGACCAGCGCAGCTTCCCCCGCGTGTCGACGCAGACCGCGTACGACTCGGCGCGCCGCGCGACGAAGGGCGGCCGCGGACCGGCGGGCGTGTCGGATTTGGGCGTGAACGTGCCGTCGGCGAAATGCCGCTCCATCGTCGTCCGACCGCAGATCCAGGCATCGCCGTTGAGCGATTCGCCGGTGACTTCATAGTCATCGCCGGGCGCGACGGCGTGAATAGCGCCGCCGTCGATCTTGCCGTCCACCGTGCACATCATGTGACAGATGATTCGAGGTCTCATCGATTCCCGCGCTCCCTGCGCTTCACTTGCGGTATTGCGCGTCGCTGACCTTCTCCAGCCATTCGACCGCCTTGCCGCTCTGCTTTTCCTGTATCGCGATGTGCGTCATCGCGATCGTCGGCGTCGCGCCGTGCCAGTGCTTCTCGCCCGGCTCGAACCACACGACGTCGCCGGGGCGGAGCTCTTCGATCGGCCCGCCCTCGCGCTGCGCCCATCCGCAGCCGGCGGTGACGATGAGCGTCTGCCCCAGCGGATGCGTGTGCCACGCCGTCCGCGCGCCCGGCTCGAAGGTGACGCTGGCGCCGCCGACCCGCGCGGGATCGGCGCGATCGAACAGCGGATCGATGCGAACGGTCCCGGTGAACCAGTCGGACGGCCCCTTGCCGGACGGCTGCCAGCCGGCTCGTTTGACTTCCATCGCGATCTCCTTCGCCAAAGAGCCTAGGTCTCGACTCTCGTCGCGCACACCAACAAAAAAGCCCGGCCATCGCGGCCGGGCTTTTTTCATGAATTCAGGTGATGATTCTCAACTGTTCTTCACGACTTCGATGATCGCCTGCGTCTTGATCACCATCTGGCTCTCGTCGAACAGGTGGAAGCTCTGAACGAGCAGCTCGTGGCTGCGGCGTTCGATGTCCAGGACGCTCAGGCAGCCGCCCATATCGTCGCGGGCCGCGACCTCGGCGCTCATGAGCTCGCGCTTGGACGCGTAGGTCGCGATCTCGTGCTTGGTCGCGTCATAGAGCGTTTGCGTGAGCTGCTCTTCCTGCGTCGAGATCATGTACTTGATGTTCTCGCCCGCGTTCATCTCGTGATAGCGCTCGCCGCGGCAGGGGATGCTCTGCAGCAGCCCGCGATCGGTCAGCGGTTCATGATTCGTGACGATGACTTCAGAGAACGTGTTCTTGCCGGCCGTCAGCGTGATAACGTGGCCGCCTTCGACGAGCCAGATGTCGGCGTCATAAGCGCGGCGGCTGACCCGTTCGGAGGCGAGAATCTTGAACAGCTCCGGGTGGAGGGTTCGCTGGTAAAGCAGGAGGGTCAGACCCCCGCTGCGACGTTGTTTGGTTCTGCTGCTCATAGGAAGCGTCCATGCACTTTCTAGCCCCGTTTGGGGACTTTGTGACAGAAGGCACGATGTCCGACTGTCGTTACACCACGGCGGTTGACCAGGTCTGCGCCCAAAATCAATTCGATTAGGCCAGTCGATCGTCCTAACCACGACCAGCCTATCCGCCAGCCGAATGCTGGGCGTCCCGCCACGTGCGGGGGATAAGATGCGGCGGATTATAGGAGATTGAAGCGGAATCGGAACAAAATAATCTGACTCACCCGACAGCCGCGAAGCGGAGGTAGATCACGAACATATCGTAAGCGGAGTGGCTAAAAGCGGTTACACCGAACCCGCGGCCGAGGAACAAAAGCGCAAAATACACACCTGCGATTGTTCGAAACGCAAGACTCCGCCAAGAAAACGCTTCCGACCCCAAGTAATGGTATGCCGCGAAAGCAACTGACGAAATAACCACCATAGATAGGTACGACCAGAATCGGGGCAGCTTCAACAAGTCGCGCAGCAACAAATGGAGAAGCGTCAACGCCACCAGACGGAAGACCATCTCCTCATAAATGCCCGCGCCGAGGGAGAGAACGAAGAGCGTTCGCCAGTCTCCTGTCGCCGGGCCGGCGACGAGGGGCAGGTAGTGCGCGATGTAGCGGGCGGAGATCGTGCCGATCGCCAGCAAAGGCAGGCCCCACGCGAAACCCTCGGCGGCCATGCCGAGCAGGGTGCTCGGCTTCACCTTCCACGGGTCGTTTCGCGCGATATGACATGACAGCAAGATGCCGGCGACGGCCAGCGGCGGCATGTAGCGCCCCGTCGCGCCGAACAGGCGGAAGAACTGCAGCATCAGGTTGAACGCGATGATCCGCTGCTCGGTCTGATGCCGCGCGTCGAAGGCGAATTGATGCGTGCCCACCTCGTACAGCACGATGAACGGCAGCAGGAAGACCAGGCACGCCAGCGGGAGCTGCGAACGCTTGAGGTAACTGTTCGGCAGGTCACGCGACTCGCCGCGGGCGGCGGATACGGAAGCGGCGCGCGTCATGAGGGGGTGGCGCTTTCGTCGGACCGGCGGCTAAAGCCGCCGGCTTGGCCTGGCTTCTCATTCTCATCAGCGTTTACGCGATTGATGTGGACCGCGCGGGTGCCGCGGAAATGACCCGGATCGCCGCGAAACAGCTCGCGGCCTTCGACCTGCACGGGCACCGAGGCGTCCGCGGGCCCGTCCGTCGTGATCACGTCGCCCACCTGCATCGACGCGACTTCATTGAGTCGCAGTTTCGTCTCGGCCAGCAGCGCGCGAAGCTCGATCGCCGCCTCCATGATGTTGCGCTGGAGGTTGTCGCCGTCGCGCTCGCGATCGAGCGGTGTAAGGATCGGCGCGGCGGCGGGCGGCGCGTCGCCGACCAGCGACACGACCGGCACCGGCAGCGCGAACCGAAGAGCGCCGCTGCTGTCGCCCAGGACACAGTCGAACCGCATTACCACGATCACCTCGTCGGCCGGCATCAGCAGCCGAACATGACCCGGGTCGCTGATCAGCTCGTCCTCGCGGACGGAGACGGGCGCGACCCTGCTCCACGTATCGGCAAGCAGGCGGGCAGATCGTTCAATGATTCCAAGTGCCAGCGATTGTTCGAATTGCGTCAGCGCCCGGTGCGTCGAAATCACCCCCGAACCGCCGCCGCCGCCGAGAAGGCGGTCGATCATCGGAAAGACGATCGCCGGCTCCAGATCCAGGCAGACTTGCACGCCCGGCGGATCGACCCGCAGGAGACTCAAGCACGCCGGGCTGCTGACAGAAGCCAGGAATTCGTCAAAGCGGACCGATTCGACGGCCGCGGGCGCGACGGTGATCTCGCTCGCCAAATGTTCCGTGAATGACTCCGCCAGGCCGCGTCCCAGAGCGCATGCGAGCGTATCGAGATTCCACGGGGAGTCGGATGAAGCGCGCTTCGGATTGCGAAAGTCGTAAGGGCGCGGCTGCTGGCTCAAGGTTCCGACCTCCGTGTCGTCTCGATCATTATCGGCAGGCGTTACCGCTTGGCAACGTCGTGTACACTCCGCCGCCAGATGATCGAAGCTCGCGGCATCGTCGGACGATGGCTCTCGATCCTGCGCGAGCTGGGCGAGCGGCCGGACTTCGCGTACGGGAAGATCGATCCGAAAACGGGCGACGTGAAGTGGTTCGACTTTCATCACGAGGAGGCCGACGGCGCCGGCTCGTTCACGGCGCTGTTGCGCGAGCGCGGCTACAGCGTCGGCCCGATTCCCTGCGCTAAGCATCCGCGCCCGCGCGGGCTCGCAATGCTCAAAACATTCCTGCGCAACAAGCCGCTCAAAGGATCGATCGATGCGCCGTGGAAGAGATACGATCCGAACGTTCCGCCGCCCGCGCCGCGCGTGCCTTATCTGCTGCTGAACACCGAGCAAACCGGCGCGCTTCAGTCGGCGGCAAAGGGGAAGGGGGTTTCGCTCAACAGCCTGTTGCTGCACGCGCTCAACGAGGCGATCACGCCGCTGCTGGTCGATCCGCGCCGGCCGCGGACGTGGTTCATCCCGGTGAACATCCGCGGCGCCGACGATGAGCCGGCGGACGATCCCGGCAATCACGCCAGCTTCATCGGCTGCCGGATCGAAGACGGCGCGGACGTTTCGGCGGTGCACGATGCGATCCGCGCGCAGCTCGCCTCCAACGCGCACTGGGCAAACTGGATGCGGTTCAAGCTGATCCTGGGCCTCGGGCGCATGCGCGTGACGAAACTGCTGGCGAAGTCGCGGCAGCGCCGGCGCTATTTCGAAGGCAACTTCTCCAACATGGGCGAGTGGAACCCCACCGGCGGCGAAGCGGACGGCGCGGACGTCGCGTGGTGCGTCGCGCCGCCGGCGTTTTCAGACATCGCGCTCAGCAGCGTGGTGATGATCTGGCGCGGGCGGCTCAGCGCGGGGTTCATCGTGCATCCGGGGATTGCGGATCACGAGGCGAAGGCGAGAGAAGTGCTCGAACGCTGGCGCGACGCATTGCTGGGTTGACGAATGCCCCCGACTCTCGAGCAGTGTCATGCTGAGAGGGTGTTTATTCGCGCGATCTCTTGCGCGTCACCCTTGGCCCCGATCATGGTGGCGAGCGGGGGCAAGAGCGGTGACGAAGAATCCGCGAGCCGCTCGAACAGTTCCGCCGCTGCGTCTTTACATGATGACAGGATCGCGCAAGGCCAGGCAGGTGCGGATCAATCTCGCGACGCCGTTTACATAGGCGAGAACGCTGCAGGGCGTCATCCTGAGCGTACTCGCGAAGGATCTGCGCAAGTGAACGCAGATGCTTCGGAGTACCTCAGCATGACGTCACGGGCGTGTGATCTTCTTAAACATCCTCTCCGGATGACATCGCGGGAACTTCGCCGGTCCTGCGCTTCTCCTCTATCGTCTCCCGCCGCCGCGGTGCAGGTTGGGCTCTTTGTGCTTGGCCGTGGCTTTCTTCAGCACGTGGAGCGCTTTCGCCTGATCGGCGACTTTGAAGACGCCGGTCGTCCGCCCGCCGGGCGCGCCGCTGGTGACGTAGGCGTAGTTGATGTTGATGTGCTCCTTGCCGAGCTGCGTCGCGACGTCGGCGAGCGCGCCGGGGCGATTGGGGAGATCGACGCAGAGGACCTCGGTTTCGGTCAGCGGGAGGTTGAGTTTTTTCAGGACTGCTCTCGCTTCATCGGGCTTCTCCGCGACCATTCGCAGCACGCCGTGCTCCTGTGAGTCCACGAGCGTGACCGCGACGAGATTCACTTTGGAATCCGCCAGTGCGGTCGTCACCTGCGCCAGCACGCCGGGTTTGTTGACGAGGAAGACGCTGAACTGGGTGAATGGTTTGACTTCGGCCATGGCGATTTCCAATTTGCGATTTGCCATTTGCAATTGAACGGCAATCGCAAATCGCAAATCTAAAGCGGTGCGCGCTCGGGTGTAGCGCGCGGGTCGACACTTATGTCATGCTGAGGTATTTCGAAGCATCTGCGTTCCACGGTGAGCCGCGTCCGCTTCGCGGCCAGATCCTTCGCGGAGTACGGCTCGACTGAACTCGCCGAAATCCGCTCAGGATGACGGCCCACCGACGCTCCATGCGAACGCGCGCCGCTCTAAAATCGCAAATCAGACAAGTTCGAACACTTTGACGGCTTCCGATTGCGTCGGCTTAACCGTAAGGATGCGGTCGAGGCGCGTGATCTTGAGCAATTCCATCAGCTTGGGTCCGACGCCGCAGAGAACCAGCTTGCTGTACTTGAGGGACGCGAGTTTCTTGTTGAGCGTCAGGATGATGCCGATCGCCTGCGACGAGAGGTACTGGACCTTTTCGAAATCGAGCACCAGCTTGCGGCGGTCTTCCTCGTCCACCAGACGATAGAGCTCTTTGCCGATCTCCTCGAGGACGATCGGGTCCATCAGCGAAGGCGTGCGGAACTCGACGACGGAGTATTTGTCGAACGGTTGAACGGTGAAGTGTGGGTTCATGCGAAATGCTCTTGCCGCGTGTGCCGCGCGTCGCTCCCTTGGCGGCACGCCCCGGCGAACTTGGTGAAAGACTAACATCCGTCCCCCACTTCGTCACGCGGCATCCCGCATCCGCCGCGGGTTGCGTACGATTGGGGCGATGGCGAGCGTCGAAGTTGAAGATCTCGGACGGATGGCTTACCGCGACGCGTGGGCGTACCAGGAGCGCGTCCACGCCGAGGTGCTGGCGGGCGGACGGGAGCGGTTGCTCCTCATGGAGCATCCGCCGGTGATAACGACAGGCCGGCGCCCGGGGCAGGGGAAGAACATCCTGCGCGCGGGCGACGCGCTAGCGGCGCGCGGCGTCGAGCTGGTCGAATCCGACCGCGGCGGAGACGTGACGTTTCACGGTCCCGGTCAGCTCATCGCGTACCCGATCCTGCGCTTGGGCGATCACGGCTTCACCGTCAGCGGGTACGTGCACTTCCTCGAAGACGTCATTGTGTCCACGCTCGCCGCGTGCGGCATCACGGGTGGAAAAGATCCGTGCGCGATCGGAGTCTGGACGCGAGACGGCCGCGCGCTGGCGAAGATCGCCGCGATCGGCGTGCGCATCCGCCGCGGCGGGACGCTGCACGGACTCGCGCTCAACGTGACGACGGACTTGAATTTCTTCGACTTGATCGTGCCGTGTGGATTGGTGGGTCGTCCGGTCACGTCAGTGCAGAGGCTCCTCGCCGAGCGTACGCCGACAATGGAGCGCATGAAGAAGCTGCTGGCCGCGCAGTTCGAAAGCGGCTTGGGCATCTTGCCCGAGCGTTCGAGCGGAGCGACAGTATCCGCTTGCCCGGGCGGGACGCCCAAGCCACGATGAAATTCGCATCCTTCCTTTCCGATTCTGGATCGACGCCCGATGCCGCGGACGATCTGCTCCGCCGCGCGAAGGAAGCCAAGATTGAGCCGGACCTGGCGCTCGTCTTCTTCACCGGACATCACCGCGAGGAGATCCCGGAAGTAATCGAGCGCATGTGGCTTGGGCTCGATCCGCAGGTGATGCTCGGCTGTTCCGCCGAGGGCGTCATCGCCGAAGACCGCGAGATCGAGCGCGAGCCCGGCATGTCGTTGATGATCGGTCAACTGCCGGACGTGCGGCTGCACCCGTTTCACTTCGCTTCGGACGACTGGCAGGACTTGATCGGCGATGAAGAGGCGCTGACGGAGCGGATCGCGTACGGCCCGGAGACGAAGGCGATCATCGGCTTCGGTGATCCGTTCACCACGCCGACGAACCAGTTTCTTCCCGCGCTCGATGCCGCCGCGCCGAATGCGCCGCTGATCGGCGGGATGGCCAGCGCGGCGCGCAAGCCGGGCGAGAACATCCTCGTCCGCAACGACCAGATTTATTCCGACGGCTTCGTCGGGGTCTCGCTCGCGGGCGCGATTGACGTGCAGACGATCGTCAGCCAGGGGTGCCGCCCGATCGGGAAATCCATGCTCGTCACCAGGGGCAGGCAGAACGTGATCGAGCAGCTCGGCGGAAAGCCGGCGCTGGCGGCGCTGCGGGAGATCGTTGACGCGCTGAAGGATGACGAGAAGCAGATGCTCGCGCACGGCCTGCTCATCGGCCGCGCCATCAGCGAGTATCGCGAGAGTTTCGGCCGGGGCGATTTTCTCGTCCGCAACCTGATGGGCGTGGATCAGGACAGCGGCGCGATCGCGGTCGCGGATTTCGTGCGCGTGGGGCAGACGGTGCAGTTTCACGTCCGCGACGCCGGAACCGCGGACGAGGATCTGAGCGCGTTGCTCGCGGCCCAATCAGGCGTCGCTCCCGCGCCGGCGGCGGCGCTGCTCTTCAGTTGCAACGGGCGCGGCACGAACATGTTCTCCATGCACGATCACGATGTCGCGGCCTCGAGATCGAAGCTGGCGACGACGCCGGTTGTCGGCTTTTTCGCAGCCGGAGAACTCGGTCCCGTCGGCGGCAAGAACTTCATCCACGGCCACACCGCCAGCTTCGCATTGCTCCGCCCGCGTTGAGGTTTAGTCGCCGCAAGACTTTCAATTGTTCTGAAAAAATCGCGCGCTCGTCGGGATACCATCGCCCGCTTCATTTTCCCCATGGAGCGGCGCGTGATCGATCTCAAGCAGAAGCTTCACATCCTCGCCGACGCCGCCAAGTACGATGCATCGTGCGCCAGCAGCGGCTCACGGCGCGCGGGCAACCGCAAGGGCATCGGCTCGACCGAGTCGATCGGCATTTGTCACAGCTACACGCCGGACGGCCGATGCATCTCGCTGCTGAAGATCCTGCTGACCAACTACTGCATCTACGACTGCCAGTATTGCGTGAACCGCATCTCCAGCGATGTGCCGCGGGCGCGGTTCGGCGTCGAGGATGTCGTTTACCTGACGCTCGAGTTCTACAAACGCAACTACATCGAAGGGCTGTTTCTCAGCTCCGGCATCATCCAGAGCCCCGACTACACGATGGATCAACTCATCGGCGTGGCGCGGACGCTGCGGGAGTTGCATCATTACAACGGCTACATCCATCTCAAGGCGGTGCCGGGCGCCAGCGAGGAGGCGATGGCGCAGATCGGCCGATACGCGGACCGACTGAGCGCGAATATCGAACTGCCGACGCAGCAGGATCTGACGCAGCTCGCGCCGCAGAAGAAACGCGAGCAGATTGAAACGGCGATGACGCAGATCGGCACGCGCGTCGCCGAGTCGAATGCGCTGCGACGCGAATCTTCGAAGGCGCCGCTCTACGCGCCGGCGGGACAGAGCACGCAGATGATCGTCGGCGCGACACCGAGCAGCGATGCGACGATCATCGCGACCGCATCGGATCTCTATCGCACGCATCGATTGCGGCGCGTTTATTACTCGGCGTTCAGCCCGATCCCGCACGCGGACGGGCGATTGCCCGCGCAGTCGCCGCCGCTCGTGCGCGAGCATCGGTTGTATCAGGCGGATTGGCTGATGCGGTTCTACGGATTCCGTGGCGAGGAACTGACGTCGCCGGACGCGCCGAACCTTGACCTCAACATGGATCCGAAGCTCGCGTGGGCGCTGCGGCACCGCGAGTTCTTTCCCGTCGATCTGAACCGCGCGTCGAAGGCGGCATTGCTGCGGGTGCCGGGGCTGGGCGTGCGGAACGTGAAGCGAATTTTGTCCGTCCGCCGGTTTCATCGCATCCGGCTGGAAGACCTGGTGAAGCTGCGGATTTCGCTGACGAAGTGTCGCCCGTTCGTCGTCGTGGAGGATCACAACCCAGAGGCGTTGCGGCTCGATCGCGATGATTTGCGCCAGCGCGTCGCGCGGCCGCCGCGCCAGCAGCAACTCGAGTTGTTCGACGCCGCGACGTCGGCGGCGTCGGGAGAGGTTTAAAGCGTCATGCGACAGGTGCGGATTGAAGCGGATTTCGAAGCGTGGCGGGACGCTGCTCGATCGCTGCTGGCGGCGAACGTGCGGCCGGAGCAGGTAACGTTTGTCGAAGGCGGGCTGGAAAATGCGCTGCTGCCGAATTTGCTTGGAGACGCGGCGATCGATTCGCCGGCTTCGTCCGCCGCGCGCGTGCCGCGCGATTTTCTCACGCTCGCACAGATCGTCGCCTGTCATACGGAAGCGGACCGCTGGGACGTCCTTTACCGCGCGCTCTGGCGGCTCACGCACGATGAGCCGAACCTGCTCAGGATCGCCGTCGATGACGACGTCCGCCGCCTGCAGGAGATGGAGAAGCAAGTCCGCTTCGACGGGCACAAAATGAAGGCATTCGTGCGCTTTCGGCGCCTCGTCGAAGCCGACGGCGGCGAGTGCTACATCGCCTATCACCGCAGCGCCTATCGCGTGCTCAAGGCCACGGCGCCGTTCTTCGTCCGCCGGTTCGGCGTGATGCGCTGGTCCGTCCTCACGCAGTTCGACTCCGCGCACTGGGACGGGAAAGAGCTGACCTTTGGCCCCGGCGTCGATCGCTGCGCCGCGCCGACAGACGACGCGCTCGAGGAGATGTGGCGGATCTACTACGCGAGCACCTTCAACCCCAATCGCATCAAGCTTAGCGCGATGCGAAAGGAGATGCCGCGGAAGTATTGGTCCACGATGCCGGAAACGCAGCTCATCCCCGATTTGCTTGCCGATGCGCCACGGCGGGCGAAGGAGATGGTCGCGCGGCACAGCGATCGGCTCGAAGGCGCTCGCGCCTATTTCCCGACCGGCGCGACGATCACACTCCAGCAACTTCGCGACGCGGCGCAAACGTGTCGCGGCTGCGATCTCTGTGACATCGCCACCCAAACCGTCTTTGGCGAAGGACCGGTCGACGCGCGCATCGTCTTCGTCGGGGAGCAGCCGGGCGATCAGGAAGATTTATCCGGCCGCCCGTTCGTCGGACCGGCGGGACAGGTGTTCGACCAGACGCTCGCCGGCATCGGACTGCCGCGCGATCAGGTCTACGTCACCAACGCCGTCAAACATTTCCGCTTCGAGATGCGCGGAAAGAAGCGCATCCACCAGCGGGCCAGCGCCCGGCAGATCGACGCGTGCCGGCCGTGGGTTGAGCAGGAACTGACCATCATTAAGCCGCCGGTGCTTGTGCTGCTCGGATCGACCGCCGCGCAGTCGCTGATCGGCCGGCACTTCAAGATCACGCGCGACCGCGGCCGGCCGTTCCAGAGCGACTGGTCACCGTGGACGATCGCGACGTTTCATCCCTCGGCCCTGCTGCGCATTCCGGACGATCAGAGGCGCGCGGAGGCGCAGCGGCAGTTCGAAGCGGATCTGCGACGCGCTGCCGAGGAAGTGAGGCGAATTCCCGTTGCCGCGTCGGCGGCGCGGGTCCTACCTTAGTCGAGTCGTCTCATCATGGAGGATCGTCATGGCAGCCGCGCGCCAAGAGTATCCGACCGCCGAAGCGTTCATGCCCGTGAAGATCACGCTCCCGCAGCTCCGCGAGGCGGCGGCGGGGTGCAAGGGGTGCGATCTGTACAAGATCGGGACGCAGACGGTGTTCGGCGAAGGCCCGCGCGATGCGCGCGTGATGTTCGTCGGCGAACAGCCGGGCGATCAGGAAGATTTGGCGGGCAAACCCTTCGTCGGACCGAGCGGCGCGATGCTCGATTCGATCCTCGAGAAGGTCGGCATCGATCGCTCCGAGGTCTACGTCACCAACGCGGTCAAGCATTTCAAATGGGAGCCGCGCGGCAAACGGCGGATCCACTCCAAGCCGAGCGCGCGACAGGTCGCGGCGTGCAAGCCGTGGTTGAAGGCGGAAGTCGAGGTGATCCGGCCGGACGTGATCGTCGCGCTGGGAGCGACGGCGGCGCAGTCGATGCTCGGGCCGTCGTTCAAGGTGACGCGGCAGCGCGGCAAGGCGTTGCGCAAAACGACTTGGGGGCCGTGCGTGATCGCGACGGTTCATCCGTCGTCGCTGCTCCGCGCGCCGGATGAAGCGGCGCGACACGAAGCGATCGCGGCGTTCGAGCGCGATCTTCGCGCCGTCAAGAAGGAGATGGATTCGCTCAAGGGGGCGGGCAAACGCGCGCCGCAGGCGGCGCGACGAATTGCCGAACACCCCGGGGCATCGGCGCGGGATGCCGCGGCGAAGGCGCAACCGGGGCTGTTTGGGGAACCATCCGCCATCCCGACGCGACGCCGCGGCCGGCGGTCGCGTCACTGATCGGCGGGAACAGGTCATCGTAAAACTTGGCGTTCCTCCCGCCCACGATTACGCTTTAACGGGCATCTCTTCGGGAGGATTTATGCGGTTCGGCAGTCCGTTCGTTCCTGTCATCCTCGTCACATACGCGTCGTGCCTCGTCGCGCAATCGGCGCCGCCTGCAGCGGGATTGCCGGCGCCCGCGGCGTCGCAGTCCACCGCCGCCGCCGGCGGACGCTGGGACGAGATCAGCGATCGCGTCGTCTTCCTCACGCGCACCCTCGCCACGGTCGAAGCATCCCTCACTGCCATCGACCAACAGATCCGCCATACCGGCTACAAGGCGGCGTCCAAACAGGACGCGGCACGCAACGCAGCGAAGGGAAATGAGCTGATGAACCGCAACCTCGGCATGCCGATGAGCATCGACTGGAAGGATTTCTACGGCCGAACGGCGCAGCGGTTTTTCTATCACCCGCGCGACGGCAACACGTTTTACATCAACCCGCACCCGATTGCCGATCGTCCGCCGCAGTTCGATTTTATCTACAAGGCCAACCAGCAGGCGATGCGGCAGGCGCAAACCGACGCGGCGGCGCTGGGCGGGAAGGTGGACGCGCTGCTGAGGCGCAAGGACGAGCTGGAACACCGTCAGCTCGCGCTCTGGGCGCAGATCCCCTTCGAGGCAGTCGCCTACCAGGAGGTGACGTCGAAACCGCTTTATCGATTCGAGCTCAAGGCGCCGTCGAAGCAGACACTCGACCAGCAGCACCTTGCGGCGGTGAGCGCCGGCGCGCGGTTCGTGCGCGATTTGAGCGACCTGATGGCGCAGACGTCGAACATGATCACGCGCGATCCCGGCGGCGCGATTCGCTCGCTCGACGAACGGACGGCCGCGTCGGTCAAGCGGCTGCAGGATGCGCTTCTGAAGCAGGACCTGCTGGCGTCCCGGTTGACGGTGACGGATGATCCGCTCGAGCAGCTCGCCGCCGCCGCCAAGCGCACCGCCGCCATCGCCAGGAACCTTTCCGACGCGTGGCAGCTCGTCTCCGATTCATCGAGCGCCGGCGACGATCCGGCGAAGCAGCAGTATCGGGCGGTGATGCAGAACTCCCTGCTCGATTACGCCTCGATGGTGATGGTCGGCGACGAGAGCGTGCAGAAGCTCGCTCATGACTGGAATATCGCGGTGGACACGTCGCGCGAGCTGTCTGACGAGCAGGCAACGCAGCAGCCGCTGCGATCCCAGCAGCCGGAGCAACAGCAAGGCGCGACGGCTTTCGATACCACCAGGCTCCCGCCGGCGACGATTCCCGCCGATGCCGTCGCCTTCAACGGCCATCACTACAAATACTTCGCCGAGAGCATCGACTGGAACGAAGCGGATCAGCGCTGCAAGGAGATGGGCGGGTTCCTGGCCTGGCCGCCGGCGGACGGGACGGTGAAGTTCCTCAATCAGCTCAAGGGCGGCAAGGGCAGCGCCGCGTGGCTGAGCGGGTATAAGACCAAGGAGGGCTGGCAGACCGTCGCGGACGGGCATCCGATTCACAAGAGCCGTCTGCACGTCAAGCCCGGCGATCAGGCGATCGTCCTGAGCGGTGACGGGCATCTCGACGGCCGCCCGTTCAGCGGCGAAGAGCCGGCGGCGAAGGTCAAGAAGGTCACGGGGTTCATCTGCCAGTGGGATCAATGAAGTCTATCTTCGTGCTGATCCTGTTTTCGCCGTCGCTGTTGGCAGCGGCGGCGGATCTGCCGCGCCCGCTGCCGGAGCATCCGGGCAACATCTTCGTAGCCGGCGAGACGATTCATCTTCCGCCGCCGGCGGATGCGGCGCATTGGTTCAACTACGACGGAAAGGAAATCGCGCACGCGATGACGCTGCCGATCGGATATTACGAGGCGCGAACCGACGACGGCCGCCGCATCACGTTCGGAGTGCTCGCGCCGCTTGAGGCTCAGACACCAAAGACCAGTCCGATCAGCATCGACGTCGCGATGGCCTGGTTCTACAAGACCGAGGCGCAGCAGCGCGCGGTGATCAACCTCTGTCAGCTCGCCGGAATCAACTGGGTGCGCGATCGACTGAGCTGGCCGACGATGGAGCCGGCGCGCGGGACGTTCGCGGGTCACAACATCTACGACGACACCGCCAGGCTCCAGAGCGAAGCGGGCCTGCAGGTGCTTCAGGTCAATCACGCGTCGCCGCCGTGGGCGAATCCGGACGGCCGGCGGCAGCCGCTCGACCTCCGCGATGCGTATCGCTTCTACAAAGAGATGGCCGCACGGTGGAAGGGCGAGGTGCTGGCGATCGAGCCGTGGAATGAAGCCGACATCGACGTTTTCGGCGGACATACCGGATGCGAGATGGCGACGTTTCAAAAGGCCGCTTACCTCGGACTCAAGGCCGGCAATCCGAACGTCATCGCGTGCGAAAACGTCTTCGCCATCGCGCGGCAGACGACCATCGACGACTTCGGCGCCAACGAAGCGACGGCCTACTTCGACACGTACAACCTGCACCATTACGTCCCGTTCGATCGCTATCCCGCGTACTACGCCGCCCACCGCACCGTCTCCGGCGGGAAGCCCATCTGGGTGACCGAGTGCAACGTCACGGTGAACTGGAGCGATGAGAAGACGCACGAGCCGAGCGATGAAGCGCTCCGCTGGCAGGCCAACCGCGTGGCGAAGGTGTACGCGATGTCGCTGCACGAAGGCAGCGTCAACACGTTCTATTTCATCCTCGGCCATTACGTCGAGCGCACGCTGCAGTACGGCGTCATTCACGAAGACCTGACGCCGCGGCCGGCGTATCTCGCGGTGGCGGCGGCGGGGCGATTGTTGGCGGACGCGAAGCCGCTCGGACGCTGGAAACATCCGGATTCGAAAGTGTCCGGATACCTCTTTCGCGCCAGGCCGGACGGGAAAGAGAAGCTCGTCCTGGTCGCGTGGACGCGCGGCAAGGAGGAGGTGAAGACCAGGCTTGATGCCCCGGTCGAGGAAGTGATGGATCATCTCGGTCGAGAGCGGCAGGGGACTTGGGACGGCGAGCTGACGCTGACGGCCGCGCCCGTGTACGCGATCCTTCCCGCCGGCATCAAACCGCCGATCGAGCTCGATCCGCCGCCCGCGCCGCCGCCGCTCAATCATGACAAGCCCCTCTCGCTCGTCCTCCAGGCACTATTGCCGCCGGAAACGATCGAGCTCCAGCAATCCGCGTACGTGCTCCCGCCGGAGCAGGAGCACGTCGTTCAGATCGTCGGCTACAACTTCGGCGGGGAAGCCGCCAGCGGCGACATTTCCGTCGTCGCGCCGGAAGGTGTTCACTGGCGGATGGATCAGTCGATGGAGGTGCTGCCGAACGGTCGCGAGGTGATGCGGCTGAAGCTGCCGCCGCGAGCGGCGTCGCCGGGCGTCAAGACGATCAGCGTCCGCTGGCACGGCGCGAAGGTATCATTCCGCATCGTCGACAGCCCCAGCACGAAGCAAGAAAAATGAAATGCTCTTGCATTCGGGCGCGCGTGTTGGCACGATGCTCGAAAGCTTATAGAAGATCTCTTAACACGCGTCGCTTCAGGTAAGTTTGATGCTCCGACCACCGACACCAGGGACCCGTAACGCACCGCAGGGATCTGCCGCCAGGTACGCCGTGTGGACGGCTGCGTGGGCGGTCATCGGCGGCGTTGCGCCTTCGGCCTCGGCGGTCGTTTACAACCGCACCGCCGCCGTCGCGTACGCCAACGCGAACTGGAACAAAGTCGTCAGCGACGGCTATTTCTGGATCAACGGAAGCACCGCCAATTTTTATGGCGCGGGTCAGCCGGTGCCGGTCAACGTCACCGGCGAAGCCGGCGGCATCGGCGACGACTGCGCCCACTACGTCTCCAGTTGCATTGGCACCCCCGGCGGGGGTTTGACCATCCCCTCGCGCGCCGGCACCTACGGCGAACCCGGGGCCGCCAGGCTTGACGAATTGCTGGTCGGCAATTCATCGGGAGGGTACGGCACCACGTACCAATACGGCCAGTTGGTTTCATCCGTCAGCCAACTGACCCCCGGCGACGTCATCGGCTACGACTGGGACGGGAGCGGCGCCGGCAAAATGAGCGGCATCGATCACACCGTCATCTATATCGGAAACAACCAGGTGGACTGCCATGCGACGTCGCATCTCGGCGCCAACTGGTCGCTCGGCGGCGCCGCGGACTATTTCTTCGTTCACATCACCGCCCACGACACCATCGTGCCGAGCGCGCCGAAGAACACTTCGCCGGCGCCGAACGCCACCGTGAATGTCACCCCGCTGCTCCTCGCCGACGCCTTCAGCGACGGCGCGCCCGGCGGGACGCAGGTCGCCGCGGAGTGGCAGATCCTCAAGGGCAGCGCGATCGTCTACGACACCGGCACCGACCTGAGCCATCTCAATTCGCTGACGGTTCCCGCCGGCGTCCTCACCGCCGGGAACGTCTACAACTGGCAGGTCCGCTACGAGGACAACTACAGCGACTGGAGCGGCTACTCCACGCCGACAGCCTTCACCGTGCCCGTTCCCGAGCCGACCGCCGCGGCGACGGCGTTCGCAGCGACGTTGCTTGGTGCGCGTCGCTGCCGTCGGCGCCCAAGCTGATTTGTCCCGCTCGGCAAACCGATATACAGTGTTGTCCGTACTGCTTCTGCCCGGATCTTTGACAACTCAACCCATCGGGGGCGATCGGTTTCGACCGGATGGCTACGGTGGTGGTGGCATGCAGGGGACGCTCACTTGGCCCCTTAAAAATGTGAGCAAACATCAACTGCCAATAACAGTGATGTCAGTGGGCGCGTCGGTTTCGGCGCGACCCTCGCAATCGCTGCCTAAATAAATTAGGCAACGTCGGCACAGCGCTAACGCCCGTGAAGCGCTGGTCGAAAAGAACGGGCTGGTCCGACAACTCGGTCGTCGGTTGCGGATGAGATAAAGACGGCTGGTGTCGCGCGTAGATTGCTGGTGACCGGCGTGCGGCACGAGATCAAAACACCAGATAAGCATGTAGAGGCCGCCATCCGGGTTATCTTGGGACGAGGGTTCAATTCCCTCCGCCTCCA
>JAICTV010000232.1 GCA_025936175.1 Phycisphaerae bacterium
CTCGGTCGATCTCGACGGACAACTTGCGGGCAAGATCGCCTTCGCCCCCTTCCAGCTCCACCTCCCCCCCCTGCCCCCCCTGGGCGTGCTGTCAGCAGGCAAACACGAGCTGGCGATCACCGCCTACGGCAACCGCCACAACGCCTTCGGCCCGCTGCATCACACGAGCGACCACCTCACCTGGATCGGCCCCGACACCTGGCGATCGACGGGCACGAGCTGGTCGTACGGGTACAAGCTCAGCCCGATGGGGATTCTCGCCCCTCCCATCCTGTACGCGGAGAGGTAAGCGCGCGAAAGCTCTAAACGACAAGCGCTAAGCTCTAAACAAGCTCCAAGACGGCAAGGAAGAAAGCAAATGCGCCCGCCCCCCCGCGCGCGGGCTTGCTTTCTCCGTTTCCCTTTGCCGTTTGTTTAGAGCTTACAACTTTGAAGTTAGAGCTTACGCCCCGACCCAACGCCCGCGCCCGCGCACGCGAGCGAAACTTCAAATCACAAGCTCCAAGTTCCAAACAGGCTCCAAGCCTTAAAGGCAAAAAATCCCAAACGGGCAACGCGCGTCGATCGCACCCGTTTGAGATTTGCCACTTTTGACTTTTGAGATTTGTTTGGAGCTTGGAACTTCGAATTTGAGATTTCTATGCGGTGACGACGCCGCTCTGCGGCCACGCGACCGCCGGGGTGATACCGGCCATGGGCGCGGCGACTTGCCAGTTCGCGCCGACCGCAACATCGCCATTAAACTCAACTTCGATCCAATTGGGACCACTCCCCAGCACGTTGATGCAGCCATCGAGCGGCCCGTCGATGGTGTCCGCCTTGAACGCGCTCGGCACGTCCGTGCCGTTCCACGTGACGTTGCTCGCGAAATGAATCTTCACCTGCGTCGCGGGCGTGCTCAGTTGCACCGACGTGATCGCGATGCCGTTGGCCCCCCCTGAGCCCGGCGGCGCGTGCCGCTCGCGGCGACGCGGGACTTTGCGGGGCTGGAAGATGAAATCGATCTGTACCATGGCTCTCCCTCCGGGGAGTGAAGAAAAAACGTGGATGGTGGATAGTGGATGGTGGATAGTGAAGGCGCGAGCGCCATCCACTATCCACCATCTACTCTCTACGTGTTCGAATCGAGGCGCGACCTACGCCGCGAGCTTCGGGGCGGGCGTCACCGTCGCGACCACTTCGCCGCCGGTGCCGACGCCGAAGTTGACGGTGAACTCCGCGGCGTTGCCCCTGGCGGTCGAGCGGATGGCGACGATCTTGTACGTCACCTGGCTCGATCCCGCCGGAAGCGTCGCGTCGCTGAAGGTCTTGGGCCCGACGGTGGCGATGTACTGGAACTCGCCCATCGGCGACGTGCGGCGCGAGATCTGGTAGGTCACGCCGTGCGCGTTGCCCGCGTTCGTGCACTTCCACGTGAGCGTCAGTGCGCCCTCGCCCGGAATCAGTTCCGCCTTGAAGGCGAACGGGGTACCCGGAATCGGCGCGGGGCCCGGCGTCGCGGGCGGCGGGACCTGCGCCAGCGTGTAGGCGTCGTTCGTGCCGTCGATCGATGCTTTCGTTTTCACCTGCTTGATGATGTCCGAGGTCGAGCGCGACAAGTCGGCGACGGAGTCATGGAACTCGATCGTCGCCATCTGCGCCGCCTGCTGCAGCATCTTCTGGTTCTCGAACTTCGCCCGTGCCGCCACCACCTTCGCAGCCCATGCAGTTACGGTCGCAGCGCTGGACCCCATGCCAACGCTGTTGGTCTGCCACGCGTCCTTGTGCGTCTCACACCACTGCACCTTCTCGATCTTGCCGTTGGGAAGAACACTGCCCATAAAACACCTCTTCCTAAGAATTACCTCAACTCGTTCGTGATTTCGTTCCTCTTGCTGACCTCTCCATCATCGTCCTGCCTCGCGACCGACTTAATCGGATTAGCTCCTGTGCGCGGAATTTTCGACGCGGGCGGCGCGCCGCCGTTTACCGGACGGGAATCGAGGTGCAAACCGCTCCCCCGCTGCAAAATCGCCGATGCAGCCTTCGCATCGATGACCGATCTGGTCACATCGGTCACCGATCTGGTCACATCGGTCACCGATCTGGTCACATCGGTCGCCGATCTGGTCACATCGGTCGCCGATCTGGTCACATCGGTCGCCGATCTGGTCACATCGGTCAGCGATGTGGTCACATCGGTCGGTGATGTGGTCACAACGGTCGCTGAAGTGGTCAGAACGATCGCCGATGACGTCAGCTGGGTGGCTGCGACGCGAAATGAACGGCGCGGCTGCGTCCCTTCTTCCATCCGCATCACTTGCACAATAATTCACGGAAATGCCGCTTCGTGCACGACTTAGACAGGAGTGCGTGGCGCGCGCGCTTGCCTGTTTGGACCACGTTAGGTATCGTGCACTTCAGGAGCAACCAATGGCCATCGGATCGTCGATCGAGTGGACGGATGCCACATGGAATCCGGTCGCTGGCTGCACGCCGGTATCGGCGGGTTGCAAGAACTGCTACGCCGCGAGGATGGCGCTTCGGCTAACCCATATGCCCAACGCCACAGGGCGAAAGTACCGCAACACTGCAACGCGCACGCGCGGCGGCCTGCCGGTTTTCACCGGCCAAATCAATTTAGATCGTGAGTCGTTGGAACTCCCGCGCTCCTGGCGGTTACCGCGCGTGATCTTCGTGAACTCGATGAGTGACTTGTTCCACGAGGACGTGCCGCTCTTCTACATCAAAGAGATCTTTGATGTGATGGTCTCATGCCCTCAGCACACGTTTCAGGTACTTACGAAGCGCCCGGAGCGCGCGGCGGCGTTCTCGCGCGACCTGCCATGGCCGGGAAACGTGTGGATGGGGACGAGCGTTGAGGATGATCGTGTGATCGGCCGCATAAATGCGCTCCGCAGAGTTCCAGCAGACATTCGATTCCTCTCGTGTGAGCCGCTGATCGGACCGCTCAATGGTCTACATCTGAAAGGGATTCATTGGGTCATCGTCGGCGGCGAATCTGGTCCTGGCGCAAGGCCGATGGATGAACGGTGGGTGTTGCACATCCAGCGCCTCTGCTTAAAGCACGGCGTCCCATTCTTCTTCAAGCAATGGGGCGGCGTTCAGAAGCACAAGCAGGGCCGCCTTCTTAATGAGCGAACTTGGGACGATATGCCCGCGCTCGCGGGCGCGAGATAGGCCAAATGGGGAGCAAATACCGCAACAGCTTCTTCGACGCGAAACGCGAGTGGTCTAAGTACAAGGACGCCGTTCTTGACTACTACCTCGTTCCTTACCTCCAAAAGGTGAAGGATCTCCGCAAGCCAATCTGCGTCGTTGACATGTTTGCCGGACGCGGGGAGTTCCTAACCGGCGAGCCCGGGTCGCCGCTTATCATTGCGAAGCGACTCAAGGAACTCGCGGATGATGGACATGAGGTCAAACTGCTCTGCTACGAGAATTGGGATCCGTTCTTTCTACACCTGAAAGACGTGCTGAAGCCGTATCCGTTTGCTCAGGCGATCCCGCAAGATTGCTTCAGCGACGTCGAGAGCATCGCGCAGACGGCCTCGACACACACAATGCTGTTGTACATCGATCCGCTAGACGTCGTGCAGCTCAACTTGAGAAAGCTGAAGCTTGTCTTCGATAAGGTCCGGCAGAACTCGAGCGTTGAGGCCCTTATCGTTTTCATGGCCCGAGCATTCATGAGGCAGGCGGCGCTCGCGCGTAGCATGGAAATGAAGATCGCCGAAGCTCTGAACGACCCGCTGATTGAGCAGGCGGAAGCGGACGACAAGGCGATGTGGCTGGACGTGCTCTACGGCGACGAAACCGTCGAGCAGCATGCGCGCTCGCAGAAACACCAAACGCTTCTGACGGAAATTGCAGGCGGGACGTATTGGCAAGCGATCGTTCAAGACCAGACAAGCTCCTGGAATGAGAAGTGCCTGAGGCTTGTCGATGAGTATCGGAAGAAACTCGGCGAGTGGTTTAAGCTGGTGGAGGCCCTTGCCGTTTCGCCTGATACCTCCCCGATCCCGAAATACTGGATCGTGTTTATGTCGCGGTATAAACCCGCGCTTGATCTGTTCAACCGCGCTGCGTGCGACATGGTTCGGACGCAATACGAAAATATTCAGAGCAATACACTGTTCGCCGGCGTCGACGTCGGTGCGGACGTCGTGCCATCGCAGCAGGTCGATCGTGCGGTGAAGCGTGCCGCGCAGCCGCTGACATCGTGCGAGTGGCAAGAACTTCGATGGCGCACCTGTGGCGGTAGAAACATCGGCATGTTCACGGACAGTGAGATCAACCAGAGCATCAAGCGACTGCTTAAGGACCGTTGGTTGAGTGGCGCGTCAGGCGATAGGATCGAGAATAAAGCGATCCTCACACCGACGCCGAAACTCAAGGGTTGGACCGAACGGTGAAGGATGCAAAGCCGAGTTCCTGATTCCGGCGTTAACCGCCCCCGCGTGCGTGCGAGCGTTCTTTTGCGAGCGGAAGCACGCGGTCGTAACACCGGGCGAAGGTCTCACGAAATCAATCTGCTTCGTCGCCCACGCCGCAGAGCGCACGATGGTGCGCAGACCGCGGCTACGCGCCGCGACGCCTGGACGGCTGGTCGGAACGCTCGTTCGCTTCGCTCCCTCCGCTAAGGTACGGGCACGGCCCGTGCAACCTTTACCTCGGAAAGTACAAGCCAACCGCCGGCGGGGATACAGTATTGAATTGCGGATCATCATGCCGAGCGAAGCCGAGCGCATCACCGCCACCTACCGCGTCGAGACGCCGCTGCCGCTGGAGCGGGCGGCAGAAGTGCTCGCGGGGGAGCAATCCTCCGGCACGTTCGTCGCCGTGCCGGGCGAGACGGATGAGCTGCGGCAGCGCTTCGGAGCGCGGATCGAGAAAGTCACGCCGATCGAGACGGTATCGGAGCCGAGTCTTCCCGGCAGCCGCGCGGGGGGCGCGGGCGGCGCGGGGGGCGCGGGCGGCACGGGGGGCGCGGGCGGCGCGGGGGGCGCGGGCGGCGGGACGCTCGGAATGCGCGGGATGCGCGGGACGTTCCATCGCGGCGAGATCGTCGTCTCCTGGTCCATCGAGAACATCGGCGCCAACCTGCCGACGCTCGTCTCGACGCTGCAGGGGAACCTGTACGAGCTGAGCCAGTTCTCGGGACTCAAACTGCTCGACTTCGATCCGCCGCCGTCGTTTGCGAAAGCGTTTGCGGGGCCGAAGTTCGGCATCGCGGGGACGCGAAAGCTCGCGGGCGTCACGGGCCGCCCGCTCATCGGCACGATCATCAAGCCGAGCGTCGGTCTCTCGCCAGAGCAAACGGCGGAGATCGTGGCACAGCTCGCCGCCGCGGACATCGACTTCATCAAGGACGATGAGCTGATGGCGGACCCGCCGCACTCGCCGTTCGACCAGCGCGCCAGCGCGGTGATGCGCGTCATCAACGATCATGCCGATCGCACGGGAAAGAAGGTGATGTACGCGTTCAACATCTCGGGCGAGCTCGACGCGATGCACCGGCACTGCGAGACGGTGCAGCGCGCCGGCGGCACCGCGGTGATGATGAGCCTCAACAGCGTGGGGCTGGCCGGCGTGAAGAAGATCTGCGACGCGGGCGCGCTGGCGGTCCACGGCCACCGCAACGGCTGGGGCATGCTCAACCGCCACCCGTACCTGGGCGTCGAGTTCACTGCCTATCAGAAACTCTGGCGGCTGGCGGGCGTGGATCAGATCCACGTCAACGGCATCGCCAACAAGTTCTGGGAGGACGATGATTCGGTCGTCCGCTCGATCGAGGCGTGCCTGCGGCCGATGCTCGGCGGATATCCGATCCTGCCCGTCGTGTCATCGGGTCAGACGGGACTGCAAGCGCCCGAAACGTATCGCCGCACGAAGACGATCGATCTGCTCTATCTCGCGGGGGGCGGGATCATGGCGCATCCGGGCGGCGCGGCGGCCGGGGTGAGAGCGCTGCGGCAGGCGTGGGATGCGGCCGTCTCGGGTCGATCGATCGAAGAGTACGCGCGCGATCACGTCGAGCTGCGGCAGTCGATGGAGAAGTTCGGACGCAAGTCGAAGTAGACCCGCGCCATGCCGATCCCACTGATGAGCTTCTATGGCGACGACTTCACCGGCTCGACCGATGCGCTCGAATCGCTCGCCCGCGCGGGGGTACCAACCGTCCTGTTCACCGGCGTGCCGACTGCGCAGCAACTGGCGCGGTATCCGGACCTGCAGGCCTTCGGCGTGGCGGGGATGACGCGCGCGATGGCGCCGGCGGAAATGGAGCGGACGCTGCGGCCGGTGTTTCGATCGCTGCGCGAACTCGGCAGCCCGATCGTGCATTACAAAGTGTGCTCGACGTTCGATTCCTCGCCCACGCTCGGCAGCATCGGGCGCGTGATCGACGTCGGCGCGGCGGTCTTCGAGTCGAAGTTCGTCCCCGTCGTCGTCGGCGCGCCGGCCCTCGGCCGCTATTGCGTCTTCGGCAACCTCTTCGCGCGGTACGGCGCGGAGGGCGAGATCTTCCGCCTCGACCGCCACCCGTCGATGAGCCGGCATCCGGTTACGCCGATGGATGAGGCGGACCTGCGGCTGCACCTGGCGAAGCAGACGGACAAATCGATCGGGCTGGTGGACGTGCGGCACCTCGATTCGATCGAATGCGCGCGCGAGCAACTCGATCGTTCCGTCGCCGACGGCGACAAGGTCGTCCTCATTGACCTTCTGAGAGAGGAACAACTGCCGGTGATCGGCCGCGTGCTCGACGGCGCGTCAAAACCGCTGTTCGTGGTCGGATCGTCCGGCGTCGAATCGGCGCTGACCGCGATGTGGAAGATGACGCCGGCGACGTTTGCGCCCGTCCCGCGCACGGAGCCGGTCCTCGCGTTATGCGGAAGCTGCTCACCCGTGACCGAAGGCCAGATCGCTCACGCCATCGCTCGCGGCTTCGCGGAAGTCATCGTTGACGCGCCCGATGCGGTCGCCATCGCGGCACGACATCTTGGCGAGCGTCGCAACGTCGTCATCCACAGCGATTCGAAGCGCAAGATGGTCGATGCGACCGCGAAGCTGGCGGGGCTGGCGCGGCGCGTGCTAAAGGAGACGCCGGTCAAGCGCGTCCTCGTCGCCGGCGGCGATACTTCGGGACGAATCGCGCGCGAGCTCGGCATCGAATCGATGGAGATGATCGGCGAGCTGACGCGCGGCTCGCCGCTGGTGCGCGTCGTGGCGCCCAACTCCCCCGCCGACGGAATCGAGATGACCTTCAAGGGCGGCCAGATCGGCGCCGTCGATTTTTTCAGCCTCGTGCAGAACGGAACCGAACATGCCTGAGCAGATCGCGCTGATCCACACGTCGCCGACGATGATCCCGGTGTTCAAGACCCTCGCGGCCGAGCTGCTGCCGGCGGCGAAGACGAACGTCTTCAACATGGTGGACGAGAGCCTGCTGTGCGACATCATTCGCGACGGCTGCTGCCCCGCGGCAACGGCGCGACGGCTCGCCGGGCACGTGATGTCCGCCGCCGACGCGGGGGCGAAATACATCCTCGTGACGTGCTCGTCGATGGGCAGAGCGGTCGAAGCGTCGCGGGCGCTGGTGCCGGCGACGGTGCTGCGGGTGGATGAGCCGATGGCGAACGAAGCCGTGCGTCTCGGGCGCCGCATCGGCGTGATCGCGACGCTCCCTTCGACGCTGGAGCCCACCGCCGCGCTGATCAAGACGCGCGCCGCGGCGGCGAACAAGCCGATCGAGCTGACATCTCGCGTTGTCGAAGGGGCGTTTCAAGCGGTCATCGATGGCGACGGCGCCAAGCACGATCACCTCGTCGGCTTGGCGCTGCGCGGCCTGGCGAAGCAGGTTGATGTCATCGTCCTGGCGCAGGCGTCGATGGCGCGCGTCGTCGATGCGCTCTCGCCCGCGGACAAACCCGTGCCGATCCTCTCGAGCCCGCGGCTGGCAATCGAGCACCTCGCGTCGCTGGTGAACGGCGTCCAATGATGTCGCCGCGCGTCCGTCGCAACCTCAACCGCGATTGGAAGTTCTTCCGCGGCGACCTCGCCGGCGCCGAGCGGATCGATTTCGACGATTCGTCGTGGCAGCCGATCGGCCTGCCGCACACGTTCGACCTCCCCTACTTCCGCACGCCGGAGTTTTACGTCGGCTACGGATGGTATCGGAAGACGATCGAGCTCGACGAACTTCGAGCGCGCCGCTTCTTTCTCGAATTCGACGGCGTCTTCCAGGTCGCTGAGGTCTTCGTCAACGGCACGCGCGTCGGCGGGCATCGCGGCGGTTACACCGCCTTCTCGGTCGAGATC